>NZ_JBFFOH010000020.1:0-29765 GCF_041562805.1 Sulfurovum sp. | reverse complement strand
ATTTTGGCCGCTAAAAAGAGGCCATATTGACGAAAAAACTATAGTGTTTATTAGTCACCTGTGTAGAGTTGTCTTGGTCTTGCGATCTTAGATGTTTTGTCTTGTTTGAACTCTATCCATTGAGATATCCATCCTACAGTTCTTCCTATAACAAAAATAGGGGTGAACATAGTTTTTGGTATTTGTAGGGCAGTGAGAATGATACCTGTGTAAAAATCTATATTTGGGTAGAGGTTTCGTGAAACAAAATAATCATCACTCAGTGCGATCTTTTCTATTTTCCCTGCAATTTCCATGAGATGTGAATCAAGGTTGAGTTCAGCTTTGAGTTCATCCTGCAGTCCTTTTAGGATCTTCGCACGTGGATCAAAGTTTTTGTACACTCTGTGTCCAAATCCCATGAGCTTAAATGGATCATTGGGGTCCTTGGCTTTGGCAATGTATTTTTCTACATTGTCTACAGATCCTATCAATTCTAGTTGTGCGATGACAGATTCGTTGGCGCCACCATGTGCACGTCCCCAAAGCGCTGCGATACCTGAAGAGATAGCCACATATGGATGTGCCCCTGTGGAAGCTACATTTCTTACGACTGTGGTGGAAGCATTTTGTTCATGATCAGCATGCAGAGTAAAAATTGTATCCATGGCACGTACTTCCACTTCTCTTATTTTTTCATGTCCATCTACTCCCAAATGCATTTTCCCTCCAGGGTAGGCACGCATCATCGTTAAAAAGTTTTCTGTGAAACTCAGATCTATATTGGGCTGTATAAAAGGTGTACCGATGGAGTGTCTGTATGCAAAAGCAGCAATGGTAGGGATCTTTGAAATAATGCGATGCGCCATCTCCAAATACTCTTCTTCATGTTCCATGTCCAAGTGATCATTGTAAAAGGTCGCAAGTGCAGTAACAGAAGCAGAGAGTGTTGCCATAGGGTGGGCATTGTCCGGAAATGCATTAAAAAGATGACGTAACCCTTCATGTAAAAATGCACGGTGCCGTATCTCAAGATCGAACTCCTTGAGCTCTTTTTCGGAAGGAAGACGACTGTTAAGCAGGAGAAAACAAGTTTCCATGTAACTGTGATTTTTGGCCAGATCTTCTATAGGTATACTCCTGTACCGTAACTCTCCCTTTCCGCCATCAATAAAGGTGATCTTGGATTCACAGCTTGCAGTTGATGTGTACCCAGGGTCATAGGTAAACATACCTGTGTCTTTAAAAAAAGTACGTATATCCACAACCGAAGGGCCTCTGGTACCAGATAGAATGGTATATTCGTATGTTTTACCTGTGCTGTTATCCGTTAAGGTAACTGTGTTTTTTGACATGAGATATCTCCTTTTTTGGCTTTCTTTAATATTATAGCCAAAGTTGAAAATCTATCAATAAATTTTATTTTTTAGGTTTTACTTCGATACAGTAAAACCTTTTTTTGTGTAAATATAGAAAAGGGTAGTATGGATCTGTAGAATATATGTGTAATAAATGGTACCCCATCCCTAAGGATTTAACTGACTACTCCGTTAAATCTTTAAGAAATTGTGCCTCATCATAGGATAAGTTAAGAAAGTTCACTATAACTTTGAGGTCCCTTTCCGCATTGCCTAAACAGGATGTCGCTCCAGGACTTGGCGTCATATTGAAGATCAGCCCATTGCCTGGATTTATGGAAGCTTCGCCCAGCATGAGTTTTTCTTTTTCTTTGTCTAAAACCTGTGGTCTTACCCCTCCGAATCCTTTTGCATACTCTATGTCATCTACACTGAGTGAAGGTACAATTTTTCTGGCATCCTGTACAAATAATATTTTATTGATAAAAGGCACTTCAAATAAAAAGTTTTTAAAGATGTAATTTCTAATATCGCTGTCTTTAAGCAGGTCCCAAAATATTTTTACTATTTTAGAATCAAAGTTTAATGTTTTGAAGAAATCCAAATAGGTACCAGGCTTAAATCTTTCAAGCTTTGGCAACACTAGTGCTGTTGGACCAAACCTTGTTTTCCCCTCCGCTAACATGTCCGGGTCTCCATGCAATGCTGCAAAAGGGAGTTTGTTGTTTTGGACCATATAGACCTTGCCATTGAGGAAATGTCCATCTGTCATGTAAAAACTTCCAGCCATAGGCAGACAACCCATGTGCTTTCCGTAACCCATCTGATGTGCTAAAAAGAGTGAGTGTGCTCCTGCATCTACTACAACAAAATCGGCAGTATATTTTTCTCCACTTGTCGTTGTGACTTCAAACGTTTTATCTTCCCGCTCTTTGATCTGATCAACTTGTGAATGGAAAAAGATGTCTGTAATCGCATCAGATGCTTTTTGTGCCTGTGATGCTAAAGCTTCAGACATTGCTCCAAAGTCAACAGTAGTGTATTGTGTGGATGTGCCCATAGCCAATATAGGCTCAGGGCGTACCTTTGTTTGTTCTTTGTCTGTATAAACAAGCTTTGGTTCAAGTTCTTTCAGTTTTTCAACATCCCAAAGTTCAAGATAGGGGAATAACTCTTTAAATTCATGGTATCTATTTTCAATAAAATGTACCTCTTTTTCTCCCACACCCAGTGCCATCTTTTGATGAGCAAACATGATCTTTTCTTCTAGCCCATACTGTAAACAAAACTTCTCTATCATATTGGCTGTTCGTTTGGTCACTTTTGCTTTTTCCAATGTATAGTTTGTCTCTATGTCACCTATGTGGATAGTTTGAGAGTTACTTGTCCCTTTGGAATTTAGGGTTGATAAGGCTTCATATTTTTCAAGCAGACAGATGGATTTAACATCTGTATATTTTGCCAATTCATAAAAAAGTGCTGTTCCGGAGATTCCTCCTCCGACAATTAAAACATCATAATGTTTATTTTTCACTGTTTGATTCTCCATGTTGTTTTAAAGTGCTTCCAATTTCATCGCTAGATCTGCAGCGATTTTTTCATAATTTCTTATATCTAATAATCTTTTCTGACCCTTAATACCCACATCTGCGATAGAATCTTTACTTAGAGAGAGAATGTATTCGAGTTTTTCTTTTATATCGTTTTGTTCAAATTTACAAAACCATGCATCGTGAGAATCTGTAAAGACTTTATTGTTATGTCCAGAATATGTCATAATACAGGGTATTGCAGATGAGTAATAGTCAAATATTTTAACAGGGATTGCCGTATTGTAGACGGGGTAATCAGGTAAAAGAGCCACACCTATATCTGCCTTGGCAATGAGATCAAGTAACTCATCTCTATTTTTTGCATTGTGAATCTCAATATTGTTTTCCAGGTTTTTATATTGTCTTACCATTTCCAGAGCATACTGAGGATCTCTGGTTGAAATGGTTAGTTTCCATGTATCGCAAGAAAGTTTTGAGAATGCATCTAAGACCGTTTCAAATTCTCTTACTTTGTCTAAAGTACCTGCATAAAAAAATCTTTTTTCTTCTCCCTCGTGCTGTATGTTTGGACGAAGCATATTTGGGTCTATCCCAGGAGGACAAATAATGGTCTTGGTTGTCACTTTAGGGAAAAATTTTTCATGCATATTTTGGGAAGTAGGTAAAAATACATCACACATGTTGATGATCTTTGTTTCACAAAAGGTTTTATACTTATCGGCCATTGTATCCAAAATGGTGACTTCACCATCAGCGATACAACACCTGATCTTTATTCTTCTTTTTGGAACAGTTTGCCTAAAAATAGTTTTATATTGGTATTTATCTTTTTCTTGTAGTACATGTTTCATGATATCTATATCATTTCTGACCAGTATATAGTCATACGTATCTATAGATACATCATTTCTATTCAACTCATCAAGAAGTACATCTTTGTATCTTGTAGGTACAGTAAATTTATGTTCAGATTTTCTTTCAGAATCAGATTTAAACTCCGTAAAATAGACAATATCGACACTTATATATTTATGTAGATAGATTTCAAACAAAGGAGCTATGAAGCTGTGATCCTTGTACTCATCCTGGTCTGTAATATATAATAGTTTTTTCATACAAATCCTCCTCAATACGCTTTTGGTTTTAACTATGTAATAGTAGTATGATTTAGCTATAATCCTAATCAAAAAAGGATAATTTGATGAAAAACTTTGACAATGTAAGTGTAGAACTAGCAGGAAATAGCTATTTTGATGGTGCAGTAACGAGCCGAACAGTAAATTTTGCGGATGGCAGTAAAAAAACTTTGGGTTTTATGTTGCCTGGTGAGTATGAATTTGGTACGGCAGCTGCTGAACTCATGGAAATTACATCAGGAGAACTGGAAGTAAGATTACCAGGGAGTGATGTATGGGTAAGCATTAAAGGTGGCGAATCTTTTGATGTGCCTGCGAATAGTAAATTTCAGGTAAATGTTTCAACTATCACGGATTATTGCTGTTCTTATCTGTAGATTTCACGATTAGTACACACACAAGAACTATAATAGCAGCATGAAGACCGTGGAGACACTTCCTCCCTCCCTTTTAGCTCTCAATGGTTTTCTAGGTAATTTTTTATTTTATGTGGCATCTTACTTCCTTGTTTGGTGCCTCCTTTAAAACAGTCCAAAGCGTATAAAAGTTGCCTTTTCCCTAAAATTTAGATCTATCACAAATAACATTACAGATATAAAAAGAATTCATTTTTATGGAGATGCTTAGGCAGACTTCACACTTACTTCATACATTGAGACTATACTACAAACATGAAAGTTATGAAGGACTCTTATCCCTTTTTGATACTTCAGGCTTTCTAGGTAGCTTTTCAATTTTTTTTGCATCTTTGTCTCCCGTATGGATGCATATCTCTTTTCAAATATATTTCCCACGAAAAGCTGCCTGTAATATAAGATCATTTAGCCTCCCCCTCCATGAAAGCATTTATCTTATCTTTATATGAATCAGTAAAATATGCAATGTATATTATGAGTCTATTTGCTACGATATCAAGCAGTAATTTATGTTTGTCTTTTTCTAAATCATTGATGGACTTATACAGGCTAAACAATCAGCCAAAATGTGTATAATGTTTTAAAATAATACATGAAAAAATTATCAAGGTGTACCGATGGAACGAAAAAAAATATACAACCCTGACTCAGAAGAAAGAACAAGCGACCGTAAGATATTTGGTGGAGATCCTACCGGGATATTTGAACTCAATGATATTAAGTATCAATGGGCATATAACCTTTGGGAGATGATGCTGAATAACTCGTGGTATCCAAAAGAAGTGGATATGACACGTGATGTGAATGATTATAAACATCTTACAGATTCAGAGAAATCAGCTTACGATAAAGTACTGGCGCAGCTTATATTTATGGATTCTTTACAGACAAATAACATTATCGATAACTTGAATCCATTTATAACTGCACCAGAGGTAAACTTGATCTTGGTACGGCAGGCGTTTGAAGAGGCATTGCATTCTCAGAGTTATGCGGTAATGGTTGATAGTATATCGACCAATTCTCAAGAGATCTATGAACTCTGGCGAAGAGATATGATGCTGAAGACTAAAAATGATGCTATCGCTAACGTCTATGAAGAGCTTTCAAGTAACCCAACAGATACAAATATCGTAAAGGCAATGTTTGCCAACCAGATTTTAGAAGGTATATACTTTTACAGTGGGTTTGCCTATCTTTATACATTGGCACGTTCTGACAAGATGTTAGGTACAGCGCAAATGATCCGTTTCATCCAAAGAGATGAGGTCACACATTTACTACTCTTTCAAAACATGATCAATTCAACTAAAAAAGAGCGTCCGGAACTTTTTACTAAAGAGCTGGAGGATGAAGTATATCAGATGTTTAGGGATGCGGTAAAACTTGAATCTGAATGGGGTGCATATATCACACAAGGGCAGATACTTGGACTTACAGATGATATTATCGAACAGTATATCAAGTACCTTGCGGACAAAAGACTTCATGCAGTAGGTATGGAAAAGATCTATAATGTGGAACATCCTATCAAATGGGTGGACAACTTTTCACAATTTAATGACCAAAAGACAAACTTCTTTGAGGGGAATGTAACGAATTACTCCAAAGGAAGTCTGGATCTAGACGATTTTTAGGTCTTATTATGTTATCTATGCTTAAAAAAATGGAAGTTGTTACCTTGCAACTTCCCTCTCACAAACGGTATCAGGAAAACCTGGACACCCTTCTCTTTCATTTAAAAGAACATCAAGACAAGCACATTGTAGTTGCCCCCGAAGTATTTTTGACAGCGCTTGATTATGAACATATGGCCACGGCTGCAAAATTTTCAGCCAATGCGCTTAAAGCACTTAAAAAAGAGGTGAATGAGCAGATAGTGATTCTAACACTTATCCTTGAAGAGGGTGACAATTTTATCAACCAGGCAGTGGTGATCCATAAACATAGAATTGTTCACCGCCAAGAGAAAGTAAAACTTTTTAAGCTTGGAGATGAAGACCTCTATTTTCAGGCAGGGAAAAAGAAAAAGATCAAACCTTTTGAAATAGACGGGGTGAAATATGCCATACTTATCTGTTTTGAGTTACGGTTTAAAGAATTATGGGAACAGGTAGAGGGTGCTGACGTGGTGATCGTCCCTTCAAGATGGGGGAAGCTGCGTAAAACACACATGGAAGTACTTTCGCGAGCACTGGCAGTGATGAATCAATGTTATGTCATCGTTTCAAACTCTTCTGATGAAGATATGGCAAGCTCATCTTCCATTATCTCTCCTACAGGAGAAGTAACAATGAATGATGCATTAGAGGCTGTAGTGGGAAGTATAGATTTCAGGGAAATTAAGAAAATGCGTCGCTATATAGTCATGGACTAGAGGAAGACCAATAAGCTAAAAAGCCTTTTTAACTAGATTTTAGATAGAATTCCTGCATTATTTGGGATGAGGAATTTTAATTTATGATAAAAGCGAGACAACGACAAAATCTTGTTGTAGAGATCGAGAAACACTTTCCATTGGACGATCATGTCAGAGAGGCATTTTTAGCTGTTGACAGAGAGACCTTTGTCCCTTCACAGTTTAAACATCTTTCTTATCAGCTCGAAGCCCTTCCCCTAGCGGCAAGCCAGTGGATATCTTCTCCTTTGACAGTCGCTAAAATGACACAACATTTGGAACTTGAAGGTGTCGATTCTGTACTTGAAGTTGGCTGCGGAAGTGGTTACCAGGCAGCGATACTAAGCAAGATCTGTCGTCGTGTATTTACCATAGAACGTATCGATGAGCTTCTTAAAGAAGCGAAAAGCCGTTTTGCTGCACTTGAGATGAACAATATCATTACCCGTTTCGATGATGGTCAAAGAGGCTGGAAACAATATGCTCCTTTTGAGCGTATCTTGTTTTCTGCAACGGCCAAAGAGATCCCTGAAGTACTTTTTGAACAATTGGCTGAAGGTGGTATCTTGGTGGCTCCTGTGGAAGAGGCTGAAAATTATCATATCATCACACGTTACTATAAGAAAAATGGCCGTATCACTTCTGAAACTATTGAACAGTGTCTTTTTGTCCCTGTACTCGACGGCACGCAAAAGTAAGCGAATAGTTTTTATTACATTATAAACCCCTAACACCATACAAGTCTTTAAACAGATAAATTTACACTCAAAATATCTGTTTAGATAATATTCCTCATAAAACCTTCTACATAGCACATTTTATAAGGTTTTGATTTTTCAGGGATAAGGAATGATGATTAATTTAATCCTAAAATTTAAGGATACAAAAAAGAAAAACTAACTTAAGAGGCAGAAGATAGGGTAAATCTCATGATCTCAAGCAAGACAGAGATCATAACCCAAGATGAAGCCAAGATTATGTTTTATGCAATGGTGACAAGTACGTATTTACAAGGCATTGTTGAAGGAATAAACTATGCTGTACCATATAGTGATGCTACGGAACTTGCAAAGAGTAGAACCAGTAAAAGTATAATGGAAATGGCGTGCAAGAATGTTTTTGAGAATAGAACCTTGCATGGATTTGATTCTGATTATAAGTGGCAAGTCATGAAACTCGCATCAAAGAAACATAGTAAAATGAAGCAACAGTTTTAGTCTATAGATTATGTTAGAGACCATATTGAAATATTTAATATGGTATTCAACTCTCTCAGTATCAAGCACTTATTAGAATCCCTCATAATACATATAACTTTATGAGGTTTTCATTTCAGTAAACAATGTCAGTTTTCACTAATTTTCCTTTAGTGTCACCATAGTCTTGGAATTAATCGGTAAATTGTCTCTTTTGCATACTCCGGGTAACCTTTCAGTTCAGTATGTAATGTACGATCTTCAAGGTAAGTGCGAACAATGAGTAAGACCATCAAAAATAGTGAAATGATCAATGAGAACCGAGACCCAAGTGCAATGGGAACAGCAAACAGTAGAATGATCGTTACAGTATACATGGGGTGACGAACATATGCATAGGGTCCAGTAGTGATCACCTTATGACCACGCTCTTTATCAATTTTTACTACCTGTGACAGATAAGTGTTCTTGCGCATTATCCAGACCAGAAGTACAAAGCAAGGTACATGTACAAGCATGGCAATAATTCTTGCCCATAGAGGTAAGGGTTCACTCCACTCATAACGCATAACATCAAAACCAGGAAGCAGATAAAGACCAATACCTGCAATAAAAAAAAGTAGCATCAAGGCTTTGTCCCAACCCTTTTGTTCCTTCTGCAGTGGTATGAGCTTCAATCGTTCTGCAAGTAGAGCAGGGTCCTTACGTAATAAATAATGAAGTATTACAACGCCATAGAGACTCCACAGTACAACCAATACCCAGGCTTCCCACCACTTCCAGGTACCTGCTGGCCACATCAGTGCAACAGCAAAAAAAGCCATACGTACAAGAAAACGTAACCAGAGCATGAAAGGGTTTTGTTTATCTATCATCTTTTAACTCGACTGAATCACTCATTTTGAGAATTACACACGCGATACCCATTTTCTCAACTTCCTTTTTAAACATCATATCATCAACGGGGTTGTATATCTTGGTGAAAAATGCTGGACAGTTATAATGACAAGGAATCACTAGTTTGGGTTTTATGATACTTATCGCCTGCAAAGCCTCTTGTTCATCCATGGTATTATGGATCATTTTCCCTCCGATAGGTATCATCAATACATCTGGTTCCTGGATCTTTTGCCACTCTTTTTCATGCAATAGCGTATCTCCAAGGTTAACGATCTTTTTCCCATCTACTATAATCTCAAAACCAATAGACCCCCAACCGATCCTCTCTTCTGGACCGGGATGTAAAGTTTTGGAAAAGGGACCAAATTTCAACTTCAGTGACCCATGTGTAGTTTTGATGCCTGTGATGGACATCCCGTCAAACTCAATAGTTTCATCTACAGTAAGCGTACGAAAATTATGAATTTCTGTTGTAAAAGCCAAACCTTTATCCCGTGGACCAAGCATCATATTTTTCCCATTTATGTTTCTTATCATAGTTTCATTACAGATAATAGGTGCATGAGAAGCTTCTGCTACTCTATCTGTATGCCAATGATGATCAGGATCGCCATGGGTGACAAAAATATGTGTGATACTTTTCCATTCAGATTTAGGAATTAGAGTTGTGAATCTAAAAAAATAAAAGAACAATCCACCTGGATCTATAGCTATTTTTTTATTACCGGATTCTATGACGAAAGCATTATAGAGAAAGTGTGTGATTTTCATATGATCTCCTTAATGAGTATAACTATTTTGAAAGGATCAATATTTTTCTATTTCTATATTTCATTATTTAGAGTATATCAAAAATGTTTGGTTTTCAAAACCTTATAAAATATATTACTTTATAAGGTTTCAATTTGACTTTTTATAGAGAGTAGAAGCATCTTAAGTAAGGTAGATAAAAGAATGTAACATGAATAACCTAGGTCATACTTTTCCAAGTTTATTCCTTTAGTCAGTACAGTGAAAAGTTTACATTTTCAAGACAGTTTTTAAATACAAGTAAAATTACTACTTTATCTTTACAATAGAATATCAAGATTTCTTTCTGTAAACCTTTCATAAAACTTATGCTATCATTTACAAAACTGTAAACAGGGATAAATATGGAAAAGTTGATGAAGCCTGCTGAATATGCACAAGAACTTGGTATTTCGAGACAAGCGGTCTACGCGAAGATCAAACGAGGTATATTGACAGCGAAGAATGTAGAGGGTAAACTTTACATCGTAGTTGACAAAGTCGTTGCAAAAGAAGCAACACCTGCCGTAAAAGAAACCACTGCAAAGTCCAAGACAGCACCTTCGACAATAGAAACCTCTGCACCAAAAACAGAAGGAGCGGACTATAAGGCTTTACTGCAGGCCAAAGATGAAACTATCTCTGTCCTCAAAGGCACGGTGAAAGACCTCAAAAAGTCCAATAAACAGATCTCCACTACCCTTAAAGGGGAGATAGACCTGCTCAAAGAGGCATTTTATGAGATGCGTACGTTGTATGTGCATCAATTAGAACAAAAGAGACCTCGGGAAGAAGCGATAGAAGTCATCTCTGAAGAAGAGAGTATTGAACCAGTAGAAGAGAATTGGATAGGGATCAAGAAGTTCTTCAAGCAACATAAGATAACGAAAGAGAAAGAACAGACCAAGATCATGAAGCGTTTGAAAAAAGCCTATAAATCAGGTGATGAGCGTATCATGGGAGTAGCGGGGAAACTTAAATTTAACCCAGACAAAGGGTATAAGGATCTTCTAAAATAATGCAGGTACTTAAAGATTTTCAAAAGAGTATAGTCTTTTTGCTGCAATAATCTCTTATTTTGTGATCAGTCATTTTGAGCATACCTTGGTACAGACAACAACGGGGAATCTGATCGGGTTTGCTATCTTGTTTGTGGTGTTTGTCTATCTGTTGTTCGTATAAGCATCATGAAGGAAACGACAAGAGTTGTCGTTTTTATGTCTATGACAACCGTTCAACTATACGAATAGTCCCACTAATTTACTCACTACTTCATCATCTGTAAAGATCTTCACAGAACGTATGTCATAACGGGCAAAGTGTTCAGCCAGTTTTTCGTCATTCTCTTTGAGCTTTGCAAGATACTTTTCTATACTTCTTTGACCAAAATAGGTGTCCATCTTCTTCTTATCTTTTGGAGAAGAGAGCGTTACCTCACCAAGTCTTTTAGGCATTTCTTCTTCTCTTTCTCTGATAACGACAGCAATGACTTCATGTTTTTGTGAGAGGAGCGATAGGTCTACTTCTTCTAAAAAGTCACTCAGTACAAACAAAAGAGAAGGCTTATGAAGTCTCTTGAATAGGTCTTGAACAGTACGATGGTAGTCAAGGGTAGTGTTAAGCAGAGAGGCTTCAAAAAGGCTTTTGGAAAACTGTTCTATGTGATACAATTGTTTCGTGGGAGGGGTAGCGTTGGTGCTCTTATCAGTATAGCTTAATCCTGTAAAAAGGTCACTGTTCTGCTGCGCGGCATACCCTAAGAGTGTGGCGACCTCGGTAAGCTTTTCCTGTTTAGCATTTCCTGGACCAAAATAGAGGCTTGCATCCATAAATGCAGCTACCACAACAGAGAGTTCACGGTTGGCATGCAGCTCTTTTATATAGGGTTTTCCGAGCTTTGCTGTGATGGTCCAGTTTATCTTACGGATATCATCACCGATCTGATACTCCCTCAACTCTGAAAAGTCATATCCCTCTCCGTGCAGTTTGGAGAGGTTATGTCCACTGAGTAAAGTGTAGACTTGATGTCTCGCTTTGAGTTGGAGGGCTTTTAGGGCTGCGTTCATTAGGGTATTGGTAGCGTCTCAATGATCGTAGAGATGATCTCATCTGTATGTATACCCTTGGCCCTTGCTTCATAAGAAAGTACAATGCGATGGCGCAGTACATTGTGGATCACGTATCCTATGTCTGCAGGGCTTACAAAATCATTGCCACGCAAAAAGGCTTTGGCTTTAGAAGCTTTGTAGAGGTCTATCGAAGCTCTGGGGCTTGCCCCGAACATTACGTTCTCCGCAATGCTCTCTAATCCAAATCTCTCAGGCTCTCTTGTAGCAGTGATGATCTGTACCATGTAGCGTTCGAGTTCTTCGTCTACATGCACATTTTTGATCTCATCCTGAAGGGCATGGAGTTCGTGAATGCTAAGCACCGATTCTACTTCCCCAAAACTCTTACTGGCAGCTTTTCTCATGATCTCAAGCTCTTCTTCTTCACTGTTATGTTGTACAACGATCTTCATCATAAACCTGTCCAACTGAGCTTCCGGAAGGGCATAAACGCCTTCTTGCTCTATAGGATTCTGTGTGGCCATGACCAGAAAAGGACTGTCAAGTTTGAATGTCTCTTCAGCGATAGTGACTTGTCTCTCCTGCATCACTTCAAGCAGAGCCGACTGTACTTTGGCAGGGGCACGGTTGATCTCATCAGCCAAAAGAAGGTGGGTAAAAAGTGGGCCTTTTTTGATACTGAAACTATGGTCTTCTGGATTATAGATCTGTGCACCGATAATGTCAGAAGGCAAGAGGTCAGGAGTGAACTGTATACGTTTGGAGTCTAATCCTATGGCACGGGAGAGGGCATTGATGGTAGTGGTTTTCGCAAGCCCGGGTACTCCTTCGACAAGTATATGACCATCACAAAGCAACCCTATGAGCAAACCTTCTATCATCGCATCCTGTCCGATAACTGCCTTGCTTAGTTCTTTTTTGAGTAGCGTTATTTGTTCATTCATATCTGTTCTTCTGCCTCTTTTTTTATTTTATTAAAATTAATTTTACCATTTCCATATAAAGAACTTTCCAATTTCTCTATACTTGGTGTAAAACGTTTACTGTCTGCTGCGATAAGCACTTGCAGTAAAGATTTTTCATCTTTAGAGTTCTGTATCTTTTCCATCAAAGGATGACGTGTTTTGGAGATGCTCTTCTTTTTCCATCTCCAGCTTAGTGCAGTCAGGTACCCTGCCGTAAATACCACAATGTAGCCTAAAAATGTGCTGAGCCAAGACCAGTCCTCTTTTAGCACATTCGGTGCGTCAATAGTGTCAACCAACATCTCCTCTGTAACTTCCTGGATGTCAAAGTATTGTTCCGGCACTGTGAGGGTATAACTTTTTTCTGTTTTAGGGTTAAACGCCTTGATCTCAATAGAAGAGAGGGTAAAGCTTTTACTGTGTGAAAGTGCCATAGGATAAGTAACAGTGCTTTGTGTGTCTTTGGTACTTGCAAAAGATTTAAGGATAGGCTTTTCTGCAAAGCGTGTAAAATTACCTTCTTGAGGGAGGAGAGTCTCCAGCAGTGGAGGGTACCCAAGACCTTTGATCTGTACTTGAAAAGGCAGCGGTTCGTACGCTTTGGCTTGGTGTTGTTTAATGCTGTGAGTCAGGCTGAAATCCCCTACAAGTGTTGTCCCCGGAGGTAAGGGCTTCACTTTTAGCTGTACAGGAGGTAAGATGACATTGGTATCAACGGTTACCAGTCCTTTTACATTATCTCTGTCTCCTGAAAAGCTGTAAGCGACACTGTCATCGGTTGTTATCTTTTTAAGAAGGTTGAATGTTACATTGATATCACCGGACCGCAAAGGGTAGATAAGATAGACATAATGTATTTTGGCATTATGATAGCTGTCAGTCTCTTTAATATCAAGTCTTTGAAACGTGTAATCTTCACTCTTATTGATCGTTAAGTTAAAGAGCAGAACGACATCATGATTGGTCTGGTTGACGTCAAGCGTAAGGATAACGGGTTCTTTGACATAAGGGTTTTGATTGTCAGCATTAAAAGCATAGGTGAAATCTTCTGCCTGAAGCGTGATGAAGCTTAGAAGGAAAATGAGTAGACGTAAATATGTCTTACCAAGGTTGTTTTTCACGTATGTATCCTTCATTTATGAGTTCGTAGACCTTAGACCCCAACGGGTGTTGTTCTTTACTACCATCGCTTAAGAGTTTTTTCTTTTCCTGCTCTTTTTGTGTCTGGCTCTCTCCTCCACCGCCACTTCCGGAACTGGGTTCATCTTCAGATCTTGACTCTTTTTCTTCTTCCCCTTCCTGAGATTCACTTTTAGAGGAAGAAGAATCCTGTGACTTAGGGTGGGCAATGCCGAGGTCTGCACTCTTTGTATCACTAAGTAGAGCCACAAGATGCAAGTTATACCTTGCATCTTCATCTTCACCTAACTGTAATGTTTTAGTATAGTAAATTTTGGCTTTATCATACGATTCGAGCATAGCATAGGCATTGGCTATGTTGTAGTAGAGTTGCTGTTTAATATTCGGCGAGGTGGAACGGATCGATTTGTAGGTCTGTATGGCTTTTTTAAATGCACGTTGTTTGTAGTAGGTATTTGCCAGTAGTATTTGGCTTTGCAGGGAGCGTACTTTTATCTGTCTTAGCTGGTTCTTTGTCTCGTTGAGATCAGATCCTTTGTAGCTTTTATAGGCACTGTTAAGATGGTAGTTGTCAAGCATAGATGCTTCGGCCTGAAGTCCGAAAAAGGCAAAAACGATGAGGAGGTATTTAACCGCGCGTGTATGTACCATAAAGAACAATAAAAGAGCCAGACTCAAAGGTATCTGATAGAGTTCCAGGTAATGGCGTTGCATCTTCTGTACACTTTGTGCTTCACTCTCATTCTTTTGCAGGGCATCATTGATATTGTCTGCAGTTGCTGTGGCTGTGCTTGACGGGGTAATATAGGCACCGGACACAGAAGAGGTCAGAGATGCCAAAAGCGGATTGACACGGGAGATGACAAGGTTGTCATCTTTGTCTTTAAGCAGGCTGCCGTCTTTGTTTTTGATGGTAGTCCCCCGTGTGGTTCCCAAGGCTAAGATGCTTAATGAGATGTCAGCATTTTGTACAAGGGGAGTCAGCTTCTCAAGGGTTTCTTCTTCTCCTCCGTCTGTCATGAGGATGAGGTTCTTGTGTCGCATCTTCATGGAAGCCAGTTTCTTAAAAAGTTTTTCCAGAGAGGTCCCTTTCGTCAGGATGAACTCCGGATTAAGGTTTTGCAATGCAACGTTGATGAGTGCATGATCTGTAGTAGGAGGAGAGAGCAACAGTGGGTTGGTAGTAAATGCAATAAGCATGATGTTGTCACCAGGGTTTTGCTGAAGTAAAGCAGATATGGTTTCTTTTGCAAAGTCATAACGGGTAGGCGCTATGTCATCTGCCTTCATGGAATAAGAGACATCCAGTGCGATGATGATGTCTTTTGCCTCTATACTTGCTTCTTGCAACGCTTCTTCCTGCACAGGACGGCTGAGAGCCAGTACGATAAGCATGAGAATGATGAGGTGTACAGATGTGATCAGTTTGCGTGGACTGCTCCATAAAAGTAATGCTAAGGGAAGAAGTAACCATAAAAAACTTGGCGTTAGAAGTATCATCTGTCACTCCTTTTTGTACTTAGTACCCAGAGTAAAAGCAAGATAAACACCAGGCCCAGAGGATACAGGATGAGCAGTCTTTGGTTGAGATAGTTTTCACTTCGTATGGCACTGGGTTCCAGCGCATTGATCTCTTTGTATATCTGGGATAGGGCTTTTGCTGAAGACGCTGTGTAACTTTTAGCGCCACTTTGCTTTGCTATGGTCTCTAAGAGAGATACATCATAATCAGACTTCTTTCCAATGCCTATGGTATAGATCTTTATGCCTGCTTCTTTGGCTTTTTTTACCGCCTCTTTAGGCGAAGACTTTCCTGCGTTATGATATCCGTCTGTGAGCAAAATGATGGCTTTGTTTTTGGCTTGACCGTAAGAGAGCGTACGTATGGACTGCATAATGGCATCCCCTAAAGCAGTGCTTTCCCCGGCAAGTCCGACATTGGTCATCTCCAACAGATAGGAGAGTGATCCAAGATCATAGGTCAGAGGGGAGGCTGTGTACGCAAAGGTCCCGAAAACGACAACACCCATGTTGTCATCAAAACGTTTTTCTATGAAATCCTTGGACAAAGACTGTGTGATCGCATATTTGGTTTGAAACCGGTCTTTAAGATCAAATCCACTCTGTGCCATAGAACCGCTGGCATCGATAGCCAAAATGAGGTCACGTCCTTTTTTGTACTGATCTGCACTGGCATCATAGACAAAAGGTTTGGCAAGAGCAAATACCATAAGCGTAAACAGTGCCATTTTCAGCCATGGCTCCCAACTTAAAAGAGGACTCTGTCTTGTTACCCATGATAACTTCGGAAAATAGTAGGGTTTACTATACTGTTTACACCAGAGAAAACAAGGTAACAATAAAAGTAGTACCAATAGGAATGGTGAGCCAAAAGTAAAATACATAGAGATATTCTAGCACTTATATGGTTATTTTAGTATAATAAGCCATGAATAAATTACTTATAATATTACTCTCGATTCTATTGTTTTTGTTGCTTAGTGTAGCTGGTCTCTTGCTTTTCTCTTTTTCTCAAACGGGTAATGATATGTTAAAGCCCTATGTACAGGAGAAGTTGGAACAGGAGATAGGACTGCCTGTTGAGGTAAATACGTTTACACTTGAGTCCGGGACATCAAGTTTGGATATGGTCATTAACAAGCAGGCTCTTGTACGTGTAGTGACACAGTACAATCTTTGGAGCAAGTCATTTGAGGGCATCTATCATATGAAAGCGGATACGTTTACCCATGAGGATAGAAAGTTGAAAAATGTAGATATCAAAGGAAATTTTAAAGGTATTTCTGAAGATATGTATATCGATGGTAAAGGAACTGCTCTGGATGCAAATGTAGAGTACCGTCTAAATATCATCAACGAAGTACCCCAGCAGATCGTAGCCAACATGCAAGGTGCGCAATTTGCAGAAGTATTGGAGTACCTGGGGCATCCTGCTTTGGCAGAAGGAAAGATAGACGTAGAGATCAATATGCCGGATATAGGTGAAGATACAGGAAGCGGATATGGACATATCGTACTTAAGAAGGCCTCTTTCAATCGAGCCTTGGTGAAAGAACTGTATGATTATACCCTTCCTGAGAAAAGCTATGTGAACGGAAAGATAGATGCAAAACTGGAAGGGCAGAGTGTTAAATTGGTCGGTGATATACAAAGTAATCTCTTTACGTTGCAGATCAAAGATGCGTTCGCAGATATGGCTTCTGATGAATTGACAGCAGCGTATAGTCTGGATGTGAAAGATATGCGTATCTTGACAAAGAACAAGCTGGCAGGGCTTTTAAAAGTAGATGGCAAGGTACTCAAGAAAGATAAAACAACGCTAGTCACAGGCACAAGTCACTCTTTGGGAGGCACATTGGAGTTTGCTGTAGACAAAACAGCCAAGATCACTTTAGAAAAGCTTTCTTTAGAGAAGCTTCTCCCTTTGTTCAAACAACCTGACTATGCCAAAGGTGAACTTGGCGGGACCATAGTACTGGATGATCTGAAAGCGAAGTCCGGAACCTATGCATTGCATGTTGACAAAGGGGTATTAAAACGTAAAGCTATAGAAAAAATGTCCCGATACAAAATCCCTTCAGACAATACATTTTCACTGAAATCAGAAGGGAAAATAGCCAATAAACTGCTTACGGGAGATGTTACGCTGCAGTCAACACTTACAGATATGGTACTTTCTTCCCTCACGTATGATCTTAAGCAAAAGAGTTTGCTGTCAGAGTATGATATTTTGATCCATGATGTGAATGCAGTGATGCGCAAAGCACAAGTAAATAAAGGCGCAGCGGTCAGTGCCAAAGGGTCACTCAAGTTTACAGACAAACTTAGTATCTCCGGTGTGACGAAAGGCTTGGGTAAAAAAGTCGAGTTTTCCTATGACAGTAAAACAGCCAAAGTGCATGCCTCTGAACTTTCTGTAGAGAAGATACTTGCTTTGAGTGGTTTGCCTGTGTATGCAAAAGGCACCATAGACAGTCAGATAGTTTTCACGAACCTTAAACCTGAAGAAGGAACATTTTCGCTTCAAAGTACTAATCTTGTAGCGCAGCCTGATGAGATGAAAAAATTGACAGGTGAAGCATTCAATATGAAGGCATCTTTAGAGTCCGCCGGAACGTTCAAAGAGGGTAAAGGATATATCAATACGAAATTGAAAAGTTCTCTGGGAAATATTACGCTTGATAACATGGTGTATGACGCCAAAGACAAGACCGTAAAAAGTGTCTATACTATTGATATCCCAAGCTTAAAAGAAATCCAACCGCTTATCGATAAAAAGCTCTATGGACCTCTTGTACTGAAAGGAGAATTTGCTAAAGACAAAGTTGTAAATGTAACGGGTTCAACTACTTCTTTGGGTGGCGAGATCAGTTATACACTTACAGGAGATGATCTACTCAGTACGATAAGCAGTGTCCCCTTGGATAATATTTTGGGCACACTGGGACATAAGAGAAATTTTCTGGGTTCAGCTTCAGGAAAAGGAAAATATAATCTGAAAAAGAAATCAGGAGTAGTTGATCTTGACATTGCCTCTTTCCAGATAAAACCCAGCAGTTTAACGAGCATGATAAGCATGGCTATAGGAAAAGATCCTGCACGTGTGATCTTCACTTCTACAAAGTTTCATGCGGATATTAAAGAGAAGATCACAGACTACACACTGCATGCAACAGGTTCACACAGCAGCATCGATATCACTGAGGGAAGAATCAATAAAATAAACAACACAAATACAGCTAAATTCAAATTTGTGTATGAAAAATACTCAGTGAATGGGCAAATTAAAGGGTCGGTGGATAACCCAAAAGTAACAGTGGATACCACAGCGTTGTTTAAAGATAAGATAGATGAAAAAATGCAAAAAAAGATTGACAAAGTACTTGGTGGAAAAGCCGGTGAATTCTTAAAAGGCCTCTCTTTTTAGCGGGGCTGAATATTTTTAAATTGATAATTACTCTCAATTTAATACTTTTTTAAGAAAAGGTTGACTATACTGCATCAAATTCAGTTAAGTGATAACAATTATCATTTAGATAAATTATAATACTCCATAAGGAAACCAAGTGGAAAAAATTACCATTGCATTAGCAGGACAACCGAATGTCGGGAAAAGTTCACTGATTAATGCTATATCCAATGCCACACTGAAAGTAGGTAACTTTTCAGGCGTAACGGTAGATAAAACAGAAGTAGAATTTAAGATCTGTGATGAAGTGACATGTAAAGATTATGAAGTACATATCATTGACCTCCCAGGGGCATACTCATTAACTGAATATACGATAGAAGAGAAAGTTACGAAAAGTTTTTTACAAAGTGATGAGTATGATGTCATTGTCAATGTTGTGGATTCTACAAACCTTCAAAGAAATCTGTTGTTTACGACACAACTCCTTGAGACGGGTAAAAAGATGGTTGTAGCGCTTAATATGGATGATGAAGCACAAAAAGAGGGTATCACGATAGATGAGAAACAACTCTCCGCGATATTGGGTGTACCTTGTGTTAAAACGTCTGCATCACAAAAAACAGGTGTTGAAGAACTTAAGGCAGCCATCATTGAAGTCTATGAAAAAGAGGAGACGGGTGCGAAAGTCATTTATAGCGATCCTATAGAAGAAGAGATAGAGAGCATTGTAAACTTTTTAAAAGAGAAAAAGTATAAAAGTACACTTCCTTACCGTCAATTGGCAGTACGATTGTTGCAGGAAGATGTAGATGTGTATAAAACAATGCACGATGAACCTATCTGGATAGAGATGTTACCTATTGTTAGAGAAGGTCTTAATCATCTCTATCTGCATAACAATACCAAAGACCTGGATGAGATCTTTGCAGATGAACATTTTGCTTTTGCAAAAGGAGCAAAGATGGAAGTCATGTCTGTAGAAGGTATGAAAGCCAAAAACCTTACACAGAAGATAGACAATCTTCTCATCAACAAAATTCTAGGTATCCCTCTCTTTTTATTCTTTATGTGGGGACTCTTCCAGCTTACGTTTGAATTGGGTTCTGTACCAATGGACTATATCGATGCAGCCTTTGGATGGCTTGGAGAGCAGGTTAAAGCAGTATTGGGTGAAGGTGAGTTAGGTTCACTTGTTGCAGACGGGATGATAGCTGGAGTGGGAGCCGTGATCATGTTCTTACCCAATATCCTCATACTCTTTGTAGGGATCGCATTACTTGAGACTACAGGATACATGAGTCGTGTGGCATTTTTACTGGATGGATTTTTTCATAAGTTTGGATTACATGGTAAAAGTTTTATCCCTTTAGTGACGGGGTTTGGATGTTCGGTACCTGCCTATATGGCTGCACGTACCCTTAAAAATGAAAAGGACAGACTCATTACGCTTTTCATCATAGGTTTTATGTCTTGTGGAGCAAGACTCCCTATCTATGTACTTTTTGCAGGGGCATTTTTTGAAGCAGAACAAGCGGGAAATATCTTGTTCATTATTTACATCTCAGGAGCTATTTTAGGACTCTTTGCCGCGAAGGTGCTCAAAGTATTTGTTTTCAAAGGTGAAGATGAACCATTTGTCATGGAAATGCCAAAATATCGTATGCCGTCACTCAAGCTCATCTGGCACACAGTGTATGGTCAGGCGAAATCTTACCTCAAAAAAGCGGGAACCTTTATTTTGGCAGCGTCTGTGCTTGTTTGGTTTGCAAGTAACTATCCTAAAAATGAGCTACTTCAAACAGAGTTTGAGACGAAGATAGCACAAACGACCAATGATGAGGTCAAAAGTCAATTGAACAATGAACTCTCATTACGTTTACTTGAACAGAGTTATTTGGGACAGATAGGACACGCTTCTGAACCATTCTTTGCCCCACTTGGTTTTGACTGGCGTATGGCCGTAGCACTGGAGACGGGACTGGCAGCAAAAGAAGTGGTTGTTTCTACATTGGGTGTACTCTATGCACTGGGTGATGAGGTAGATGAAGGGAATGAAGGTCTTATCTCGCAGATACAAGCAAATATACCATTTGCAGCAGCAATGGCATTTATTGTATTTGTAATGATCTATCTGCCTTGTTTGGCTGCATCGATGGTCTTTGCCAAAGAGGCTGGAGGATGGAAATATCTGGTGTATCTTTTCCTCATGACCACTTCGACGGCATGGATATTAAGTTTTATAGCGTACCGAGTGACGCTGATGATTACAGGAGTGTAAGATGGTATTAAGTGATTTGCATAAAGGCGATAAAGCAGAGATCGTTAAGATCCATGCGGACAAAGCATTAAAAGACAGATTGACCTCTTTTGGTGTCATGCGTGGAGAGACACTGTTTATCAAAGGTTGTTCCCTTGCCAAACAGACGATGGAGATAGAAGTAGGCTCAACTCTTATTGCTGTGCGGGCAGATGAAGCCAGCAAGATAGAAATTAAACAAATAGATAATTAAGAGTGAGGAAAAAAGATGAATAAGCGAATCCTAGGCTTAGTTATTCTAATGATAATGAGTATTGATATATCTGCAGACACCTTGAACGATGCCTTTTCAAATGGAAAATATGAAGGAAATATGAGACTGGGGTACCAAAGTCATGAAGTAAATAATGATACGAATGATGAGTTCTCGGCAGGTGTCACTTTGCACTTTGAAACGGCACCTTATTATGGTCTTCAACTGGGAGCGACGCTGTTTACTTCTCATGGTAATGGAGAAGAAGGATTTGAAGGTGTACCCTTTTTTGATGAAAATAATGACAACTATACCAGTTTGGGTGAAGCCTACCTAAAAGGTACGATTTCCAATACGGTATTTACGCTGGGTAGACAAACATTTGATACTCCTTTTGCGGACACTGATGACATAGGGATGGTACGCAATACATTTGAAGCCTATACTTTTGTCAATACAGATATTCGGGACACAACACTGTTTATCTCTCAGGTACAAAAATGGTCAGGCGTTGACAGTCCTGCTCCAAGCAGTTTTACCGATGTCAATGATGATGATGGTATGCAGATACTTGGTATCACTTATGAGGGGATAGATAAAACAATACTATCTGGATGGTTTTATAATCTAAATGACGAAGTGAAGATAAGTTATTTGGAAGCCAACTACGAGGATGAAACAGATAAATATACCTATGGTGCTGCACTGCAATATGTATATCAGGATTATGACAGTGGTGAGAACTCCACTGTCTATGGGGCAGCAGCATTTTTGGGTGTTAAAAAAGTAGGATTGACAACAATGATCGCATATAATACAGTAGATGGCATTCAAGCAGATAATTTTTTTGGGGGAGGCCCATTTTTTACCAATGCAGAGCATAACACCCTTAGAGAAGCAGGACCAGATGGAGATATTTTACTCTACACATTGGAATGGGATGCCTCAGTAATAGGCGCAGAAGGCTTAAATATTTTCGCAAATATAGATATACACCAAGATCATTCCAAAGAGTATGACTTTGGTATGGAATATGCCTATAATGACAGTGTAAATTTTGCAGGGGTCTTCTCTGATGTAGAAAAAGATGAGGATGCTTTTAAAAATCTTAGAGTTTTTGCAAATTACAGTTTTTAAGCCTATTCAGAATGAAAGAAATTATTTTGTGACAATTTTTTGATATACTCTTCTATGAATTAACGTTAAATGGAAAAGATAGATGGGAATAAAATACAGAGTTAAACATTTATGTATAAGCCTTGGGCTTATGTTTACTTTTATCTTCACTCAAGGGGCAAGTGCAAATACCAATTTGGAATTTCACGAAGTCGCATCCACAGTGATGATAAATTCACTGAAGACACAGCCCCAAAACAGCTTTTTAAAGCAACTCTATACACGGCTTTTCTTTGTGCCAATATGGATAGATGAAGATTCTCCCTCTTCATTCAGTAAAGAACTTTTTAGACTAATAAAAGCAGATAAAACCCTTGAAAACAGTTCAAAACTCTATCTGGACGCTGTGCGTTTGGAACAGAGGGCACAAGAGATCTATGGTTCGAATGGCACACTCTCTCAGAAAGTAGATCTCGAATTTAAGATTTCCCAGCTTTATAAAGAGTATGCAGATTATGCTTTGTATGGGAGTATTAACTGGGGTGCCTTCCAGGACAGACTCTATAACTTAAAAGCAGCAGATATCAATGCAGCATGGGTGACCTATAAGCCTAAGTTCGGTCCCATGTCTCTTATTGAAAATGCAGCACTGAGCGGCAGTTTATCTTCTCTGTTTACACAGGCAGTACCCAAAGAGTATCGTTACAAAGAACTTCGAGAATCACTGATCAGGTACTTGGAACTTCAAAAAAATGGCGGATGGGCAGCGGTACCACTCAACGGGGTATTAAAACCAGGTGAAGCATCTGATGCTGTCCCATTGTTACGAGAGAGACTTCGTATCACGGGAGACTACGGATCGTGCAGCAGTCAGGCAGCAAATACATATGATGCCTGCCTAAAAGAGGCAATTATCCATTTTCAAAAACGTCATGGGCTAGATTCGGAAGGAGTCATAGGTAAAGAGACCATCTCGGCGATCAATACGCCTATAGAAAAGCGTATAGAACAGATACGTTTAAATCTTGATCGTATCAAATGGCTTCATGAGCGTAATAGTAAACGACATATTATGATAAATATCCCTGCATTTACACTCTTTTTTGAAGAAGACAGGGCTTTACGTCAACAGATGAAAGTGATCACAGGAACCAAGAAAAACCCTACCCCTGTCTTTTCCAATACGGTACAAACGATAGTATTGAACCCTCAGTGGAATGTCCCTAAAAGTATTATTCAAAAAGAGTATATTCCAAAAATGTTAAGAAGTCCAAATGTGCTTCGAAAAGAAAAGATCGAGGTATATAACGGATGGGGGAAAGATGCAGCTAAGGTCAATCCCGCTTCTGTCAATTGGAATGCTTATCGTTACAGTAAAACGGTGCCTTACCGTTTTGCACAGACAGCAGGGACGCACAATGCTTTAGGGAAAGTAAAATTTTTATTTCCAAATGAATTCTCAGTCTATATGCATGATACTCCGACCAAAAGCCTTTTTAACCGTAATGTGAGAGCATTCAGCCATGGCTGTATTCGTCTTTCTCAGCCTATTGCACTTTTGGAAACCTTCTCTACATTCAATGACACTGTAGATTTTGATAAGTCAGAACAGAGACTTGAAGGCGTAGACAAAGAATTTTTGTATTTAACAGAACAAGTGCCTGTGGATGTCGTTTATTTGACTGCCTATGTGGATTATGACGGTGTGTTGCAGTTTAGAAACGACATTTATGGCTATGACAAAATGCAACTTCAATCTTTTAGGAAATGGTAATGGCATTTAAGTATGCTATTGCCCTGACGGGAAGTATTGCTACGGGAAAGAGTTCGACTGTGGCCAAGTTTGCATCCTTGGGATTTCATATCATAGATGCCGATAAAATAGCACATCAGCTACTCGATGAACAGCATCATGCCGTTGCAGAGTTATTTGGTGAGACATTGGTGAGGGAAGGTAAAGTAGACAGAAAAGCTTTGGGAGCGATTGTCTTTAACGATAGCAACAAACGTAAAGCCCTTGAAGCATTGCTTCACCCTCTTATCTTTAAAGAGATCGAACGACTTTCTGCTGAGCAGGACAAACGGGGTGAACCCTATTTTATTGATATTCCTTTATTCTTTGAAGGTGGGCGGTACCCCATAGAAAGATCATTAGTGGTCTATGCAACAGAAGAGCAGCAACTCGAACGTCTTATGCATCGAGAGGGTTACAGCAAAGAGGAAGCACTGAATCGTATACAGACACAAATACCTGTGGAAGAAAAACGTAAATTGGCTAGCTATGTTATAGATAATAGTGGTACACTTACGCAATTAGAAAAAGAATGTGAACGTGTGAAAGAGGAGATACTCAATGACAATTACTAAGTATTCAGCAAATGGCAATGATTTTGTCATGTTTGTGGCACAAAAAAGAGCAGACAGGTCTGAACTTGCAAAAAAACTGTGTCATAGACAAAATGGTGTAGGGGCAGATGGTTTGGTGGTTGTTTTACCTCACCCAGAGTATGATTTTGAATGGGAATTTTATAATGCGGACGGAAGTGTTGCAGACATGTGCGGTAATGCAAGTAGAGCCGTAGCCCATTTTGCATTGGAAAAAGGCATAGCCAAAGAGAATAAAGCAGAGTTTTTAACCGGAGCAGGTGTCATACGTGCCACCATAAACGGGCTCTATGTAGTAAGTGACATGACCCCTCCTGAGATCATCAGTAAAGATGTAGAAGAGTATGGTGAACATTGGTGGCTGATCAATTCAGGTGTCCCACATCTTGTAGCTGTACGTGATAATATCGATGACTTCAACATAGAAGAAGCACGTATTTTACGTCATAAGTATAACTGTAATGTGAATATCTGTATGGTGAAGGATGATGTGCTGTATGTCCGTACATATGAACGTGGTGTTGAAGATGAAACATTGGCATGCGGGACAGGAATGGTAGCATGTTTCATTCGTAATCATAAAGAGGGAAAAGTCTCTGATCAGGTGAAAGTACATCCTAGAAGCGGAGATGAACTCTATGTGAGTTATGAAGAGGGTGTTTACCGGTTTGGCGGCAAGGTAACTAAGACGTTTGTTGCTGAGACCTTGATATAATGTCTTTATTCGCTTAAAGAGGAAATCATGAAATATATATTTATTTTTATCATCACAACATTCACTCTCTTTGCCAATGATTTTGATCAAGCAGTAGAGGATTATAACAACGGTGGATACATTAAATCACTCAATACTTTTTATACTTTGGCAAAAAAAGGTGATGCAAAGGCACAGTATAATGTGGCGCTTATTTATGCTAACGGTAAAGGGGTACAGAGAGATCTGGACAAAGCAAGAAAGTGGTATGAGAAAGCAGCCAAACAGGGAAATGGCCCGGCACAGTATAATTTAGCACAACTTTATCATGCCGCTGGAGAAACAGATGCCCATGGGTATGAAAAAGCAAGATACTGGTATGAAAAAGCCGTGGAAGCGGGTATCATGCAAGCCTATAACAATCTCGCTGCGCTATATATAGAAGGTAAAGGTGTGAAGAAGGACCAGAAAAAAGCATTTGAACTTTTCCAAAAAGCAGCAAGCATGGGTGACAGTTCTGCACAGGTAAATGTAGCTGTATTGTATGCATGGGGAGAAGGTATCACTCATGACAAAATGAAAGCTTATGACAACTTCAAAAAAGCATTGATCTCGGGTAAGAGTGAAGCGAGTGGCTATCTTGATAAACTTTGTACAGAGAGTGCCTGGGTCTGTCAAGATTAAGTCGCCTCATTTTTAAGTATCTCTTAGTTATACTTTCAGCCAACAAAACACTGATGTTTTGTTAAATAGCCGCATAACTCAGTTAGCATAATGCTTCTGTGTCATGATACTTATGCGAAAACAATTGCTCGATTAACTCAGCGGTAGAGTGCCTCCATGACATGGAGGTGGTCACAAGTTCGAATCTTGTATCGAGCACCATTAACTACTTTATTTCTCAAACTTTTACATACCTTCATATATTGACATTATTTGACATTATTTGACATTTTTTGACATTTTTATGATATAGTTATTCCATAAAATTAATTTAGAGGGGCGATTTTGGGGTTATTTGACTTTTTGAAAACAAAAGATATATTACCTTATGAAAAGATCTATGGAGAACTGGATAGGTTCACTGAAGCATCTCTGGCAATGCCTAAAATGAATAATCCATTTTTACTTGATGACAAGAATAAACACCCAATGATCTTTGGTTATTTTATGGGCGTTATGGATCATATTGCCAAAGCATATGAACTCACTGAGAAAGATAAACTTAAAATATTTACCCAGTATTTGTCAAAAAACTTTGCAGAGAATAATGACGAAGATGCCAAAGCATTAGTAAAATACTCTATGGATGTTATGAAAACAGATGAGGGTGGTCATTATGCATTACGAGGCAAACTGGCGATGAAAAAATGGGCAGAAGGTGGTCCAATGGCAGCATATGCACCTATGGGGCTGATAAAAATATTAAACGACTGATATATCATAAAAACTTTTCTTTTACTCTCTTTCTCTCTAATTTTCCACAATACAACACCAAACAGATACAATTTATTAAATATAATATGCCTTTAAAATGTATGATTAAGCAATGGTTTTTTTGCTTTTGCTATAGTTATATATGTTATGAGTGAATTTGGAAAAGGTGATTTGTATGGAGAAAGCACTTATAGAACTACCGGAGTTAACACTTAATGCACTGTTTGACTATAGTGTCAAAACCTATAAAAAATGTCCTGCTGTCCAGTTTGTAGGGTCTGAACCCGTGCGCTATACTCAACTCGCACAAAATGTGGAAAATATCCAGGAAATGTTACATGCGTACGGCATCAAAGCCGGTGACCGCGTGGCACTATACAGTGAGAATATGCCAAATTGGAGTGCTGTCTATTTTGCAGTCACAACGATGGGTGCAGTGATCGTCCCTGTGTTACCTGATTTTCACACCTCTGAAGCACTGCACATTGCTACGCATGCAGAATGTAAAGCTGCGTTCATCTCTCAAAAACTCTTTCAAACCATGCTGGATGAAAGCCAGCCTCCGACCATGAATCTATTGGTGATCACCGATACACTTGAGATACTTGAAAAATTATCGACACCTTCTAGGGTAGATAAGGTGATCAAAAAAAGCGGTGCACAATTTAATAAGGCGATGAAGAAACTTGGAAAGCATATGAAAGAAGGTCATGAAGACCATATAAAAGAAGATGATCTTGCTTCCATTATCTATACATCCGGTACTACAGGAAACTCAAAAGGAGTGATGCTCAGCCATAAAAACTTAGTATCCAATGCCACTGCTGCACAAAAGATCGTTGACATTTATCCTGAAGATCGATTCCTTTCTATTTTGCCACTAGCCCATACCTATGAGTGTACGATCGGTATGCTGGTTCCTATTCTCAATGGTGCTTCGATATACTATATTCAAAAGCCGCCGACGCCAACCATTTTGATCAAAGCCATGGATGATGTTAAACCTAACTTCATGCTGACAGTTCCATTGGTCATTGAAAAGATCTATAGAAATAAAGTCTTGCCTAACTTTCAAAAAAATATAGTAATAAAAACACTCTATGCAATCCCGTTTATCCGAAAAATACTCAATAATATTGCAGGTAAGAAACTTGTAAAGACTTTTGGCGGGGAGCTTCGGTTTTTCGGCATAGGAGGGGCAGGGGTTTCTCCTGTAGTTGAGAAGTTTTTACGTGAAGCAGAGTTCCCTTACTGTATAGGGTATGGACTCACTGAAACAGCACCTTTACTGGCCGGTACAAATCCGAGTAAGACAAGATATAAGGCCATTGGTCCAGCACTCTATGGAACAGAATTGGAATTGCGAGATCAAAATGAAGAGGGTACGGGGACACTTTGGGCACGTGGTCCCAATGTGATGATGGGGTATTACAAAGATCCTGAGAAAACGGCTGAGGTCATAGATGAAAACGGCTGGTTCAACACCGAAGATATCGGGTATTTTGACGAAGACGGATACTTCTTTATGCATGGTCGTGCGAAAAATATTATTGTAGGATCCAGCGGTGAAAATATTTATCCGGAGCAGATCGAAGCCATACTTAATTTACACCCTTTAGTCGCTGATTCCTTGGTCTTTGACAATGATGGGGTGCTCTCTGCCCGTGTACATCTCGATTATGATAAGATCGATGAACTATTTGGTGCCAAACAAAAGTCGGAAACAAAAACACATGCAAAAATAGATGAACTGCTTGAAGAGATCCGAAATGAAGTCAATCAAAAAGTTTCCGCTTTCTCCCGTATCAGAAAAATTATTGAGCAGCGTGAACCCTTTGTAAAAACACCAACGAAGAAGATCAAGCGTTACCTTTATATTTAACAGGGTTTCGCTAGCCCCTAAAAAGGCTATATCTTACCCATGTTTAAGGTCTTAATTCATTCTTATCCAACTTTTAGTTATAATAACCGCATTTTTAACGTTGCATTGTAGGCGACGATAACACAAAGGGCTAATTTGAGCGAAAATCTTATCGGTTATATAGATGACCAGGGCAATATCATTGATACACAGAGTGCAGGGGAAAACTGTACAGCAACACCTATAGAGTATGACAATTCTGAAGCATCTTTAGAGATCATACGTCACTCTACGGCACACCTTATGGCACAGGCCATTACAGAACTTTATCCTAACTCACAGTTTTTTGTCGGTCCGGTAGTAGATGAAGGTTTTTACTATGACTTCAGAGTAGATGAACAGATAGGTGAAAATGACCTCAAGGCCATCGAAAAGAAGATGAAAGAACTCATCAAGAAAAAATACAAGATCGAAAAGTACGAGATGAGCAAAGCAGAAGCTTTGGAAAAGTTTGCAGATGATGACTTGAAACAAAAAGTGATGTCTCGTATCGAAGATGATACGATGTCTATCTACAAACAAGGTGACTTTGAAGACCTGTGTCGTGGACCTCACGTGCCGGCACTTCGTTTTTTACATAACTTCAAACTTACACGTGTAGCAGGGGCGTACCTTGGGGGTGATGAAAAAGCTGAAATGCTAACACGTATTTATGGTGTTGCATTTGCAGACAAAGAATCACTTAAAGCGCATATGACGATGATTGAAGAGGCGAAAAAACGTGATCACAGAAAAATTGGTGCTGAGATGGAACTCTTTATGTTTGACGAAGCAGCAGGTCCAGGGCTTCCTTTCTGGATGCCAAAAGGTGCAAAACTTCGCTATAAACTAGAGAGTATCTTACACAAAGCACACCTCACACGCGGTTAT
>NZ_JBFFOH010000019.1:0-30540 GCF_041562805.1 Sulfurovum sp. | reverse complement strand
TGGAA
Source organism: Sulfurovum sp. (assembly GCF_041562805.1). GTDB lineage: Bacteria > Campylobacterota > Campylobacteria > Campylobacterales > Sulfurovaceae > Sulfurovum. The sequence continues at coordinate 30,535 of NZ_JBFFOH010000019.1, read as the reverse complement.
ATGACTTGTTCTCTGTAACAAGTTTCATAAGTGCCGATACAAGATTTTCTTTACCGCCCATCTGTGAACCAAACTCATCTGCTGCATACTCATTATGACGACTCACGTAAGACATAAATGGCGTAAAGACAAAACTGACAAGTGGCAACAACAACATAAGCATTGCTATCTGCACTCCTGCTTCAGGGATGACACCCATTTGTGTAAACAGTGCATCAGGCAAATGTCCAAAGAGGTAAAACGCTATAAAGAGAAGTACGCCCATAAGCCCTATATTTTTCCAAATGTCACCATGTGTAAAGTGTCCCAGTTCATGTCCTAGTACAGCAAGAAGTTCTTTGGTGTTTAGCTTTTCCAAAAGTGTATCAAAAAGTACAACGCGTTTACTCTTACCCAAGCCACCAAAAAATGCATTGAGACGACTGTCACGTTTACTGGCATCCATCACAAAAATACCATCACTTTTAAGGCCTGCTTGATTCATCATCTCCGTAATTTCCTCTTTCAGTTCACCTTCATCAAGCGGAGAAAACTTGTTAAAAAGTGCCATGAATGTAGGCGCCAATACATTTGCCATGACGGCAACAATAAACATTGCGACAAAGCCCCAAAACCACCATGCTGCATAGCTGTTTATGATCCAAGATAAAAGAGCAAAAACAGCACCACCCAAGATGAAAAATAATAGACTTGATTTTAGTGTATCAACCACGTATATTTTTGCCGTCATTTTGTTGAATCCAAAATCTTCATCTATCTTAAACTTTTGGTAAAGTTCAAAAGGAAGCCCTATAATGTAATTCACGATGATAAAACCAAAAAGAAAAACGACTGCCTGCATGAGACTTCCTTCGACTTGAACCATAGATGAAAGCCAGGCAAAACCTGCAAATACCCACCAGATAAACACCAGATAATCTACAAACGTGGTGACGATAGAAAGTTTCCCATTCGCTACTGCGTAGTTTCCTGCTGTCAGATATTTCTCTGCTGACATTAATACAGGTGTTTTTCTTTTTTCTTCATTGATATAGCCTATCTGCATAATTGAAATATAAAGTTTCATAAAAGTATAAATGGAGTAAAAGATGATGATAGTTTCTAACATTGATGTCCTTGGTTATATTATGGTGAAATATACCAAATCAAGCCTTAAATCCCACTCTATTTGCTATAATTGCAGCAATATACAAGAAGGAAGACTTTTGGCACTCATTGACCTATTTGACATCAAAAAACAATATGACATTAAATTACTTCTTGATGGAGTTGACTTTCATCTGAATGAAGGTGAACGTGTCACAGTCGTTGGGCAAAATGGGTGTGGAAAATCCACACTGATGAAGATTATCATGGGAGAAGAAGAACCCACCGAAGGAAAGCGGGTTGTGAACAATGCTATACATATAGAAATGCTTGCACAACAGCCTCATTTTGATCCTGGACTTTCAGTCAGAGAAGCCATACTCAATGAACTTACAGAGCTCAAAGAAGCCAAAGATGAGTATGATATGCTGAGTCTAAAAGTTGCAGAAGATTTTGAAAATGAAGAGCTGCTCAACAAACTCGAAAAAGTCTCCTCTTTTCTTGACCATCACAATGCCTGGAACCTCGATGACAAAATAGAACGTGTTATGCAGGAATTTCACCTCAAAGCCTATGAACACCGTCCTGTAGTTTCTCTTTCGGGGGGTGAACAACGCCGTGTTGCACTGGCCTCACTCATACTCAAAAAACCTGATGTACTACTGCTTGATGAACCTACCAATCACCTTGATGTCTATATGGTGGAATTTTTAGAAGAGATACTCCTCAAAGAGAATTTTACCTTACTTTTCATCTCGCATGATAGACATTTTATCGATACTATTGCCACACGTGTAGTGGAAGTGGACAATCAAGAACTTGTTAGTTATACAGGCGGGTATATGAACTACCTCGAACAAAAAGAAGCCCGTATGCATGCACTGCAAAAAGGACATGACAACCTGTTAAGACTTCTCAAACAAGAGGAAGCATGGTTAGGAAAAGGTGTAAAAGCTAGAGAAAAGCGTAATCAGGGACGTAAAAAACGTGTTTTTGAACTTCGTGATGAGGCAAAGAAAAACCCAACTCTCATACGAAAGATGATGGTAGAACTTGAACGTGAGAAAAAACATTTTAACCGTGATGAAGGTGTTTCACGTAAAAAGATGCTTTTTGAACTGGAGAACATGTCTTACTCAGTTCCAGGGAAAAAGCTCATAGAAAACCTTACTACCCGTATCTTGCAAAAAGACAAGATAGCCATTGTAGGTATCAACGGTGCAGGTAAATCTACTTTACTTAAATTAATGCTTGGACGTATAAAACCAGAAAGTGGTGTCATCAAACAAGGAGACTTTTCCATAGGTTATTTTGATCAACACAGAGAAATGCTTGACAACAGTAAAACGCTCATAGAGACTTTTTGTCCTGATGGAGGAGATAGCATCGAAGTACAAGGTGTCAACCTTCATGTCTATGGTTACCTAAAATCTTTTCTTTTCCCTAAAGAGTTTTTAGATAAAAAAGTAGGTATGCTCTCAGGAGGAGAGAAGAATCGTGTGGCACTTGCATTGCTTTTAGCTAAAAAAGTAGACTGCCTGATCTTAGATGAACCTACCAATGACCTGGATATCCAAACCATCAATATCCTGGAAGAAAAACTCATCAACTTTCCTGGAGCCATCCTCTTTGTTTCACATGACCGCTACTTCATAGACAAAATAGCATCCAAACTCTATATTTTCAAAGGAGATGGTGTAGTTGAAGAGTCTTATCAGACCTATACGGAATATCTTGAAATAGAAAAAGAGATGAAAGAACTTGATGCTATAGAACAGGAAGTCAAAACAAGTGTCAAAAAAGACGAACCGACACAGAAAAAGAAACAAACAAAACTGAGCTACAAAGAACAACAGGATTATGACACCTTACCTGATGAGATAGAAGCCTTGGAAGGGAAAATGGAGGCACTGAATGCATGTCTACAAGACCCTCAGTGTTATCAGGAAAAAGGGTTGACAGCACTTAGTGATGAATTGTCTAAGATAGAAACACTGTATGAAGAAAAAAGTGACAGATACCTGGAAGTTTTAGAAATTTTTGAGTCTCTGTAACTACCAGTAGATCACAACGCTGCGTCTTCCCCAACGTAGTGCTTTTCTTCTGTCTACTCCCATATATATATCAATACGCTTTTTATAACGTTTATTCATTTTATCACGAACTCTATAATAACCAGGAAGTCCACCTATACGTACTCTGGTTCCATTACGCATACCGTATTTGGTTAGCATATCTCTGGAGACGGCAATGATCTTCATCCCTGGACGAAGACGATTGTTCCATGCTGCCAAAAAAGGTGTACTGTCTGTTTGCCCAACATGTGAGCTGTAAGCAGTGGCAGTCACACGAAGTTTATGTTTGCCAAATCCTTGAAGTAAATTTACTTTGCCACTTTTTTTCCGCGCTGCAAGTCTCTTCTTTTTAGCTTCATCTTTTTTCTTTTGAGCTAAGACATAAGGAAGTGGGAGTTTGATACTTTTGCCGGTACGTATGGCTGTATTGCTTTTAATACTATTAAACTTTACCAAAGCTTTAGGATCAAGATCAAACTTCTTAGCAATAGAGATAAGCGTATCTCCAGCCTCTACTCTATATTCGGCAGATGCCAATGAATCAATCATCTTCTGTTCATAAGGGAGTTTTAATTTTTGTCCTATATAAAGGTTAGCATTGCTTTTAATACCATTCATTTTTGCAAGTGCTTTTGTTGTCAATCCAAATTTTTTAGCCAGTTTACTAAGAGCATCCCCGCTAACAACAATGTATTTTCCATATGCAATTTGAGTTTTTTCAACTTCTTTAACTTCTACAGGTTCTTTTTCTAGGTGTGAAGGTATTTCAGAAATTTTTATCTCTTCTATTTTTTCTTCAACTATTTCTTGTGATACAGGTTTTTTCACTACCTTCACTTTTAAAGGGGTTTGTTCACTCCCTTTAAAACGTAAAGAATCTTCAATTTTTACATATTTTTCCAGCATATCTTTTACGGATATGACTTTCAAAGTAGATTTTTTTGGAATTGGTAATGTCTTAGAGATAATTAACTTTTTGGTATCCATATCATACTTGATCTCTTTGGCCCGTATAAGTTTAGATCCGTAGGGGTAGCACTCTGTTGTACCACCGGTAACAACCCTACAATCAACAATATTTTGTGCCATTGCGGATTCAAATAAGAAAAATGAGAATATTAAAAATGTAAAATAATTTCTGGACATTACGTTATGTTAAACTATAAAAAGTTTAACATCTCTCCTTTTATGGATTCTTTTTCAACAACAACAGAATGGATAACAGGTTTTTTAAATAGCCCATGTATCATAGGTGGCACAGATACATTTGCATTTTCACTCACCCATTTTAATGCTTCAACATCACCATGAACTTCATGCCCCAGTGCTTTTGAAACAGCCGGACTGAACTTTGTCCACTCAGCAGTAGAGTAAACCACTGCCTTCAGTTTTTTTTCTCTTAAGTTCTTATAGGCTCTCATGCATGTTGCTGTATGTGGATCCATAATGTACCCTTTTTTTGCATAAGCACCAACTACAGCTTCACACTCTTCATCGTCTGAGAAAGTAGCATCAAAATCTTCACGTAACAATGCAAGTTCATCAGCAGTCAATTGATACTTACCGTCATTGTTCAATTCATCCATAAGCTCTTTCGTACGTGCTGCACCAAATTTGTCAAACATAACACGCTCAATGTTTGAACTTTTCAAGATATCCATAGCAGGTGATTCTGTTTGGATCAGTTCTCTTGTTGTTATATCATACGCACCATCTGTGATCCAATCTGTCAAAATATTATTGATATTTGAAGAGATAAGGATCTTTTCTATAGGAAGCCCTGCTTTTTTTGCATAATATGCACCTAAAGCATTCCCAAAGTTACCACTAGGGACAATCAAATAGATCTTCTCACCCATTTGGATATTCTCTTTACGTACCAATTCAAGGTATGAGTGGATATGATAAATAATTTGGAAAATGATACGCCCAAAGTTGACAGAGTTTGCTGCTGACAGTTTAATGTTTCTCTCTTCTAACTCTTCCTTGAAATCTTCAGAAGCAAGCAACTCTTTGAGTGTATTTTGCGTGTCATCAAAGTTACCTTTCACACCAATCACTTTAAGATTTGAAGCAGCCTCAGTAACCATTTGAAGTTTTTGAACATCTGATGTTCCACCATCGGGGTAAAGACAAGCTACCTGAACACCTTCCTGGTTTTTGAATGTTTCGAGTGTTGCAGGACCTGTATCACCACTGGTCGCAGCCATAATAAGATAGTGCTCACCTCTTTTTTGAGCAAGTTTGCTCAATACATATCCAAAAGGCTGAAGTGCCATATCTTTAAAGGCTCTTGTCGGTCCATGATAAAGTTCAGAGACAAAACAATCCTCTTCTATTTGTGACAGTGGGACAGGGTTAGAAGGATCATCAAAAGCATCATATCTTTTTAAAGCTTCTTCAAGTACTTCTTTTTCGATATCTATACCAAATTGTGTTAAGAAGTCTAATGCCAATGTTTTATAGTGACTAGAGAGATGTCCCTCTAAAAATTCAGTATCTAGATTTGGAAGTTCTTTGGGTACATATAATCCACCAAAACTGGCACTTGGGCTGAGTATCGCTTCTGAAAATGGCACAGATGAAGGTTTTTCTCCGTCATTTCCCCGTGTCTCAATAAATTGCATCTATATTATCCTATGTTTATATTCCTATAATTATAGCCAACTAAGCTAAGGGTTATGAGAAAGGCTGAAGTAAAATAAGGGAAGAATGAAAATAAGTATTTAGTATCTGTTTATTCTACAACTTAAGGAGAAGAAGAATGTTTTTTAGGGAAAAGAATGTCAACTAATTTTAATCATAGAAACAAACAGAACACTAAAATACTTAGATAATAGAAGAAAAGAAACTTTCTAAAAGATAGATGGTGTCTATATCTCTATTGGTAGTCTGGCGATCTACGTGAGACCCATGACTTTCCGTACCCACCTCGCGATGAACTTGGCTTTTTCAATACAGTATAACCGTATAAGAAATTATAGCACAGTTACCTAAGATAAATAACTTAAATTCTAAAATATTTTAAAAATTTACAATTACCTATTGTTTATCAAATTTTAACATATAGAATTTTGTTGCTCTACTGTGACTGTCGCTCGCGCCAACTGCAACCATACTTCCATCATCCATACGTGCAATTGCATTCATTCTGTCCTTACCTCTGTCACCATAGACATGAGACCAGACACGCTTTCCTGATTTATCAAGTGCGATCATATAGACACTGTGATCACCTTTCCCTAAAGTACTTGTACCTCCGGCAACCATCACGGATCCGTCACCTGTACTCGCCACAGCATTGCCATATTCATAATATTGAAATCCGTAAATCTTATGCCATACTATGTTGCCGTCAGTGTCTAATCTTAATACTGACATATCCGTTTGCGCACTTTTATATGAGCGTGTTGAACCTGTCGCTACAATGCCACCATCTGCTGTAGCCGCTACACCATTTAAACGGTCTGCCTGATCTTCTCCATAGGTTTTAGCCCAGATCTTCTTTCCATTTTGATCCAGTTTCATCACAAAAAAGTCTGTATCTCCAGAACGTTCAAGTTCGCGGTATCCCACAAGCATCATAGTGCCGTCAGCTATACGTGTAAGCGCCTGTGCACTATCTTCTTTTTCTCCACCGATCACATGAGATGATATCATTTTCCCATTTTGATCAAGTTTTGCAATATAAACATCTTTATATCCATTTCCAAATGAATTACTGTCACCCACAACAAGAAAACCACCGTCATCTGTGCTCGCTATACCTCCAGCAAACTCATCACGGTCTCCACCAAAACTTTTTTCCCAGATTACTTTACCCTCTAAAGATATCTTCGCAACATAAAGATCTCTGTCATAATTTTTAGCAAAGGATTTTGAATTACCAAGTACGATCAGACTCCCGTCAAGTGCACGAATGATGGCTTTACCCTCATCTTCTTTTTTCCCACCAAGCAATATACGCCACAATGTCTCACCCTTTGCATTCATACGTATCACACAGATATCTGTACGTTGTGCTCCAAATGATTTACATGTACCAACTAGCGCACTCTCACCATTTTCAAGTGCTACGATACCATTTGCAATATCACCATCATCTCCGCCATATGTCTTCTCCCATACGGTATGGTATGTATCTTTTTTAACTGCCTTTTTTTTAGCTGCCTCTTTTGCCTCTAGCACCGTGAAAATAAATAGGGTTGAAAGTAAAATAGTAAATGATTTTTTTAACATAATTAGCACCTTTATAGTTCGATACAAGTTCCTACACCCGAACTTGTCAAAATCTCAAGAAGTAATGAGTGCTCCACACGCCCATCTATAATGTGTGCTTTTTTTACTCCACCACGTAATGCCTCTATACAGGCATCCACTTTTGGCACCATTCCACCCTGTATCGTTCCATCTTGTTTAAGCGCTTCGGTTTTTTCTATGCTTAAGGTGGTAATGAGTTTCATATCTTTATCTAACACACCAGGAGTATCTGTTAGGAAAAGTACCTTTCGTGCTTCCAGGGCTACCGCTATTTTGCTCGCTGCAAGATCGGCATTGATATTAAATCCAGGATGTCCCATTGTACTGCTCCCTGCTATAGGTGCAATGACAGGTATCGCACCATCTTCGATGATATTGTTTACGATTTCAGGATTAACATGTTCTATGAAACCTGTATAACCGAAGTTTTCAAAATCTTTAGGAATCCCCTTTAAAAAACCGCCATCTTTACCTGAAATTCCAATGGCTTTAGATCCGTGATTGTCAAGTAAAGAGACGATCTCTTTATTGATCTCTCCACTCAATACCATCTCTGCGATACGCATCACTTCTTTCGTGGTCACACGTTGACCATCAACAAATTTTGTATCCACACCTAGTCTTGCAAGCATATCTGTAATGCTTTTACCTCCACCATGTACGATGATGGGTTTCATCCCTACAAGATGCAGTAATACAATATCCTGTGCAAACTGTTCTTTTAATTCATCACTTGTTTGTGCAGAACCACCATACTTGATCACTATTTTTTCATTAGCAAATTTTTTAATAAACGGTAAAGCATCAAGGAGTGTCTTTACAACATCGATCTTATTTTTCATTGTGGGTATCCCTTTATATATTCATCTACTTGAGTGAAAATGGTCTCTTTGATCTCTAATTTTAACTTCATTTCAGAGATAGGCAACTTAAAGCCTTGCATTTTCACTCTATCTTTTTCTGTCATAAGAAGACTCTTAGCTTTATATTTAGACAGAAGTATTCTCAACTTTTCTTCCTCAAAATAGGCATGATCTTCCAAATATATTTTTTCTACTACACCTTCTGGAAGATAGCTGTCCAGTCTACTTGGATTTGAAATGGCTGTCACAAGCAGCATCTTTTGTGTAAGATCTTCAAAATATACTTGACGTTCAAAGGATTCCCCCTCTTTAGCCACTATGTCTGCATACTTTTTATTGAACCAGAATTCTCTGAATGCACCAGCAGGGAAAGGCAAATAATTTTTGATATATTCAGGTTCAAGTACGATCTCAAATTTTCCTATCTCTACACGATTAAATCCATCATCCAAGATAATACACTTGGCACCTTTCTCTTTGGCTAACGCTATGGCAACTTCTCGATCTTCACTGACAATAACAGAAGCATGGGGCAAAGATTGTGCCATAAGCATCGGTTCATCTCCACTCTCTGTCACGTCTACAAGAATCTTGCCCTCAGAGCTAACCTCAAGCATTCCTTTACTTTTACGCCCATAGCCACGAGAAATGATGACTACACCATCTAATTGTTTTGCAAGAGCTATAGCAAAAGGTGTTTTCCCACTACCCCCAACGATAAGATTTCCTATGGAAATGATAGGGATACCAAAGTTTTTTTGAGAAGTGACCATTCTACGTACAGACATCATGAGTCCATAAATGATGGAAAGAGGAAGAAGAAGCAATATCAGAGGGTAATGGTACCACCTTGGTGCAAAGAACATCTCTTCAAAAAAGAGTCTCATGTACACTCCTTTGCACCCAGTTTTTTTATCTCAGAGCAAGAAAATCCAGCTTCTTTTCTTGCTTCAACATTTACATGAGGACGGTGTTTTGAAAGTAAATGATAACGTTCAAGTATCTCAAAATAAACCTCTTCTTCGGTGCCCTCTTTATGTCCCTCTTTTTTACAAAGATTCTTAAACCATTTGTCACCCTTAAGTACATGGTCTATCTCTTCATCATAAATGATATGTAGTGTATCTATCAGTTTTTTCACCTGAGCATTTTTACGTTTGTTATCCAACTTTTTAATGATCTGCGGACTGACATCAAGACCTGATGCTTCAAAATATCTAGGGACTATCGCCATACGGTCTAATATATTGTGTGCTGTATTGTTTGCCGCATCAAAAAGACCACAATGCACAGGGAAATCACCATATGAAAAACCTAACTCTATAAGTAATGCATCTAACATTTGAAAGTGGCGTATCTCATCACTTGCGACTTCCAGCCAATCTATTTTATATGCTATAGACATCTCTGGGTAACGATACACTGCGTCAAGTGCTAAGTCTATGGCTGAGTACTCTATGTGTGCAATAGAATGCACTAGCGTAGCCAATCCTTCTAGTGTATCGAAGTCTTTTCTCGTACGTAAGTCTTTAGGTGCAACAATGATACACTTGTCAGTATAAGATGGCTGTGTAAACATTTTAGGTACAAAATCTTCCTCAATACTAACCTCATTTTGGTTACAATACACCAAACACTGGGTAGTCAACGCTTCTTTAACCAGAATATCGTTACTGATAATGGCTTGCTCTAAGACTTCATATATATTCATAGGAGAATTATATCACATGCAAATCAAAATCCAACCTATGGGACCTTACCAAACCAACTGCTATATTGCTACTGTTGATGGCAAAGATTTCATCATTGACCCTGGAATGGGTGCGACACAATGGGTCCTTGACAATGTCACCAATCCTGTTGCCATACTTAACACACACGGACATTTTGACCATGTATGGTCCAATGCAGAGGTCAAAGAAAAGTTAAACCTCCCTATCTATTGTCCTAAAGGTGATGTTTTCATGCTCTCAGATGATCCACTGAACCAAGGTACACCTCCAAGCAAACCTGACTTTATCATTGTAGGTGATGAAGAACTAAACATAGAAGGTGTGAAGATAAAATTCCGTCACTTTCCAGGACACACTCCCGGGTGCAGCATCATAGAGATAAAAGATGTATGGTTCAGTGGGGACTTTCTGTTTGAGCAGAGCATAGGAAGATGGGATTTCCCTTCCTCAAGTGGAGAAGACATGGTAAAGAGTCTGGAAAAAGCACTTACGTTAGAGGGTGACTACACGATCTACCCAGGTCATGGAATGAGCACGACTCTGAAAGCAGAACAAAAGGTCATTCCCTTCTGGATAGACCAAGTAAAGAGAACTATTTAATCATAGTCTCTATACTATTTGTTTCCTGCAGCACATTTTCCTGCAGCACACTTTCCTGCTTCACACTTCATAAAGGGTTTTAAATCACTTTCTTTTGTAGGTTCATATGTTTGAAATGCCCCTTCGCTATAGAGAACGTAAGCCAAAATTCCAGCAAGTATTGCCAGACCTAAAAAAACATAAAGTAGAAATTTTTTCATTATCATTTACCTTGAATCGTATTTAAAAAATGAAGTATAGCATAAGCTTCTTATTAGCCTAGAACATGCGCAGGCAATACAAACGTTGTAAAATTACCTTCAAACACTAACTTTTCATTGACAAAAGCTTCTACTTCTACCTCAGCCTTCTTACCTTTTATATTCGTAACCGTAGCTTTACAGATGACTGCATCACCTACTTTCACGGGGGCTATAAATTTAGAATTTGATGCACCGAGTACCACATAAGGATCATTCACTGCACTCATCGCAGCATAATCTGCTGCACCAAATATGAAACCACCATGTACCAACCCCTGCGTATCAGCTGCCATTTGCTGTGTGGTATGAAGCAGAACCTCTGCATAGTTTTCTTGAAGCTTTATCACTCTTCCGCAAAGTGACGTATTTATATTGAGATGGGTATTGAGTTGCATAAATGATCCTATATAATTTTTAAAATTATAGCTAAAAATAATCTATTAATCACACGAAGTGTACTTTGTCATTTCGAACGACCTTGTAAGCGCAGCGATTCGAGAGGAATGACGATTTTTGCTTACTTTTTCTAAAAAAGGAAGAGAGAAACAACACCGTAGTTAAGATAAGAGGAAATATTTACAAATTATAAAAAGTTGGAAGATGTATTCCCATCAAGATGATGGGAACATAAAAAATTAGTATGAGAATTTATACCCACGTCTACGTACAGTATGAATCACCTGAAACCCAAGTATACTCTTCAAACGCTTACGAATCTGGTTAATAGCCACCTCAACTGTATTATCACTAACATATTCAGGTTCTTCCCAAAGTGCATTGATGATCTCATCTTTAGAAAAAACACGTTGCTTACGGAGTGCAAGGTACGCTAAGATATCAAATGTCTTACCATTAAGAGAAACGATCTTCTCATCATACTCTATCTTTTTATTTGCAATATCGATAACAAGCTTATCAATGTTGACCTGTGTGCCAAAAAGGTGTCTCATATTTGCCAAAACTCTAGCAGCAATAAGATCCGGATACTCACAGTGCTGATAGATCACATCATCTACACCCAAAGAGAAGAAACCAGCTTGTGCTTGCACATTACTTGTGAGTATCATGATCTTCGTTTCACTCTTTTTCTTTTTCACTTCATTTACGTAACGTTCAAGTGAAAACTTAACACCCTCATCTACGATCACAACAAGTTCATAGTGTCTAAAGTCTGTAAAATTGGTCGCATCATACATATCTTTTGCATTATCAACAATACAAATAAAATATTTATCTAATTCTTTTTCAAGTTCTTTTACGTATTCGTCATTGAAACCTACGGTTAATATTCTCATTCATTTCCATTCAATGAGAAAGTGGCAAAACTTAAATTTTGTCCGCTTTTCTCTTTTATTAGCGTATTTATAGCTAAATCAACCTTATTTAAAAATAAAAGTAAATTTAAATATAAGAGTTTTTACATTATTTTACAATGACTTGATGGCTTTTATGTAGACTCTTTTGGGTGCAGGATAACCCTCAACTGTCTTGGTATCATCATTTGGATCAAGGAAGTCTTCAAGACTTTGTGTGTCTATCCACTCTGTCTTTCTTTGTTCATTAGATTCTGTCTTCATAGTTTCTAATACTTCAACTGTTTCAAACCCTGCCCTGTAACACCAGTTCTTTAATGCGCTAACGGTAGGTACAAAATAGATATTTGGTATCTTTGAATAGCGGTCTCTAGGCGTCAAACACATCTCACCCTCACCATCTATCATAAATGTATCCAAAATGAGCTCACCGCCTTTATTAAGTCCTTTAAAGAGTGATTTCAGCATTGCAACCGGATCAGACCTGTGATACAGTACGCCTAAACAAAAAAGTGTATCAAACTTATGTTCATAAAACTCTACATGTTCTACACCCAAAAGTTCATACACGATGTCAGACTTTATAAAATGATTGATAAACTGAAACTGTGAGTAATAGATAGCAGATGGGTCAAACCCTATCAGTTTTTTAGGCTCTTGCGACAACATTCGAAATAGGTAATAACCATTATTACATCCTATGTCTCCAACGATCTTATCCTTAAGGTCGAAGTGTGGTTCAAGGAGATTGTATTTGATATGGCTTTGCCATTCAGAGTCTATAAAAAGATCATTAATCTGGAATGGCCCTTTTCGCCAAGGCTTCATCAAAAGTGCCGTCTCTTTTATCTGCTGTGCATCTTCCGCACTTAGATTTGGAATGTGAACTTCAACCCTATCTCCAAGTTTCACCTCAACATCTTCATACGTTTTAAGCGCTTTAATGGCTTCTTGGTAAGGAACTATGTTTTTCCACGTAAGCCATTTCTTACGCTCATCCCGTAATGTATCTAGACTCATCTATTTTTTAATGTACGCTTTCTTGATGACTTGATCAAATAATGGTCTGTTATCACCTCTGGAAACAGATACATTTTCCATCTTTTGTACAACTTTTTGTCCGTTAAGCACTTCTCCAAAGATCGTATGTTTACCATTTAACCAACCTGTAGGTGCAGTGGTAATGAAAAACTGACTTCCATTTGTTTTGGGACCGCTATTTGCCATTGCAAGTAAATACGGCTTATCAAAAGCAACATTATTTCCAAACTCATCTTTAAAAGGTTTACCCCAGATAGACTCACCGCCTCTACCGGTACCAGTAGGATCTCCACCCTGGATCATAAAACCTTTGATCACTCTATGAAAAATGAGTCCATTGTAGTAACCATTTTTAACATGTGTCGTGAAGTTTTCTACTGCAAGCGGTGCCACGTCAGGATACATTTTCAATTCTATTTTCCCTACATTTGTTTCAAGTACAACAATCGTATCTTTCGCATATGCTTGAAAAGCCAATCCTAGAAACAGTAAAGCTACTAATAATTTTTTCATTTATATATCCTTTTCACATTTATCTATGTTTAACTTTTTGAGTACTTTTGTTAAAAACTCTCCGCCTTCTCTATGTATATCATCACGAAATTCTATATACATCGCATGCAGATCTTTTCTATCATTAGAAATCTTTTCGAAAATGAAAGGTGTTTGACCTGTCTCAGCTTTAACCTCATCTATAGCAGTAATAATATCGGATTTTACTTCCTCATTATTGGCAAACACAAGGCTCAAACCTTGATAACGTTCTTCCATTCTTATATGCGCTTCTATCTCTTTACATCTATCCATTTTTATCCTTTGTGTATATTATTATAATTATAACGCTTTTAAAATTTTATTTTGCATAATTTACAGCTCTGGTCTCTCTGATCACATTCACTTTTATCTCACCGGGATACTGCACTTTATCCTGTATCTCTTTGGCTATTTCTTTACTTAACAGTACGGCTTCATTGTCACTCATCTTATTTGCATTTACAAAAACACGTATCTCTCGACCTGCGTTGATGGCATAGGCTTGATTCACATACTCTTTATTCAGGGCAATGTCTTCTACTTCTTTCACACGCTTGGTAAAGCTTTCAAGCACTTCTCTTCTTGCTCCAGGTCTCGCTGCGGAGAGTTTATCTGCAGCACACACAGCAGCACTCTCTACAGAATCTGGTTCTTCATGTCCATGATGGGCATAAATGGCATTAATGACAGAGGGGTGTTCTCCATGTCTACGACAAAGATCAGCACCTATTTCTACGTGTGACCCACCTAGGTCTTGTGTCAATGCCTTACCTATGTCATGTAAGAGACCTGCACGAAGCGCAAGTTTTTCATCTCCACCCATTTCCGCTGCCATAACACGTGCAAGTTTGGCTACTTCCAACGTATGGGCCAATGCATTTTGTCCATAACTGGCTCTATATTTCATACGACCCAAAAGTCGTACAAGATCTTCATGCATAGGGAAAAGTCCCAATTCTATCAGTATATTTTCTCCCTCTTCAAAGGTTTTTTGTTCAAACTCCTCTTGAACTTTTGCATGCACTTCTTCTATACGGCCGGGGTGTATCCGTCCATCTTCAACAAGTATCTCTATGACCCTGGTTGCAATAGCTCTTCTATAGAGATTGAAAGAGCTTACCAGTATCACGCCTGGCGTTTCATCTACCACAATGTCCACGCCCAAAAGCATTTCAAGTGTCTTAATGTTTCTACCTTCTTTACCGATGATACGCCCTTTGTGCTCATCGCTGGGCAAATTCACAAGATTGATAAGACGTTCACCCGCAAATTCACCCGCATATCGTGTTGTTGCCTGTGCTAGGATGTAATTTGCTTTTCTTTCGCCTTCATCTTTTGCCATCTGCTCATACTTACGTACGATACCCGCAACATCTGCACGACTCTGCTCTTCTACTTTCTCTAAAATGTATACCTTAGCTTCTTCTTTCGTGAAAGAAGCAATATTTTGCATTTTATCTACTGTTTCAGCGATCTCATCTTGCTTTTGTTTCTCAAGTTTTTCTAAGTGTGTTTCTTTATCCAAAACTCTCTGTTCCAAAAGATTTAAACGCTCTTCTGTTAAAGTCAATTCTTTCGTTTGTAATATCAATGCACGATTACGTTCATCCACCTTGGCAACACGTTTTTGAAATTCAGCCTCTTGCTCCAACTCTTTTTCTTTGATCTTTACATGCGTAGATTTGAGTAAAAGTTCAGTTTCTTTCTCTATCGCTTTTGCTTTTGCTTTTGCTTCTAATTCCATGTATGAAAATCTGTTTTTTGTGCTATTTTTCAGCCATACGTAGCATACACTTGCTCCAATGGCTATTCCAGTGATACTGGAAACTCCTATTATTCCTAACATTAATTATCCTTCGATCAATACATGTCTCATAAAATACAAACATGGTTATATTCTAGTTCAGCATGAAAGTTTGCATGTAACAAAACTTCCTAGGCTGTTATGATCATGTCTGCTTTTACATCATAATGGTCTGTTATGACCTCTTTACTGTAACACAATTCACGTGCTACAAAAACGGTTTGTTTTATATTTTTATTCTGTTTTTCATAAAATCTATCATACATACCTTTTCCAAATCCAACACGTCTATGTGTTACATCTGTCCCTACGATAGGTACAATAGCTAAATCTATATTTTTTACTCTATATTGTTTTGAATCATTAGGTTCTTTGATCCCAAATTGTTTTTTCTTTAGTGGGAGTCTATATTTTACCAACCTAAAACTTGTACCTTCCATAAATGGTACATAGAGCGCTTTCTTTTCTTTGCGTAAGCGTTGTATGAGTGGATATATGTTTACTTCTGTTTTTAAAGGTATATAAAGCATCACATGCTTTGCATTACTTTGCGCTATGTATCTGTACAACACATGCAGTATTTTCTTGTCTTTTTGATAACTTCCGAACCCTGAAGCCTTCTTAAGTTGTATCAAACTCTGCGTTCTAAATGCTTTTTTTCTACCCTCTTTTGTCATATCAATCCGTTTTATTTAATGCTCTTTGGCTATAATCGCCATACTAATTATACCAAAAGGGTCTGTGTGCAAAAAATAGGTGCTGTTCTTTTACTTATACTACTCATTATTTTATCCATCTACATAGGATGGGAAGAAGAAAAGCCTAAGGTCATCTCTATGCCTGTAGAAAATACTACTGAAATTTTTACGCAAAAATATACAGATGAGCAGCAAGATAAAAGATTTAAATTGGAAAAGAAACAAGAGAATATGCCCAAAAATATTTCTCATAATATTACAGATGAGACCACTACAGTAGAAATACCTGTACCTGAAACTGAAAAAACCACAGCTACCTTTACACTTGTCAATACAAAAGAGGTCAACCACACAGTGACACTCTCTGGTCAAAAAGTTCTTTTTCATACTAATGAGAAACCTATTGTGCTTGTAAATATTTTTGCCACATGGTGTATACCCTGTATTGGAGAGATACCTTATTTGAATGATCTTCAGAAAAAATATCAAAAAGAGCTTTTTGTCTATGGTATACTGACACATGATACCATTGACCAGCCTGCGCTAGAAACATTTATGGCAAAATATCAGGTAAACTATTTTATCTCAAACAGTACAGATAACGATGCTTTTGCAAACCTTTTAGCAAGCACACTCCACCTACCTAAAAACTTTTCCATTCCACTCACGGTGATGTATGTAGGGGATGAGTACTTTACCCATTATGAGGGTATCGTGCCAGTAGAAATGATAGAATACGATATCCAACAAGCCAAAAAACAATTGAAATAAAGGTAAGCTAGCATGTTTAATTTATTAAAAAAAGTATTGGGTAAAACCAGTGATGCGATCAAAGATGTTGCACCAACTAAACGAAAAGTGATTCCTAAAGATGAATTTGAAGACATCTTGCTTGAAGCAGATGTCAATTATGAACTTGTAGAAAAACTTTTAGAGGGATTGCCTGAAAAGATCAATAAGATCCAGGCATTCAACTCACTCATCTCTGTGTTTCAATATAAAGCCGACTTCAAAGAGAGTGATGCAAAACCTTTTGTCGAAATGATTATCGGTGTCAATGGTGCAGGCAAAACAACTACGATCTCTAAACTGGCATATCGCTATAAACAAGCAGGTAAAAAAGTAATACTTGGTGCAGGAGATACTTTTCGGGCCGCTGCGATAGAACAACTTACAAGATGGGCAGACAAACTGGAGATTCCAATCATTGCTACACAACAGGGGCATGATCCCTCTGCTGTAGTCTATGATACGATCGAGTCTGCAAAAGCCAGGGGTTTTGATAATATAATCATCGATACGGCAGGAAGACTCCATACGCAAACCAACCTGAGTGAAGAATTAAAGAAAATGATCCGTATCGCGGGGAAAGCGCTAGAAGGTGCTCCTCACCGCAAATTACTTATTCTTGATGGTACCCAAGGTAGTTCTTCCATCAACCAGGCAAAAGCCTTTAATGAAATGATTGGAATTGATGGTATAATTATTACCAAGCTTGACGGTACAGCCAAAGGTGGTTCTGTACTCAGTATAGCCGATGAATTAAAAATGCCTATTTTTTATATCGGTACTGGTGAACAACCAAAAGACCTTATTACATTTAAAGCAAATGAATATATTAATACTATTCTAGAGGAAATATTTATATAGGGAGAATTAGTTTTCATGAGAGCCTTTCTACTACTATTTTTCAATCTTCTTATGCCTATAAGTATGATTATTACTATAGTGTCAGTTGCTTACTTTAGTGTGGATTATAATTTCACAAAAGCAATGAAACTTGGTGTACTTTCCGGAGTTTTACTAGGTCTGGGTATATCTTTCATTGCAACTTTATTTCTGCTTATAACAAGAAAAGTTGGAAAGCCTGCACAAGAAACCATGAAGGTACATCAAGAGATCAATCACAAGATTAAAAAGACCGATCAAAAAACGAAAGATGTCCCTGTAGAGATACCAAACTCCATTGAACACAAATTAATGTTACTCATGGACAAAAAACTTGGTTTTGAAGTTGCACTCCATGCTATCACCGATCAAAAAATTGGTGAGATCACAACAAAAGAAACAAAAGAGAATTCTATGATCATACTTCATACCCCAGAAGAAACTATGCAAATCAGCATTACTCCTCTCACAAGACATACAGCACAAGTCATTTTAAAAACTGAAAGAAACTCTAAATATGATCAGAAGATCATCTCTTATATAAAAGAGAAAGAACACTCATTTTTACAATATTAAAGAGAAAACATTTGACGATATAAAGTTTCAAGACTTGTTTTCTCTTTGTAGTCGATAATATCACCGATCACTATAGTCACTTCTTGTTCCAAATTGGCATCCTGTAGGGCCGCTTTCAACACTTCATCTGCATTCGTTTTTATATAGATAGGCAATATCGGCAATCTATTCTTTAAAGCAATAATACGTGATCCCTCTTTAAATTTTGTAAGCGTTTCCCCTGTCTTATTTCGTGTGCCTTCAGGAAAAATAAAAATAGATTCTCCACGATTTACAGCCTTTTTTGTATCCGCAAAAAAACCACTCATCTGACTCTTTTCACGATCAAGTAATATGGAACCTCCATGACGCACAAAAAGTCCAAAGAAAAATGAATTATACAGCTCTTTTTTTGAGATCCATGGTCCGAATAAATTTGTATTCTTAAGTGCCACTTCTATAATTGGCGGATCAATAATACTTCTATGATTTATCATAATAAGATATTGTCCATCTTCAGGTAATTTTTCAGGATTTTCAATTCTAACACGTATATTCAGTGTCGATAGCTGTGCTTCAGAATAGGCTAAACGTAACTTCTTCTTCTTCATTGGATCTTTAACTTTTCTTAACTTCAAACCAAAACTATTGGTTAAATAAAGTGCATAAAAAAGCTGTTTAATTTGATTGAGCTTCAATCTTTATCCTTCGATTATATTCGTAAAATTATAACTAAAAGAGTTAAAAACCGAAAAACATTACAATTTGACATATTTTTTGGTTTTTCCCCTATTTCTACATATAATACCCATCATAAGATAATAGAAGGTTACTCATGGCGAAGAAAAAAACTTTATTTGAATGTCAGGCATGTGGCTTTCAATCTCCAAGATGGATGGGAAAATGTACTTCCTGTGACCAATGGGAAACTATGATAGAACTCAGTACGGATCAAATAAAATTCTTAAAAGAAACTTCAGGCAGCAGTGCATCAAGTTCATTTTCATCCAAAGCTAAACCTATTACAGAAATAGAAGAAGACAATATTGTCCGTTTTACATCAGGAAGCGGAGAGCTTGATCTGGTTCTGGGTGGAGGCATTGTCCCAGGTTCACTTACACTCATAGGTGGTAGCCCTGGTGTCGGGAAATCCACCCTCTTACTCAAGATAGCAGGGAATCTTGCCAGAGCCACAAAAAAAGTCCTTTACGTCTCAGGAGAGGAATCTGCCGGGCAAATAAAACTACGAGCCAACAGACTCGAAGCAAACCATGAGAATCTGTATCTTCTACCCGAGATAAATCTAAGCTCTGTCCTCTCAGAAATAGGCAATCAGAACTATGAACTGATCGTCATAGATTCCATACAAACACTTTACTCGGAAGACACACCCTCTGCACCTGGTTCAGTCACGCAGGTACGTACGATCACTTTTGAGCTTATGCGTATCGCAAAAAGTTTACATATACCTATCTTCATCATCGGACATATCACCAAAGACGGATCCATCGCAGGGCCTAGAGTCTTAGAACATATGGTAGACACTGTTTTATACTTCGAAGGTGATACAAACTCGGATCTACGTCTGTTACGTGGTTTTAAGAACCGTTTTGGTGCCACCAATGAAGTAGGTATATTTGAGATGAATAAAGAGGGTCTTAATGATGCCAAATCTATGGCAGGAAAGTTCTTTAACAAAGAAAAACTTCAGTCAGGTTCAGCACTTACTGTCATCATGGAGGGAAGTCGTCCTATTATTGTTGAAGTACAAGCCTTGGTTTCAGAGTCCTATGGACATGCAAAAAGAAGCTCTACCGGTTTTGATAACAATCGTCTAGGTATGCTCTTGGCTTTACTCGAGAAGAAACTTGATCTGCCTCTGGGTACCTATGATGTATTTATTAATATTTCAGGCGGTATTAAAATAAATGAACCTTCTGCTGACCTTGCTATCATTGCTGCTATCTTAAGTAGCTACAGAGACAGGGAATTGAGTGCAGAAACTCTTTTCCTGGGTGAAGTGAGCCTCACCGGAGAGATACGTGAAGTCTCCGGACTCTCTCATCGTTTAAAAGAGATAGAAACACAAGGATTTACAAAAGCAGTTATCCCAAATAAACCTCTTGAAAAAACAAATATAAAATGTTTTGTTGCAGATGAAGTCTCTAAAGTGGTTGAGTGGATGTAATTGATATAATACCTGTATGAAAATAGGTACAGATATTATACAGATCAGTAGAATAGAAAAATCATTGGCACAATTCGGTGAGAAATTCAAGCAACGTTTTTTACATCCAGAAGAGATAAAATTGGCTCAGAAGACAGCATCCATAGCCGGATTTTGGGCTGCTAAAGAAGCTATTTCAAAAGCACTTGGGTGCGGGATTGGCAGAGAACTCTCTTTCCATGATATTATCCTAGCAAAAGATTCCCGTGGTGCACCAACATTTTCACTGAGCAAAGAGGCACAAAAAATACATAACATTCAAGTCTCTTCCCTCTCTATCAGTCATGATGGCGGGTTTGCTATTGCAGTTGCGGTCCTTAGTCAATAAACCTTCTATCTATTTCAAATTAAGTTCTTTACACTTACCTATTTTATCTTTTGCATTTTACACAATATTATTGCAATTCTCAGTAGATTATATTACAATAAATATA
Organism: Sulfurovum sp.; assembly: GCF_041562805.1. GTDB lineage: Bacteria > Campylobacterota > Campylobacteria > Campylobacterales > Sulfurovaceae > Sulfurovum. The sequence continues at coordinate 9,402 of NZ_JBFFOH010000019.1, read as the reverse complement.
TAAGAATTTAGCAAAGGAATACATATGAGATATAATATCATCACCATTACTATGCTTATACTCTTAGCAGGATGTGATCAACCTACAGTAAATAATAAAGATAACACTAAAGCACAGGTAGTTGAACAAACTTATCTTCCATCTCCCCCAAAGAAAAAAATAAAACTCAAAGAGATTGATGATACAAATTTTAATGCAGCGTATATGTATCCCGAAGACACGAAGAAAAAAGAAACCGTAAAGACGTCTACACAGACACCTATAGCTACTGCAGATACCATGAACAAAGAAGAGTGTATAGCCATGATAACACAAGAGAAGTTCGATAAATATGCAGCCATGTTTGGAAGCGAAGATGCTTCGATCAAACGATGCAAAATGATTAAAGCGACAAGATAATAGTTTTCCTATTTGCTAAAATGCACCATTTTAAATCTATCTCCCATCATAGTGGGAGATATCAGTGTTTTTATTTTGTCAGCTTCACTTGCATACCTTGCTTGCGTCGTCTGCTTTGCAAAGCGTTCAAGGATATCAATCAGTCCAAAACGTATTAAGGCACGTGCCTGTGTCTCATAAGAGACTTCTTCAAACCCAGCTTCAGCAAATGCTTCACTCACATGTCCAAAGTTCACATCATAGGTAATGTCATCTTTTTTATAGGATTCAGCCAACGTCAATGCTTCATCAAACAGAGGAAAGGTCTCATGTGATCTATAGACACGAATGGAAAAATCATTACGTACATACTTTTCCCCATAATCAAAAGAGACAAAATCACATTTTTCTATGCCACTTGCCATCTCTTTTGCAAACGCCTCATAGCCTACCGCTATTTCACCTTGTGTTAAATGATGTTTCCTTGCCCATGTTAACATCTCAACAGGAGCTTCTTCCCACTCTATCTCATCTTCTTTTACCAGAGCTATTTTTTCATCTTTTAAAAGTTCACAAGGAAAAGCATCAAAGATTTCATTGGCTACCACAAAAGCATAAGCTGCTTTCACTTCTGAGATGTCATTAAAGTGCGTAATCTGGATATCATCGCCAAAACGTTCTTGAATATAAGCCAACTGTGCCTTTTGCACCTCAGGTTGACGTTCTACTATACCAAATTTAAGTGTATTGACCAGAGTCGGATCACAAGTGTAAAGCCACTGTATCATGTCACAGAGCAGATATCCCTGGTGTGCACCTATCTCTATCAGCCAACCGTTTCTATCTGCTTTATTTTCTTTTAAAAGAGAATAAAAATAATTGGCAATACTTGCACCAAAAAAGCTGCTTGTACTCACCGCAGTATAGAAATCCCCTGATTTACCTATGGCTTTAAAATGTTTATAATAACCCTCTTCACCATAAAGCCACTCATTCATATACTCACTAAATTGCATTTTCCACCCGTACATACAGTTTCAATAACTGCACTTGTTTATCTATCTCATATATTTTTTGATCTATTTTTCTGATCTGTAAAGAGTTATACATAATATCGGCATCAAAAGAGGTCTTTTCTCCTGCATCTGCAAGATTCTTGGTTAAACGAAAGAGGTTTTTATACACTTTTTCATCTTTCTTGGCCAGCATTATTTTTTTATCCAAGATACCCAAACTGTTATGTATCCAGTTATACTCTTCGTCAACAGTTTCTTTTCTATCAATCACCTCAACTGCCGCTCTTAGCTTTTCAACTTTACTCGCTTCAATATCAGAAAATGAGTTGATATCCAAAGGCATAGAAACAGTAAATCCGTAGGTATAATACTCTTCTTCAAGACCAGGTCTCTCAAAAAGCGGATTAAGGTCTGCATCCGTATATTGCCCTTGCACTGAAACGGTAGGAAGATACTTTGCCCATGTCACTTTTTGGTTATAATCTGACTGTTCCGCACGTAATCTGTCTCTTTTCAGCTCCAGATTTTCTTCAGTATAGTTTTCTTTACTCATCAATTTTAAAGTAGGGAGACGTAAACCGTATGGATCCTTATCACTTAAAAGTGAAAACCTTTGTTTCAGTTCCATAAGGTTTAATTCCATCTGAAGCAAGGCAGTCTCATCTTGACTCTTTTTTAAAATAGCCTGATCCAAAAAACTGCTGTCTAATAAACCTGATTCATAACTGTCACGTTTTTGACGTATATCAATCGTGTCATTTTTAATTTGAAACTTCAGTTTTTCTTGTTCAAGTTTGGTCTTTTTCAAATTAAACAGTATGGATATAGCATCACCTATCATAGTACGTTTTTGAAGTGTTATCTCTGCTGCATTGGCATCACGCAGTGCCTGTGAATATTTAATACCATAATAGATCCCACCTGATCTAAATATAGGTTGGTCTACGATCACAGCAAAGGACCCTGTATTTCTAGTATCATCCGTATACTGCTGAGTAAAATTCTTACTGTACTGTACTCTTACAGGATTCAACCAACTCTTTGAGAGCATATCACTCTCAAGTTCATTGCTTTTGAACTGATAATCAAAGAGTAACTCTTTATTGTCAGAGAGTATATCACCCAACTCGTCTGCATAAATTACAGATGATACCACTAAACTACAAAGAAGAAATAGCTTTTTCAAAACGTTTAAACCCTTCATCAATTTCATTCTTACTGATTGTAATACTTGGTAGAAAACGAACTGTATTTCGTCCTGCTTTCAATATGATCACACCTTCTTTCATCGCATTTTTAATGGTAGCAGCTTGAATATCAGCACTTTTGGCACGAAGTCCACGCATCAGTCCAAGTCCTACTTCTTTTTCAAATAGGTTTTTATATTTCACAACCATATCTTGTAATTTTTGTGAAAAATAAACCATCGTTTCATCTATGGTTCCATTATCATATAAAGGATGTAACACATCCAATACAGCAAGTCCAGCGGCTGTACTCAAGTAATTACCGCCAAAAGTACTACCGTGATCACCTGCAACTAAAATATCTTTGTGTTTTGTCATCACTGCACCAATTGGTACTCCACCACCAAGTCCTTTGGCCAATGTGATAATATCCGGCTCGATCTCATACAAATTCGAAGCTAAAAATTCACCTGTTCTGTAAACACCCGTTTGCACCTCATCAACGATAAGCAAAATACCTTCTGATTTAAGATGTGCTGCCAATTTCTGTATCTCTTCTTTCTCAAAAGGCTGAACGCCACCCTCACCTTGAACCAATTCAATCAGCACAGCTACCGTCTCATCATCTATGGCTTTATAGACATCAGCTATAGATTTTTCATAAGAAAATCCAGCTGGGTATGGAGAAAAGTTTGGTGTATGAAAACTCTCTTGTCCTGTGGCTTTTACAGTTGTGATCGTACGTCCATGAAATGAATGTTCCAAAGTAATCACTTTGTAACGTTTGTTTTCAAACTTGGTCTCTCCATATTTACGAGCTATCTTAATAGCACCTTCATTGGCTTCTGCACCAGAGTTGGCAAAAAATACTCCCATATCATATCCGCTCAGTTCAACCATTTTCTTTGCCAATTTCACCTGAGGTTCTATCACTTGCAAATTGGAAATGTGAATGATGTTTTTTGCCTGTTCACAGATCGCTGAGACAAGCTTCTCATTTCCATGTCCTATGGAACTTACTGCGATACCTGATGCAAAGTCGATATAGTCTTTCCCTTTGTCATCATAAAGTGTAGAACCCACACCTTTTACAAAGTTCGTATAATCACGTGCATACGTCTGTAGTACATATTGTTTGTCTTGTTCTTCTAAATTCATTTTATTCTATCCTTCTATCTTTTTTACAGTCACTTTTACTTCCTGATAACAGGTACTTTCAAAACAATCTAACCCACAATCTGTCGTCATTATTTTATCTCAACTTTCATGAGTTTGGAAAATGATCCTGTAGGTGCAGTAATATAAATCTCTGCACGATAAGATGAAATAAACTTCTCATCTGCCACTCTCCATACTTTATCTACTTTATATTCTGTTTTTTCACCATTAAGGTACACCGTTTTCTGCTCTATCTGCTCCAACTCAGAAGGTTCTAAAAAAAGTACCAACTTAGCTCTGCTTGCATCTACTATAGTTGCCAAAGGTGAGCCAGGAGATACATAATCACCTTTACGTACCATGATTTCATATAGATACATATGGTGAAGTACAATGGATTTTTTTTCAATACTGTCTTCAAGCTGAGCAATCTTATACTGCATATCCAAATACTGTGTTTTTGCAGAAGAAAAACTGTAAAAAGCATCGTCTTTTTGATTCGTAGATGCTGTTTTCAACTTATCGATGCGTTGAAAATATGACTCTTGTCGTTTTAAAGTTTCATTAAGAATGAGAAGCTTTTCATTTGATGTTTTCAAGTCAATTTTATCCAAACGATCATCCAAATAAATAACACGTTTTTGATCCACTACACTCCCCTCGGCATCAAGGTCAACATGCATTACCAAAGCACTAACCGCAGACTTTAGAACCACAGATTCATAAGGTTCAACTTTTGCATAATGTACCTTTGCAAATATAAATAATGGTGTAAATAACAATAGAAGAATTTTCATTAACAATCTCTTTTTTCATTGATTATATCAAAATAGAGTTAAGTGCTAAATATTAAAGATAAAGAAGTACGTATGATAAGCATTTTTTGACACTAAAACTTAGTATTTTACGCTAAAATGATATACAACAATACGTTTAAGAGAGACCTATGTTTAGAAACAAGCACCTTACCAATACAAATCATTTTATCTGTATTTTACTTTTCTTTGTTTTTCTTTATCCAAGTAGTGTTATTGGTGCTGAGCAGGATCAAGAAGTATCTATCATCACACTGCCTATACAAGCAGACCTTACTGTCTTAGAAAAATACTTAAATGAATATGTTCCACATGATATAGCGGTCTTAGATGAGCGTGATAAGGTCTGCATAAAACCTCAAGACATGAAGGTACCTTTCATTCCAAAATGTAAAATAAAGGGCTTTAAAGTCTCTTGTAAAGAGTGGACAAGAGACTTCAGAACAGTACCAAAAGTAAAATGTGACGTAAAAGGTTGGGTAAAAAGAAATGGACGTATCTTGCTATCTGGTAATGGACCAACATTGACATTTGCATTTCCAGTTAGAGCAGAAGCATCTGCAGATGGATATATCTATGGCACTGCAAGAGCTTCAGCGATCCTATATCTCAATGCTAAACTACACATCAATAGTGATTGGACTATTTCCATAGACATAACACACGATTTTGCGTGGTCAAATAGCCCCGAATTAAAACTATTTGATCTATTCAGTATAGATATTAAAAAAGTCATAGAACCAAAGCTTCGAAAAAGACTGGATAAATGTGCAAAGAAAGTACCAAAACTTCTTGCAAAACTTGACATAAAAGGCAGAATGGAAGAACAGTGGGAAGATATCCAAGAGCCTTTAAAAATAGATAATGATTCAGATACCTATCTCTTATTTCACCCAGATGTTGCTTCCTGTTCTCAAATTGATATCGTTGATCATGTTCTACGAAGTACGATAAGTGCAAGAGGTAAAACACAGATTCTTTTAGGAAAGCCTCCTGTAGATTATAATAAGACAAAGATCACCGACCTTGAAACGATCTGCTACAAAGAAGGGAGTTTTAATTTTCACCTTCCTGTCGTGATCACATATGAAGAGTTATTAGCCAGATCAAACAAAAAATATTCCGATGTCTATTCGATTGATCTAGTCAAAAGTGTGATGCCGGGAATGTTAAAGATATCAAATCCTAAGATAGGAAAAAGTACTGAAGGTCGATTAAGTATATCTGCACATATAAATTACGATAACAGAGATGAATGGCTGAGATCCCTTGATAAATTTAATTGGTTCGATTTCAATGGAGAGATAACATTTACCGGTTTACCAAGAATAGATAAAGAGACTAGAACCCTCATTTTTGATGATCTTATATATGACTCAACTACAAACAGTGATCTTTTTGATCTATTGATCGACGCTGCTGAACTGGCACCCATACAGTCTTATCTCCAAAGTATTGTAAAATTTGACTATGGGGAAAAAATTGATGAGGGCATTTTGAAAGCAAACAAAGCTCTAAATGAAGTTTCACAGGGAGATCTAAATGTTACTGGACGTTTAGAGACAGCAACCGTAGAAGACATTATGATTAACGAAAAAGACATTACGATCAATACCCACCTATCTGGTGTATTAGATGCAAATGCTGGATTATAGATCCGTAATAAAAATTCAGTAATTATCTATTGATAAGTTGTCTAGGGCATTACAACGGTTTTGTATCATTTTCATAACTATCGCTAGATAGTAGGTGCAACGATAAGTTATGCTCTATTCCCTTATTTACTATATCTATCGATATACTAGTGACACTTTATGTGTCACTTTTTTTAGTAAAAATTTCTCTATTTTTTTTCATTAGATCAATTTTTAGAAACAACAAAACATAAAAGACAACTCATTGTAAAACCTTTTATATAGCATATTTTATAAAGTTTTGGATCAGTTAACCATTTTGGAAAGAAATTTATTTATTTGCATGCATATTTCTAACCTCTAAATTAAAGGATAAAATGACCTTACTAATTATTCTAATACTCTATATATCTATAATATGACTGCCATTTTGGCTCTTTCCATCATTATCAGAACATTTTTGATATACTCTTAATACGAGGACAACCTAATAGTTGGATATACAGATACCGCTAATATTTAGAAAAGACTGTGTTAAATTGCTTAAGTTGACAGTAGCATCCACGAAATGAGAATAGATGAAAAAATTCAGTTCAGGCGCACTTACCAGAGAACAGAAGGCATTACAGAACGAGCACTATCGAGAGCGTCATGCTGCCGGGGTAGAATATGACTATCTGTTCATTGGGACGGGCAATGCAGCATTGACCTGTGCGTCCTTGTTGAGTAACCAAGGGCACAAAGTCTGTATGCTGGAGGCACATGATGTTCCAGGTGGATATGCTCATACATTTGAAAGGAACGGCTACCACTTTTGCGCACAAGTCCACTATATCTGGAGTTGTGGCGAAGGCGGGAGAGTCTACGAATTCCTCAAGAGACTTGGTCTCGAGAAAGACATCACTTTCGAGCTGTTTGACAAAACTGGCTATGATCATATGATCATGCCTGACGGTAAGCGCGTAAAAATACCGTATGGCTGGGCAGAACTGCAAAAAAACATCGAAGAGGCTTACCCGCATACTACCGGTCTAGATGCCTTCTTTAAGATAGTGAAAGCACTTCGTAAAGAGATGGCAGCGTTACCGAGAAAAATACATTGGTGGGACTATCTGCTTAAAGGCCCACTTTATTATTCAACGCTTCTGCGATACAGAAACGCAACTGTGCAAGATGTATTCGATGCCTGCGGTGTATCTATTGAGGCACAGACTATACTGACTGCGCAAGCAGGGGACTTGCTGCTTCCGCCAGATAAACTGTCATTGCTGTTCTATGTTGGTCTGCTTGGTGGTTATGGAAGCGGAGCATATTCCCCAACCAAACACTTCAAGTATTATATACAGCGGCTTGCCAGATTTATAACTGATCACGGTGGTGACCTCTACTTCGAAGAACAGGTGACCGAGATATCTACTGACAACGGCAGTATATCTGGCGTCACCACAGCGTCAGGAAAAACCTTCACTGCAAGAAACTATATCAGTGGAATGGATCCTCAAAAATCAGCAGAGATGATCGGCTGGCAACACTTCCCAAAACGCGATCGGGACAAACTTAAATACGAGTATTCTGACAATGGCGTCATAGTCTATCTAGGACTCAAACCCGGGTTTGACCCAGCCAGGTACGGACTCGGCAACCACAATACCTGGCATTGTCTGGACTGGGGTATGAATACGATGTGGGAAGCAGGCAAAAAACTTGATGTGGAACACGCATGGTTCTTCATGTCGACACCCACGATGCATAGCAATGATAATGAGAACGTCGCACCCGACGGTGGACACATTATCGAACTCGCTACTTTCGCACCTTATGCTCCATTCAAGCAAGCTGATGATCAGAGTCATCAGGATTATCTCGCTTTGAAGAAAGGCATTGCCGAAAAGTTGATTGACCTGGCAGTGAAGTATCATATTCCTGATCTTAGAGACCATATAGCTGTAAAAGTTGTTGGTTCACCAACCACCAGCGAAGACTTTTGCAATTCCCCCTATGGCAATGCTTACGGGGCAGCTCTACTGCCAAAATATACCGTATCACGACTCAAAGCTGACACACCCTTTCATAACCTGTATTGGTGCAATGCCTCTTCAGGTATTCCGGGGATTTATGGAACCGTGACTACCGGGATGGAACTCTACATGGAACTTACCGGCGATTACTTTTACCAGAAGGCAGCAGCCCCAAATGATGAAGAGTCTAGCCTCTAGCATAGCGCACCTTACCCAAGTCGTTACAGCACTTACAAACTATTTTTGAGAATTTTCACGAAGTTCATTTAGCTTTTTTTGATACTCATCTTCATCACCATAAGATAAAAATTCATCATAATATCTATGTTTAGAAACAATATTCTTCGCATGTTTGATAGGACAAAAATAAAGTTCTGTCCTGCCTGTAATAGCTGAGGCATACAGCATTAAATCATTAAAGTAGGAGCAATAGAAACAATTGAGCTTTTCAATCGCATTTAAATACTCAAGATACTGGTGATCAAAATGCATATAGTCGCTTCGTTTGATAAGCTTAAATTTGAAGATCCTCAATACTATCTGTTGGTAGACAAAGAGTAACCCGTCAAAGAGTATGGCTGGATCATGAAGATATTAATACTGTGATGTTGACTACAACTTTAACTCCTGAGAGTTACTTATCTTGTGTTTAAAATGGAAAATGTAGTATGGCATCACAATGAATGAGAACTATATTAATTTTCTGTGATAGTTCGGCTTCATAAAACAGTAATCAAAAACTCTAGAAGTAAAATATTTTTTTTAAAATAAATATGACCATAAAACCTAACAAAATATATAATGTTTTGGTTACTTAAATAGTGAAGTTATATAAATGAAAGTACGTAATTAAGGGATATACATACCCTTTAAATTACAGGTGCAACGATAAGTTATGCCCTATTCCCTTATATACGATACATATTCATATAATAGGGACACTTTTAGGGACACTTTTTTGAGTATAATTTTATTTATTTTCTCAATTATAGTAAATATATTAGTTTTATTTTATCCTCTATCGCTTAACTTGTGATCTGTCTCAAAATGGAGAACATAAAAAATTTCACCCTTTCTATATCCAAAACATCTATATTTTTGATTTATTCTAAATTTGTAAATATCAATTCCAGTAAAGCCACTTAATGTATTATTATATTTTTTATATTCAATACCATCACTAGCTGATATCTCAT
>NZ_JBFFOH010000018.1:0-33021 GCF_041562805.1 Sulfurovum sp. | reverse complement strand
TACTTCATCGTTTTTACAAACAAATTATTCACTTCATCTCTTAATGCAACAAGTGCCGTTTCTGAGAATTCAGGATCGACCAAATGTATGTATTTTGTAGATACAGGTTTTTTATGTATAAAAATACGACTCAAATACTTGGCCATCAGTGATATAAACGGTAATAGCATTACTACACCCAGTATATTAAATAAAGTATGAAACAGTGCCAGTGCAGTTACAGGATCATTACGAAGTCCAACAACATCCATTACAAAATGTATTAAAAAAGGTAAAAGTAAAAACGCGGCCACCGCAGTAATAAAATTAAAGATAAAATGAGCCAGTGCAACACGTTTTTTATCAGGAATACCACCTATGGCTCCAAGAATAGCAGTAACAGTTGTTCCAATATTCGTACCTATAACCATAGCGGCTGACTGCTCAAAGCTGAGTATATGAACATACAAGGCACTCAGAACAATGGCTGTAGCTGCTGAACTAGATTGAATCAGTGCAGTGAGCACAAAGCCGATGCCTACAAACGCGATCAGAGGAAAGTTAGTAAATTTTGCAAGGTCGATCGCTCCTGCCAATGACTCTATAGCTGTTTTCATGATATCCAAACCAAGAAACAAAAGTCCGAATCCGACAAACACTTTGGCAACAGTAGTAACTTTTCTATGTGATGTACCTAATATAAGCATTAGTCCTCCTGCTCCTATCAGGGGGAGGGCAAAAGACTCTATCTGGACTTTAAAACCAAGGGTCGCAACGATCCATGAAGTGATCGTTGTACCAACATTCGATCCAAATATAACAGCAATACCTGAATTCATAGAAATTAACGAGGCACTAACAAATGAGAGTGTCATAAGTGTTACTACAGAAGAGCTTTGAAGTAGTGCCGTAGCCACAGCACCGCTCATGAGAGATTTGATAGTAGTGGATGTTGAGTTTTTTATCCAGGTTTTAAAGCGAACACCTGCAGATTCTTTAAGTGCAAGTTCCATATATAACATACCAAATAAAAACATTCCTAAACCAGAAAGTGTTTGTATAACTATGGATATCATATGTGCCTTTTTTTTAGGCATTATATCATAGTACTAGAAGAATATAAAAGTTATACTACTCATTATAGTATAGATTAATTTCAGATTATAGTTATAAAAATTATAATTTGAATGAATATTCAGTTTTATTAAATATAAACTGCTTTATAATATACTAAGTTAATCAAAAAGGATTTAAAATGCAAAAAAAGAAGATAGAGCATAGCGAGCCGGTGATAGATTTACTACACGGTGAGGGTAATGAAGGTATAAGTAGAAGAACCGCACTCAAAATGATGGGTGTTGGTGGTGCAGCCAGCGTAATGGGCATTCCTTCTGCTTCAGAAGCTGCTGAAGCAGAAGCGGCAGGTACAAAAAGTGATAAAAAGGCTAAGATATTAGTTGTTGGTGGTGGAGCAGGTGGTATTATGGCTTTGGCCAGACTTCATAGTGCTTTACCAAATGCTGACATTACGATCATTGCTCCTAATGAGATACATCTTTATCAACCTGGACAAGTATTTATGGCAGCTGGGCTTTACACTATCGATGATATTAAGAAAGAGAACAAAGACTTTATCCCTGATGATGTAAATTGGATCAAAGATGAAGTAGCTTCTTTCGATCCGGATAATAATAAAGTAACTACACGTGCAGGTGAAGAAGTACCATATGACTTTATGGTCGTAGCTACTGGTATGGAATACCATTATGAATGGATCAAAGGACTTACTGAAGACGATATCGGTAAAAATGGTATTTCCAGTGTCTATTTGAGTAATTTAGAGGAAGGTACTGCTAAAGGTGGTAGTGCAACATGGGAATGGTTTGAAGCACTAAAAGAAGCAGCTGCTTCAGGCAAAAAACCAAAAGCAATCTATACACAGCCAAGTTCAGCTATTAAATGTGGTGGAGCACCACAAAAAATTCTCTATCTAAGTGCCGATCATTTGAAAAAAGATGATCTAGGGGCTGATTTTATTTTTGCAACCAGCAAATCAAAACTTTTTAAACACCCTGAATTTGATGAATCATTACAGAAAGTACAGAAGCAATATGACACGATCACCAATAAGTTCAGACATAACCTTGTTGCCATTGATGTAAATAACAAGGTAGCAACTTTTGAAGAAACGTATGAGATCAAAGGTGAATACGATGAAGATCTGGAAGAGTATGATATGTCTGAGGAAAAAAGAATGGTTGAGATGACCTATGATTTCATCCATATTGTACCGCCAATGAGTGCATCTCAAGCTTTACTTGATTCACCTTTGGGTTGGCAAAAAGGTACAGCAAAAGGTTGGTTGGAAGTAGATCAGTATTCATTGCAGCACAGAAGATATGCAAATGTATTTGGAATCGGTGATGTATGTGGTATCCCTATATGTAGAACAGGTGGTTCAGCTAGACACCAAGGTCCGGTTGTTGTAGGTAACCTGGTTGCTGCATTAGAAGGTAAACCACTTAAAGAAAAGTTTGATGGTTATACTGTTTGTCCTATCAAAACTGAATATGGTCAGATCATGATGGCAGAATTTAACTATGAAGGTATAGCACCAACGATACCTTTCCTAAACCCTGCAGAGCCAAGATTTTTCTGGTGGGCATTTGATCTCTATCAGTTAAAACCTATGTATTGGTATTTAATGTTGAGAGGTTGGTTTTAGGCAGCACATGTAATTATTAAATAGGACCGTATTAGTCTTAAATAATAATTATAATATATAATAAACGTATGATATACTTATACATAACAACACAAATAAAGGAGTAATTATGAATGGTTTTGATGCACTTTATGAGAAAGCTAAAGATCGTGTAAAGGTGTTATCTGAGTTGCCTTCATCTAAAGAGGAATCGATAGAAGAAATGCTAGAAGGTAAAGGATTTGAACGGCGTGACTTTATGAAGTGGGCGGCTGGTATTACAGCAATGCTTGCATTACCAGCTCAATTTACACCTTTATTTGCCGAAGCTGCAAAGCTTGCAGATAGAGTACCATTGGTCTGGTTGCATATGGCAGAATGTACAGGATGTAGTGAATCACTTATCCGTTCAGCTTCACCTACTATTGATTCTTTGATATTTGATTATGTATCTATTGAGTATCATGAAACACTTATGGCTGCTGCAGGTTGGCAGGCAGAAGAAAATCTTGACAATGCATTAGAAAAATACAAGGGACGTTATATCTTACTTGTTGAAGGTGGTGTACCAACTGCAAATAATGGTCAGTACTTGACATTAGGTGCTCATGGTAAAACAGGTCTTAGTATCGTAACCGCAGCAGCAAAAGATGCCGCTGCGATCTTCTCTATTGGTACTTGTTCAAGCTTTGGGGGTATTCAAGCTGCTGCACCTAACCCTACAGGAGCAAAAGGTGTAGATAAGGTTGTTTCTCAACCAGTCATCAACGTACCGGGTTGTCCTCCTAGTGAAACGAACATTGTAGGAACGCTCATGCACTTCCTACTCTTCGGTACATTGCCAGCACTAGATCGTTACTCTCGTCCAAAGTGGGCTTATGGTCATAGGATTCATGATCTTTGCGAGAGACGTGGACATTTTGATGCAGGAGAATTTGTAGAGAGCTTTGGTGATGATGGTGCAAAAGACGGATGGTGTCTCTACAAACAAGGGTGTAAAGGTCCTTATACATTTAATAACTGTTCAACAGAACGGTTCAATCAAGGTACGAGTTGGCCTGTTCAAGCAGGACATGGTTGTATGGGATGTTCAGAGCCAGATTTCTGGGATACCATGGGTCCATTGGAACAACCTATCAAATCACATTTGGTGATGGGGCTCAATACTACAGTAGATGATGTAGGTAAAGCGCTTCTTACTGCAACAGTTGTTGGTATAGGTGCACATGCTGTAGCGAGTATATTTATGAATAAAAATGATGAGAAGGAAGGATAGATTATGGGTAACAGACGTGTAGTTATTGATCCGATAACAAGAATTGAAGGGCATTTACGTGTTGAAGTAGAAGTAGATGAAAACAATGTTGTGCAAAAAGCCTACTCATCATCCACATTGTGGAGAGGTATTGAACTTATCCTTAAAGGTCGTGACCCTCGTGATGCAGGTCTCATGGCACAGCGTATTTGTGGTGTTTGTACATATTCACACTATAAAGCAGGTGTGGAAGCGGTAGAAAATGCCTTGGGTGTAGAAGCACCGTATAATGCTAAACTGGTAAGGTCACTTTTAAATGCATCTCTTTATATGCATGACCATGTGGTACATTTTTACCACTTGCATGGACTAGACTGGGTTGATATCGTTTCTGCTCTTAGTGCAGATCCTAAAGCAGCTTCTGAGCTGGCATTTAAATACTCTGATCTTCCTATCGCGACAGGTACTGATGAATTGACTGCTGTACAGAATAAAGTTAAAGGATTTGTAGATAAGGGACAACTTGGGCCCTTTGCCAATGCTTATTGGGGAAATGGAACATATAAGTTCTCTCCTGAGCAGAACCTTATAGCACTTTCTCACTATTTGAAAGCACTTGAAGTACAGCGTATTGCTGCACAGATGTTTGCTATCTTTGGTGCGAAACAGCCACACCCACAAAGTTTAGTGGTTGGTGGGGTAACTTGTGTACGTGACATCTTGAGTCCGACGCGTTTATCTCAGTGGAGAGAAAAATATAGAATTGTGAAAGACTTTATTGATCGTGCATATCATGCAGATATCGTGATGGCTGCTGAAGCATATGGTACTGAAGAGAGTGTCCTTGGTGGGGTAGGTGTGAAAAACTTCATGTCTGGTGAGGCATTTATGCTTAACCGTACAGAACACCTTTTCCAAAGTGGTATTATCAAAGGTGGAGATCTAAGTAAAGTATTTGACATTGATGATATGAAGATAGAAGAAGATGTGACACATGCATGGTACAAAGGAACTAAGCCACTTCAACCTTATGATGGTGTAACAGATCCTGATTATACAGGTTTTGTTGATGGTGACACAGTGAATGGTCCAGCAAAGATCGTTGATGAAACGAAGAAATATACTTGGGTTAAAGCACCACGTTATGATGGTGAAGCAATGGAAGTTGGACCATTATCATGTCTACTTGTGAATTATGCAAGAGGAAATGAAAAAGTCAAAGCTGCAGTTGGTGGATTCTTGGAGAGAACTGGATTACCTGTTGGTGCACTCTTTACGACATTGGGTCGTACAGCAGCACGTATGCTTCAGACTAAATTGGTTTCTGACAATGCCATTACTATCTTTAACTCTTTAGTAGAAAATGTCAAAACAGATGACAGTACATATACTAAGTTTGAGATAGATCCTTCAAAAGAGTATACAGGACGCTTTATAGGTGAAGTTCCTCGTGGTACATTGAGTCACTGGGTACGCATTAAAAATGGTTTGGTCGAAAATTACCAGGCAGTTGTACCTACAACATGGAATGCTGGGCCTATGGATGCCAATGGTACTATTGGGCCATATGAAGCATCGTTAATTGGTTTGAAGATTGAAGATCCAACCAAACCACTTGAAGTCATTAGAATCATTCATTCATTTGACCCATGTATGTCATGTTCTGTACATGTTATGGATATTAAAGGCGTAGAACTTAGTGAATTTAAAGTGAATCCTATGAGTAGCAGTGCAAGCTGCTAGTGGGTCAGTATTTTTTTAATAAAAATAAATGAAAAGGAGTAAACATGGTACATGAAGAAAAATATACTTCAGATCATCCTGATTTTGTCTACAGTAGTGGCAATAGGATATTACACTGGATACGTGCTTCGGTGATTATAGGGCTTATCGTCACAGGTTTTTACATCGCCGATCCATTTCTTACACCTGAAGGTTCAACAGATAAGCTTTTGTATGCAGAATGGACCCAATGGCACTTGATCATAGGATTTGTTCTTATCGCTTCAGGATTACTTAGAATCTATCTTTTCTTCTTTGGAAAAGATAAAGAGGGTGAATTACGTTCAATGAAAGATGTGCTTAGTGTCCGATCTTGGATCACTCAGCTAAAATCTTACTTTTTTATCGGTGAGTTACGTAAAAAAGGTTTATATGGTCCCTTACAATTTATAACATATACTGCCATAATGATCTTAGTTGTTTTAGCTTCTGTAACTGGATTGGTACTTTATGTACATGTCTATCATTTAGGTATAGGTAGTTGGCTTTATGAGCCTATGCGTACTGTAGAGTATTGGATGGGTGGACTTGCGAATGTACGTTATATTCATCATATTGTTATGTGGGGATATTTGATCTTTATACCTATACATATTTATCTTGTGATCTGGTCTGCTATCCGCTTTAAACATGGTGCAATGGATGTAATGTTTACAGGATATGATTATCATTTAAAACATGATACTGATGAAGTTGAAGAAGATAAGAAGTGAAAATATTAGTCCTGGGCATAGGTAACCTGCTTTTTGGAGATGAAGGAATAGGTGTACATTTTATAAAATATATGGGTGAAAAGTACAATTTTGAGGGGGAACACCAGCTTGATATCGTAGATGGTGGTACACTTGCGCAAAGGCTTATACCGATCATTGTTGAGTATGACCGTCTGATCATCATTGATACGATCAATGCTCCCGGCGTTAAAGCAGGTGAAGTATACTTTTTTGACTTTGATGCTGTACCTGATACAGTAGACTGGCAAGGAAGTGCGCATGAAGTAGAAATGCTGCAGACACTCAATATGATGGACCTCATTGGAGATCGTCCTCCAACCATGATCATGGGTGTAGTGCCAACGATCATCGAAGCAACAGAGTTTTCTCTCTCAGAAGGTGTATCTGATGCCGTACCTATGATGGAGATGACCTTAGTGAATCATTTAAAAACTATAGGTATTAATGCAGTAAAAAAACAGGACGTAGATATGCAAGACATTCTTCCAAACTCTTTCAGGGCTCTCGATGCATATAGCGTTTAAATTTCAGTATATCCATGATAATGGATTATTTACACGACTCTTACGTCGTATTCAGGAACTCTCGGCTATCCCTATTTCACTTTATGAAGACGGAATGCATTACAGGATAGAAGCCTCAGGTGACCAACCTACACTTGAAACATTAGCAGAACAGATATCCAATCTTGTTCCCCAATCCCTTTTCTTACGTGATTATAAGATAGAAGAGATCCATAAAGAAGAAAATGATGGAGAAAATTTAATAACATCTTTATCTCCAGGGGAAACGCGATATAAAATTCCTTACTGTCCTGAATGTCAGGAGAAAGTAGTAAAGACATTCGATCCATTTAATCCATGCTCTGTCTGTGGATTTAGTGAAACTTCACTTACTATGGAGACATTAACTACATACACAGGTCTTACGGCTGCGAATGAGGAAGTATTTTTCACACAATTGGCTAATTTCCTAATAGAGAAAGGGGAACTTACTATACCAACCTACAATGGTATCCGCCATTTTTCACTCTTAAATTCGAATGTGCAGCATGCTGAAGGTATATTATTTTGTGATCCCACTGAGATCTCAGATAAATTTCTTATTACGCAGGGTGAGTTAGACTCACTGATGATGATAGAAAAACCTAGCGTTCGTCTAAAAACCAAATTGAAATTTCGTGTTGAATATGAATTGAATGAACCTTTTTATCCTGTTTTCTTTCCTGATGATAAAGTGACGTTGGCTCTCTCAACAGCATTAAAAGCCAAAGGTGTAGATGCAGTTTTCTCTGATCATGTACCGACACTTCGTACGGCTTCAGCATTAGCGGAACATGTTATTATTGCTACAGGACGAGATATGTTACCTTGGAATGTTTCTTTAACTTTAAAGTATTCTTCATTTTGTGAGTACGGTGGTTTTCAAGCATATGATGATAAAAATGGATTACATCTAGATCTAAGATTTGACTTAGGTGATCAGCCCCGAATACAATATATATCAAAGCATGAAAGATCTCAGGTTGAGAATGCCATACGTTTTGAGCCAGCGCACGCTGCATTGCGCTCTATTGTGCTTGAAAAGGCGCTAGAAGACCAATCTCTTTGTAGCATACATTTTAGTCGAGAGAATCATTCCCATATATTTAGTTTCTCTAAGAAAATTGGGTATACACCTATGGTGCTTTTTAGTAATGAACATCTTTCTCAGCCTAAGCAAATGTTAGATGCGATAGCTGAAATGGATGAAGGAGGAATGCGACTTGTTAATAATTTCAAAAATACATATTCTGAACTCTACGAAAAAGTGGAAAAGTTACGATTTAATACCTGCAGTAATATCTCTGATATAGCTAAACTATGGTCTATGGCTGCTGTGTTCATCGGTTTATATGATGGAGATAATGCAGGTAAAGCATGTGAAACACTTGAATCAACAGCCATAGAGTTTGGTGGAAAATCAGGTCCTCGTATTGATTACAAGGTCATCAGTACAAAGGAAGGATATCAACTTGATTTTAGACTTGCTATTCGTTCTGCTATCAGTTTTAAACTCGCAGGACTTGATGACTATCTACTTAGTTTTGGATTTATTGATTCACTTGCAGACTTCATAGCCGAACAGGCAGAAGATTCTGATGCTAATATCGGTATTGACGGAGTAGCACTCAGTGGTGATCTATTTGAAAATCGCCAGCTACTTATGCGAACCTACAATGCACTTAGTGTCAATTATCCGATTTATAGAAATGAGCGCTTGAGTATGGACAATGCCAATGTCGCACTCGGAGCGATTACTCTGGGTAATGAATAAAGAACTTTAATTATTAATGTACAATATTTTGTAGATTATTACAGCTTGAACAATTTAACTATTGGGCTAATTTATGCTAAAATATACAAATGAAATAAAAAGGATATCCTTGAAAATAGTAGATAAGAAAGCATTAAAAAGAGAATCTATCATACAGGCTGCATTACAACTTTTTTCTATAAATGGTTTTCATAAGACAACTATTCCTGACATTGCTAAGAAACTTCATATGAGTGTGGGGAATGTATATAATTATTTTTCATCTAAAGATCTCTTAGCTCAGGCGATTATTAAGTATACTTCTCAAGCATTGGGTGAGAAGATACATACAGTTAATATGATGGATGTGAGTGCCGAAGAGAAGATTGCGAAGATCGTTGATATTTATTTTACTATGGCAAGAGATAAGCCTGAGATGATAGAGTATTTTCTACGTGTATATCTCGCAAATCGTGAAGTATTTGGTGAGGGCTGTGAGGGGATGGTCTGTGTTTCTGGTTTTATCACTGAAATTATGATTTTCTTTGATGAATCTGTTTCTTCTGGAGAGTTGCGTAACCAAGATTTCTTCTCTGCTTTTGGGCTTTTTATGGGATACTTAGGAGGTATGGTTTTTCTCAAAGGAGAAGATATTTTACCTAAGGCTATCGAGGAATATACAGATGATATTTCACGTAATATTTATAACGCGCTAAAGGCGTAAAGGATGACAAGCCAAAACAAACCTAAGTTGCTTTGGCTACAGTCTATAACTTGTAATGGTAATACCCACTCTTTTTTAAACCACCCAGATCTTTTTTATATACTTTCATATTTTGAACTGGTGCATCATCCTGTACTGGATACCTCGTACAGTATGGAAGATGTTATATCAGGTATTGTACCTTGTGATGTGCTCATCCTTGAAGGTTCATTTCAAGAAGAAGGATTTTTGAAAAGTGGTGTGGAAGTGTCATCAATTATAGAGAAGTATGCCAGAAAAGCGAAGCATATTATATCTGCTGGGACCTGTGCAACTTTTGGAGGAATATTTAAACAAAAAAACCCTGACAATATTTCCGGTTTTTGTTTTGATGGTGAAGAGAAGACTGAACGTTTTAGTGAGTATGCTTCTAAACTTATATCCCTACCGGGTTGCCCTATACATCCTAAGTGGCTCTCTTATGTACTTTTGATGATATCAGGGAATAAAGACATTCCCATCGACAATTTGCATCGTCCAGTAGAGCTTTATGGTTACACTGTACATACCGGATGTACGCGAAATGAGTATTTTGAATGGAAGATAGATACCAAAAATTTTGGACTTAAAGAGGGGTGCCTTTTTTATGAGCAAGGATGTCAAGGTCCTTACACTAGAGGAAGTTGTAACAAAATACTGTGGAATGATACAAGTTCTAAAACTCGTGTAGGTACACCATGCTTTGGTTGTACGGAGCCTAACTACCCACAAGAGTCACTCTTTAGTACAAAGACTAACATGGGAATACCTGCTAAAATGCCACTAGGAGTATCAAAACGAGCCTATTTGACAGTCACAGGTGTGACGAAGAGTTTCACAATTAAACGTTTCTCGGAACGACTTATGGAATATGATAAATGAATAAAGTAACTGTTAGGCAACTTATAGAGAAGATTGAAGGTGAAGCGGAATTAGATTTCACATTTAATCAAGGTAAGATAGAAGATGTAAAGATAAACTTCGGATTTTACCGTGGGATAGAAGAGATACTTAGAGGTAAAGATGCACGTGATGCTTTAGTAATCACACCACGAGTCTGTGGTATCTGTAACCATGCACATCTTTTAGCCGCGGTACGTGCTATAGAAAATGGATATGAAAATGCAGGATTAAGGGTTAACCTTACTTCTAAAGCAAATGACATACGAGAATTTACTTTGTCATGTGAGCTTATACAAAACCATATAAAATGGCTTTATTTGGCCATACTTCCACAGCTTGAAAAGTATAGTGGAGTTGTTAGTGAAGAAAACTATGCTATTAAGGCTACGTATCTTACTTCAACTATTACTAAAGCACTGGCTATTTTTGCAGGACAATGGCCACATTCTTCTTACGCAGTCCCAGGTGGGGTGACCTGTGATCCTACACATCTTGATGTGATGCAAGCACAAAGCCTTGTAGATGAAAGCATTAAATTCTTCGAAGAGGTGATGGTTGGACTTTCTTTAGATGAATATTTATCAATAAATTCAGTTTCTTCTTTTGATCAGATACAAGGTGACATTGGCAAGCTACTACATCTTATGATGGTTAATGATATGGGAGAAAAAGGATTTAGTCATGACAAGTTTATTGTCTTTGGAGACTGTATCCTTTCCCAACCGGGAAAGTCCATTGTTACAACTGTTACAAATGTCGATATACGTTACGTGCAAGAAGATGAACAAGAAGGTACTGTAGCAAAGGCAGTAACATATAAAGATAAACTTTATGAAGTGGGACCACTGGCTAGAGGTATGGTTGCTAAAGTGCCCATAGTAAAAAGTTTACATAAACGCTACAAGGATTCTGTACTAGCTCGTGTCTATGCACGGATGCATGAAGTAGCACTTTTGCTCGAGTATTCTAAAAACTTACTCAAAAACCTAAAACTGGATGAGCCCTCATGTGTATTGGATGCAGATGTGAGACTTTATGAGTTTGAAGGTGCAGGTGTTGTAGAAGCTGCAAGAGGATCACTTATACATAAGACGACAGTAAAAGAAGGTCTTATTACAAATTATGACATTATAACGCCTACTCAGTGGAATCTTAGTCATGGTAGAAAAGAAGAACAAGGAATAGCTATAGAAGCTATGGTTGGTTCATCAAGCATAGAAGAGGCAACGTTTATATTCCGCACTTTTGATGTCTGCTCTGTTTGTACTGCACAATAATATAATATATATTTAACTTATTCCAAAAATCAACAACTATAAATTATTTTAATTAAATGAATGACTATTCATTTAATTTTAAGTTTTTTTACCTACCATACTGAATACCTATTCATTTTAATGAAAAAATGTAATAAATTAAGTATAGAAAGGGTTATAATGGACAATATGGTCATGAGTCGAATGAATCTTCCTTCTTTAGGTATTGCTGTAAGAACACTCTTTACAGGTTATTTACTTGTTATGGCAGTGGGATTTATAATGTCAGGGGTTCAAATACTTTTAACACATGGTATGGCAGATGGTAAATTAGGCGTATCCGTTGATGATGTTGTTTATCGTTATCATGGTAATAGAAATTCTTCTAAATTAGAAGTAAAGTTACATGGTTCCATGAAAGATAAAGCGAGTGATAAAGATAGAACAACATTAGTCAAATGGGCAAGAGAAGGGGCACCACTAGTACATTGGAAAAAAGTTGAGCCTATTTTTGAAGCAAATTGTGTGCAGTGTCATAGTTCAATACCAGGACTACCTGAGTTTATTGAATATGAAGAAACAGCTGAAGTGGCAAAAACTGATATGGGTGCATCAGTAGATTCTTTGACTAGAGTTTCACATATTCATCTTTTTGGTATTGCTTTCATATTCATTTTTGTTGGGTACATATTTTCTTTAGCTGTAGGGTTTAATGAAAAATTTAAGGCTTTTATTATCGCAATTCCATTTGGATTTTTAATTATAGATATATCTTCATGGTGGATTACATCTATATTCCCTGGATTTGCTTGGTTTACAATTATAGGTGGTTTTGGTTATATGATGGCATTTGCATTAATGTGGACAACATCAATGTATCAGATGTGGATACTTCCTCGTAATGGAAAAGAGTATCGTATAAATGAATGGAATGATGAAAGATAGAAGTAAGTTTATATTATTTGTTTATGTTAAAAAACAAAAAAATGTAAACTTATTACTAAATTGAATGTATATTCATTTTAGTTTAAGTTTAATTTATTATCATGGTGAATGAACATTCAATAATATTTTGAATTAAAAAAAGGAGAACAGATGGGTATGGATAAACAAGAGTCCGTAAAAAAACTTTTTACGGCACAAAGTGCGAAAGTAGATACAAATAAAGGTGATGCATATTACGATGAGTTATATCTAAAATGTCAAGCAAGACTCGATGACTTAAAAAAGTTAGATCCGCTTAACAATAGAATGGACTTTACAGAAAGCATCGAAGATCAAGGTCTTGAAAGAAGAGATTTCCTTAAGTGGGCATCTGCAACAACAGCAATGTTGATGTTGCCAGCTTCATTTACGCCATTGGTAGCCGAAGCAGCAGTACTTATGAATCGTGTGCCTGTAATATGGGTAGAGCTATCTGACTGTGCTGGTAACTCTGAAGCACTTCTTAGATCTGATGGACCAAAAATTGATGAAATTATCTTAGATATTATCTCTCTTGAGTTTCATGAAACACTACAGGCAGCTTCAGGTCATCAAGCTGAGAAACAGATGAATGAGGCAATGGAACACTTTAATGGTAAGTACTTATTATTTGTTGAAGGTGCAGTGCCTTTAGGTATGGATGGTAATTATGGGACTATAGGAGCTACAGGTGAAACATTTGTGGATCACCTACATCGTGCAGCAGCTGGAGCAGCAGCAGTTGTAGCGGTAGGTTCTTGTGCTACTTATGGAGGTATCCCTGCAGCAGCGCCAAACCCTACAGATTCTGTAGGTGTTATGGATGTTGTTAAAGGTAAGCCTGTTATTAATATTCCTGCATGTCCTGCAAACCCTTCAAATATGGTTGGAGTTATTTTACATTTTGTACTTACAGGAAGTATTCCTGAGTTAGATTCACTTCTCAGACCTAAGTTTGCCTTTGGATACAGAATTCATGACAACTGTGAAAGAAGAGCACACTTTGATGCTGGAGAGTATGTAGAAGAGTGGGGTGATGAAGGTGCGAAGAACAATTTCTGTCTTTATAAAGTGGGTTGTAAAGGACCAATGACCTTTAACAACTGTTCTATCATCCGATATAACGAAGGTGTGAACTGGCCAATTGGTGTTGGTCGTGGGTGTATTGGTTGTTCTGAACCAGATTTCTGGGACAAATATGCATATGAAAGACCGATGTCAGATGCAAATATTAAAGCACCTACAGGTGGTGTTGAAAAAACGGTTGATGAGTTTGGTCTAGGCTTACTCACAGCAGCAGGTATCGGTATTGGTATTCACGCAGCAGCTAGTGCAATAGCAGGTAAAAGAGTAGAAGAAGAAGGAGAATCATAATGCCAGAATTTAATGAAGAAGCAGAAGCACACTTGACAGGTGGTGGAAGCGAAATGACAGGAACAAATGAAATGGAACAAAACACACACGATACTGCACATGGGGCAGACGGAAATTTTCATCAGACTGATGCAAGTGGAAATAAGCATATTATTGTTGATCCAATTACAAGAATAGAAGGTCATCTAAGAATTGAAGCAGTAATTGATAGTAATAACACTATTGTTGATGCATGGAGTTCCTCAACAATGTTTAGAGGAATTGAAACTATCGTAAAAGGTAGAGACCCAAGAGATGTTGGTTTAATGACTATGCGTATCTGTGGTGTATGTACAGGAACACACTATCAAAGAAGTATTGAAGCAGTTGAAGATGCATTTAATATTACAATTCCTAAGAATGCACGTATCGTACGTAACCTTATTCAAGGTTCTCTACAAGTACATGATCACTTTGTACATTTCTATCATCTTCATGCACTCGATTTTGTAGATGTAGTAGCAGCAACAAAAGCAGATCCTGAAGCCACAGCAAGAGAGGCTCAAAAATGGGCAAAAGCTGCAGGTACTACACCATACATTGATGGAGCATCTGCTTTCAAAGAAGTACAAGATCGTATCATTAAGTTTGTAAAAGAAGGTCGTTTAGGTATATTTGGAAATGGTTACTGGGGTAATAACAGTTATAAACTAACTCCTGAGCAAAACCTTATTGGTGTGGCTCATTACCTAAAAGGACTTGATGTTCAAAGACGTATGTCTAAAATGCATGCACTCTTTGGTGGGAAATCTCCTCACCCTCAGTCTATTGTTGTTGGTGGAGTGACATGTGTACAAGATATTCAAAACCCTTCACGTATTGCTCTTTTCCAAGAGTTATTACGTGAAACAACAGAATTTGTAAAAAAAGCGTATCTTCCAGATATCTATATGGCAGGAACTGCTTATGCAGATGAAGCAACTGATTCAAGTACAAGTTTTCATGGTACAAAACATAAAGGTACCCTAGGAAAAGGTATCGGTGGAACAGGTGGAGGTCTACTTTCATATATGTCTTATGGTGACTTTAGATTAGATGATACAGGGTTCTACAATTCTGACTTATTTCTGCCTGCTGGTGTAATATTGGATGGTGATCTAAGTACAGTACATGAACTAGATGAAGAGATGATCACTGAAGATGTAACTCACTCTTGGTTCGAAGGAACAGGTGCACCAGAGCATCCATATGTCGGTACAACTATCCCTAAATATACAGGTCTTGATAAAAAAGATGATGGATATGCATATCTTAAAACTGAAGAGAAATATTCTTGGATTAAGTCACCACTTTATGATGGACGTAAGGTTGAAGTTGGACCATTGGCTCGTATGGCTATAGGTTTTGCAAAGGGTGACAAGACTATCACTAAATATGTTGGGAACTTCTTAAAACGTTCAGGTCTTCCTGTGTCAGTTCTCTTCTCAACAGTCGGTAGAACTGCGGCTCGTGCTATTGAGACAGAGATGATTGCGGATGAGATGATGAAGTGGGCTAATGAATTAGCATCAAATGCTGCACATGGGGATCTTAGTACTTGGACTAAATTTGACTTTGATGAAGTAAGTAAAGACTGTAAAGGTAGAGGACTTGCTGAAGCACCTAGAGGAAGTTTGGGACACTGGATTGTCATTAAAGATGGTAGAGTAACGAACTTCCAAGCAGTTGTACCTTCCACATGGAATGCAGGACCTAGAGGGCCAAATGGTGAAATAGGTGCTTATGAGGCATCACTGATTGGTACAAAAGTAGCTAATCCAGAAGAACCATTGGAAATCATTAGAACAGTTCATAGTTTTGATCCTTGTATTGCTTGCGCGGTGCATGTGGTGGACACAAAAGGTAAGGAGTTAGCTGTGTACAAAGTTGACCCTACCTGTGCATTCTAGGGGGTTTATGATGAAACCCGGATATAAAAAAATTGAACGGATGAATGCTACTACGCGTATCATCCACTGGACGAATGTTTTTTCTATGATTGTTGCTGTAGTAACGGGGCTCTATATTGCGCATCCTTATTATCAAACCTTTATCGCAGATCCTGCGGTAGATAAGTATGTTATGGCATGGAACCGTTGGGCACATTTTATTGTTGCAATTATCTTTGATGTTACATCGATTGTAATCTTTTATCTTGCATTTGCAACGCGTTTTCTAAAGGTGAAACCATATAAAAAAGATATTCCAAATCAGAGTAATATAAAACAGTTCTTTGAGGTGGTTTTAAATCTTGTGATGCTTAATAGACGTAAGAAATTTGATTCAAGTTATCTTGATAGCTTTAATGCAGTGTATTTCACGATATTCCACCTGATGCTTGTATGGATGCTATTGACTGGGCTTCAGATGTATGTACATGGTTTAGGTTCTGGCCTTAGTTCGATTGGTGAGTGGTGGCCATGGATGTTACACTTTATAACAGATTGGACTATTCCTGTAAGTGGTTGGATACATGGTTCTGGACCTACAGCTTCTATAATGAGTGTACGTATTTCACACCATTACACGATGTGGTGGATCATTGCCTGGGTAGTCTTTCATATTTATTATCAAGTATGGCGTAGTATCTTCTGGAAAGAAGGTGATATTAATATTGTTGTAGGTGGCGGTAAATATGTAAAAATAAAAGAGGATGACAAAGAAGCATAATGCTTCTTTGTTTAAAGGATTAAACTTGATATATGAAAAAGTAGCACTTATCGGTATAGGTAATATTATGTTTCATGATGAAGGTCTTGGGGCTTATTTAGTGAAGTACATAGAAGAAAACTATGTTATACCAGAGTGCTTGACGATAGTTGAAGGTGGAACATTAGGCTTTACACTTATGACTTATTATCAAGAGTATGACAAGATAATTGTTGTTGGCACAGGTTCAAAAGAGGGTCCCGTAGGGACTATATCTTCAGAATCTAGTGAAGAAGTGATGAATCATAGTGCTAGAACACGTCAAACTGCTAATGAAGTAGAAATTACTATGATGATTGAAATTTGTTCTTTTCATAAAGATATGGGAGAAGTACAACTTATAACTATGGTACCAGATGACATTATTGATGTATGTAATGGACTTACTGATTCAGTACTAAGTCATATGCCCAAACTTGTAGATGCCACTTTAGAAGAGTTGGAAAACTCTGGTATTAGATTGAGAAAAAGTTTTTGTAGAGGAGTTTCTTTTGAAACTATAATAGATGCCTATGCTAATCCGAAAGTTTCAGATTACAATGACATGTCTAAGTTAGCATAAATTAGAATTATATAGTACTCAGCTGGGTAGGTAAAACATATGTTTGTCCATCTTCACATAGATAAATGTTTATTACTCCACCTTGATTAAAGTAACGCACTTACTTCAGCTGAAACCAATTGAGTAGTATATAATTAGTGTTCATCCGTATTAATGTTTGTTTAAAATATCATTGTTTAGTACACAGCCAGATAAATTAGATGTTGGTCATTTTATATTTTATCCTTGTCCGAGAGTAAAATAATTTTGCATTCCTTTTATTGTATTTTATTTTTATCTGGTTGTGTAGTAAATAATTATAATAAATTATTTATGAAAATTTAAAATATCATTGTTTAGTACACAGCCAGACAGTCAATTAAATTGTTAAATAGTATAACCTTGAAAATTGATTAATAAGAAAACATGCTTCCTCCCAATTATTATGTTTATCTACTTCATTTATGTCTGGTTGTGTAGTAAACAATTATAAGGAACCTACATGTACTTCATTTTTGAAATTGAATTTTTCTCTGATAAAAATTATCTTTCCAATCTTATATCGGCTTACGCAAAGCAAAAACAAATGCAAGTGGATATCATACAAAGCAGAGATAAAATAGTAATGGTCTTTGATAAAGAAGATGATAAAATTGAAAGCTTTTTAAATGGAATGGAAGAAGTGCTACCTGCTTCACTATTCTTAGGTAAGGGGAAACATTATTTTGATGATGAGAAACCAGTACTCTTACCCGTTTCTAAAGCAAATTTACCTGTTAATATCGCACCTTGTCCTACTTGTCAAAAAGAGATGTTCGATGTAAGTAGCCGTCGTTACTATTACCCTTTTACCTCTTGTAATCACTGTGGTACACAGCATCCATTTTTAGACAAGTACCCCTATAATCGTTCAAATACAGTGATGAAATTCCTTACACCATGTTATAACTGTAAGGAAGAAGCTAATAGTAATGCTTTACGTTTAGACTATCCACTTATCTCGTGTATAGAATGTGGTATAGCCATTCGTATGTTAGACAAAGAGAGTGAACACTTAGCCCTCAATAAAGGCGATTTTAGAAAACTTTTTGAGGTCAGTGGTAGAGCCATATCAGAGGGTAAGCACGTGTTAATGAAAACGGCACATGGCTTTAGAATGTTTTTTAAACCTACAGCTGAGTATAGTCCAGCTACAAGCACTATTCTCATGGCTGATGCCAATGGTTTTAATGTACACCTCATGATGGTAGAGCAAGAATTCAATGCACTTCTTAGTATAGAGAGACCATTACTCAGGGTTGCTACCAAAAGTGATGAACTAAAAGCACTCTATGGCTCAAGCGTACAAGTGAAGTATCCAGATGATGGGATGACTATGCTTCTAGCACGTGAAGTTATGACTGCCGGACTTCAGTACATATCATACATCGAGTGTGATAGTAGCGAAGAGGCAGATTTCTTAGTGGACTTCGATATGCCTATTAACCCTCAAGAGGATATGAAGATATTTATAAACCAAGACAAAAAGTTATTTGTCTCTGGTAAGCGTATATTATTTCCTGCGGCTGTGCAGAGTAATAAAAACAGAGTTACAATAGCCCATGATTTAGCATGTGTGAAAACAGGAAAACAGAGTGTGATAGACTCTTTAGAAGTATTTGACTCAGTAGATACTGAAGAACTCTATGTACTAAAAACAGAAGATTTTAATGGTGATCATAGCAGGGAGCATCGTTTTGAACAGTATCAAGCCTCTATGCTGTCTGTACTTGCAGAGCACCATAAAGTAGGGCAAAAAGCTATCGGTGTTCACTTTGATGGTACCCTAAATTTTCTCTACTACAATGGAAAACAAGTTATTAATGCTGTACCTGCGATACCGTTTGAATCAGATAATCTTTGGGAAAAGATAAGCACACTTAGAGAAGGCTCAGACAGGCTGGTAGGAAATTACAAAAAAGCCTACCCTGAAGTATTTGAACGATTAGATAATCTAGAAGGTGATATGGATATCTTTGAAGTGACAGCTATTGCTTTAGGTCTTGAAGATGAGAGTTTTGAAGGTATATCTGCTGAAGCATTGAGCTTTTTAGGTAAGGGTGGATTGCAAATAGACACCAGAGTTAAAGACAACCGTTTTGACAACTATGCGTTTCTAACAAGTATTATGAGTTATCAGTTGGGAGATGTAGCAAATAACTTCATGTGCTATAGCATTTACGAGTCTTTTGGAGACTATATTGGTGAGATTGTCCCTCAACTTATTGAAAAGTCTGAAGCAAAAATAATCACACTAACAGGTGAAACTTTTGCCAATCAATCACTTTATGCTCGTATACAAAGAACTCTTGGGCAACATAATCCATTGATGAACAAGAATTTTCCTATAGGTAAAGAGAATGCAGTATACGGTGCATTGTACCTCTAAAATAGAATAATTTTAAAAAGGATGTTTTATGATAGACAAGGAATTACATGTGG
Source organism: Sulfurovum sp. (assembly GCF_041562805.1). GTDB lineage: Bacteria > Campylobacterota > Campylobacteria > Campylobacterales > Sulfurovaceae > Sulfurovum. Next base: position 13,285 of record NZ_JBFFOH010000018.1, on the reverse strand, counting down.
ATGCAGATATTAACTGCTCAACAAGTACAGATAAAGACGGTATTATTACTCATGTATGTAGAGATTTTGAAAAAATATCAGGCTATACAAAAGAGGAATTGATAGGTAAAAATCATAATATTATTAGACATCCTGATATGCCAAAAATAATATTTAAAATAATGTGGATGAAATTGCATAATGGTGAGAAATTTATAGGTTTTATTAAAAATAAAGCAAAAGATGGTGAGTATTATTGGTTAAGTGATAAAGCCTATCTTTATAATAAAGGGGAAAATGGTGCATGTAAATATTTTTCTTATAAAGGTCCAATGTCACTACGTGCTAAGCATCATATAACTAAATTGTATAGTTCTCTATTGGAAAAAGAGAAAAATGGTGGCATTGAAGCATCCCAAAAATATCTTAATGAATATTTAAATTATAGAGGGGTAACGTATAATGAATATATAGAAACATTTGAAAATACGGCTGGACTTTTTAAGGTTGGTTACTTTATGACAAGAAAACTTTTTTCATAAAGTCAAGTAAGTTGATTGATTTACTTGACATTATGAAATTAATTCGCTATATTTACAAAAATGAACGAATATTCATTTTGTGAATATAAGGAATGTATAATGTTTAATATTGAAAATTATGAGATATTTGAAATTGTCAATTTAGGTGCCTTAATCATTGGTATTATTTTTGGTGCTATTGCACAAAACACACAATTCTGTTTTAATGGAGCTATCAAAGATTATATATTAATATCATCTACTAAAAGAGGTGCATCTATAATAACAGCAATGATCACAGCTATTATTGCAACGCATTTTTTAACTGTATTGACTGATATAGATTTAACTGAAACTGTGTGGTTAAGAGATGAGATAAATTACTTTGCTATTATTCTGGGAGGTTGTTTATTTGGTATAGGTATGATGATAGCCGATGGTTGTAGTAGTCGTCATTTAGTAAAGTTTTCTCAAGGTGATGGAAATTCAATGGTGACATTACTTTTTATCGCTATATTTGCATATGCCAGTACAAAAGGTATTTTAAATCATTTTGTTTATTCTTTAATTTCTAATGAAACATTATTAAATATATCTTCATATATTGAAAATGAAAGAACAAATATTTACGTAGTGTTATCTTTTCTTTTTCTGGTCTGGTTTTATTTAACTAAAAGTTTTAAAAGAGTTACTTCATTAAAAGATGGGTTAATGATTGGACTATTAATTGCGTTTAGCTGGTATTTAACTGGTGTGTATGGTGCTCAAAGCTTAGAACTTGATACAAGATATGTTCCCTTTACAAGTATAACGTTTGTTGGTCCGACAGCAAAAACATTAGAATTTTTCACACATTATAAGACAATGAATTTGAATTTTGGTATCAGTATTATAATAGGAGTATTGATTGGTGCTTTTAGTATGTCTAGAATTGATACGAAATACAATATGGGATGTGCATCAAATATTAAAGTGAATAAATTAAAAAATAGCATGCTTGGTGGCGCTTTGATGGGTGTTGGAGGCGTATTGTCTATTGGTTGTACTGTTGGGCAGGGATTGACAGGATTTTCTACATTGGCTTTTGCCTCAATCGTAGCAATCCTTTCAATATTTGTTTCAGGATCTCTAATGGGGTTATATATGAAGAGCAAAAATAAATTACCTATGTGCTTTATTTTTGAATGGGAAGATGAGAAGAAAAAGTAAGAGTTGATTTTTTTGATTATGATATAATTTTTATAGAATACTTTAACACAATAAAGAAGATGAATGCAACATGATACCTATAAAATTCTTATTAATGGAACAGTGCAAGGTGTAGGGTTTCGTCCATTTATTTATCAACTTGCCACACAATTTAGTCTTGTTGGTACGGTTTCCAATGGTCCTGGAGGTGTAGAAATAATCATTAATGCAACATCTGTAGAACTTGAAAATCTACTTTCTTCTATAGAAGCTAAATTACCTCCTTTAGCTTCTATAGATAAACTTCTAACTATTCAAGTGGATTTCACAGACTTTACGGACTTTACGATTATTAACACAAATGAAGAGGGCAAAAGAACAGTTCGTATCCCTCCTGATGTGAGTATCTGTAATGCTTGTGAAGAAGAGCTGTTTGACCCAAATGATCGTCGGTACGGATATCCGTTTATTACCTGTACGCATTGTGGAGTACGTTACTCTATTATCAAAGAGCTTCCTTATGACAGGATCAATACCTCTATGGCTGACTTTAAAATGTGCAAAGCCTGTGAAGAGGAGTATAGCAATCCACTGGATAGACGTTATCATGCCCAGCCGATAGGTTGTTATGATTGTGGACCTACATTGCGGCTATATAAAGGGAAAGAAATCTTAGATATCTCCAGAGATGAGATCATCGATACCTGTGTTACACTTTTAGAAGAAGGTAAGATATTGGCGGTGAAAGGTGTAGGAGGCTACCACCTTATGTGTGATGCCACAAACGATGAAGCTGTACAACGATTAAGAGAACGTAAAAAACGTCCTTCAAAACCGTATGCCGTGATGGTACCTGATGTACAAAGTGCTAAATTATTTGCATCAATTAATACTCAAGAAGAGATGTTACTGACATCAAAAGAGAGACCTATTGTCTTATTGGATATGATAGATGACACAGACATTTCTGAATATGTTGCACCAAATCTTTCCCGTATAGGACTTTTTCTACCTTATACTCCAGTGCATTTACTTTTACTTAAAAAGCTGCAAAAACCTCTGGTCGCTACAAGTGCAAATGTGACAGATGAACCCATATGTACAAATTTGGATAGCCTTGAAAAACTTGAAGGAATTTATGATTATGTACTGGATCACAACAGGATTATCGTCAATGGATGTGATGATTCTGTCCTAATGATAGTCAAAGGTCAAGCAGTGACACTACGTAGAGCAAGAGGATATGCACCTGCCAGTATTAGGCTACCCTTTGTATTAGAAAAAAATGTACTGGCGCTTGGCGCAAATCAAAAGAGTACCATCGCCATAGGTTTTGACAAAGATGTTATCCTCTCTCCTCATATTGGTGATCTAAATACCCTTGACTCCGTAGATTACTTTGAAAAGAATATCCAAACTTTAGAACGCATCTATGATTTTAAACCAGATATAGTGATGCACGATAAACATCCCAACTACGAATCTACCAAATATGCTTTACATCATTATGAAAATACAAAAGGTGTCCAGCATCATTACGCACACATATTGGGTGTGATGGCAGAGAAACAGATGATTGGTAAAGTGCTTGGTGTAGCTTTTGATGGAACAGGGTATGGAGATGATGGAAACCTTTGGGGTGGTGAATTTATGGTGTGTGACTATAATGGATTTGAGAGAGTCGCACATATAAACTACTTCAAAATTCTTGGAGGAACAAAAGCTATCAAGGAGCCAAAGAGAGTAGCACTTAGTTTACTCTTTGACCTCTATGGTGAAGAAGCTATCACACTCGAAAACCCTACTATAAAAGCTTTTTCTCCATCAGAACTAAAGACGTATTTCATTGCATGGCAAAAAGGCTTAAATTCTCCATTAAGCTCATCAATAGGTAGACTTTTTGATGCTGTGTCCTCTCTACTTGATGTATGTCAAGTGATGAGCTTTGAAGGTCAGAGTGGGATGATGCTTGAAGAGTTGTATGACGATAGTGTGGAGGGCCATTATACTTTTGATTATAAAGATGGTTATATAGATGTACTGCCACTTGTCAAAGAGATACTTTTGGAAACAGACATGACTGTAGCTGTCTCAAAGTTTTTTCATACACTCGTTGAGATAATCTCTGCTGTTCATAAGAAGTATGATTTAGCACTTGTATTAAGTGGAGGAGTATTTCAAAATAGGGTACTGTTAGCATTGGTAATACAGAAAATACCTAATGCGATTATTTCTAATACTATGCCTCCTAATGATGGCGGGATAGCATTAGGACAGATAGTAGCTAGTATGCAAAAAAATTAACAATAAAGGAAAATAATGAAACATCCAGTACGTGTAAAGCTTGAGGCAGGAGAAAAATATCTTTTTTGTACTTGTGGCAATAGTGAAGATGGGGTACTATGTGATGGAAGTCATAAAGGAAGTATGTTTGTTCCTAAAGAATTTATTGCTACGAGAACAGCTGAAAGTTATCTTTGTAGATGTAAAAAGAGCTATAATGGAGTATATTGTGATGGGAATCACGCTAAAAGAGAGAGTCTAAATCTTGATTTTCTAGATAGTTAAATCCCCATCATACCCCTTGAAGTGGAAAATAAGATTTTCTAGATAAGTTTCAAACCTATTAATGGTTTATCTCAGCACTATCAGTTTTGACTAAGTAATATTCGTATACTTTTCTCATTTTTTCTTTAAATATGTTGCAAAAATCAACCTTTGTCCTCACAAAGTTAATAAAATTAATATTCTAAACTTTTTATATTATTTATTTGACGTTAATATAAGCCTCAGTATTTCCGATAATAACGTACTTGTGAGCTTGTTAGACCTTTCATTTTCCCCGATTAATTTAATAATATATATAATCTATAGATTTACTTGACATTGATAATATAATAGGCTATACTTCAAAAATAAGCAAAATGAATGACTATTCATTTACTTTGGTACTAAAAATTTATTAAGGAGTATTAATGAGTAATATCATAGAGAGAAAATTTGAAATAATTGATGAAAGTCAAATACGTATCGTAGCTGCATTAGTAGCTATATCGATAGTAGCTTATTTATTTTTAGGCTATATAAGTTTGTTGATATTATTGATTTATCATTTTTTTATTCAATTATACTTAACACCTTTACTCAGCCCTCTAGAATTAATAGCATCATATATATCTTCTTCGTTTACACATGAGAGATATAGTAAAGATACATCAGGCAAAGAGTTTGCCACACATATTGCACTTATAATTGTAAGTGTATCCATAGTACTAGAAGTACTAAAATACACTAAATTAGCATCTACTTTAATTTTACTATTAGTAGTTTGGAAAATATTGGAAGCAACTAAAAATATTTGTTTAGGTTGTAAATTGTATGAACTCTTGCAGCGCAAGGGTATCAAAATTATTTCATTATAGATGATAATCAAAATGATTATGTTTATAAAGGGTAAAAAATGAAAGAAAAAGCGTATAGATCGATTTTAAAAACGATCTCATGGAGAACAGTAGGCACACTTGACACGGTCATCATTGCATATTTTATTACAGGTGATCTCACAATGGCAGCTTCTATTGGTTCTATCGAGCTTTTTACAAAAATGCTTTTATATTATTTCCATGAAAGAGTATGGAATAAAATATCTGTAGGTAAAGAAAAAGAACCAGAATATCAAATATAAGGAAAGAGTATGAATATAGGATTATTAAACAAGAAATTTAAAAATGCAAAGCCAGAAGAAGTTTTAAAGTTTTTTTTAAATAAATATGGAGAAAAAACTGCACTCTCAAGTAGTTTTGGAGTAGAAGACCAAGTATTAACAGACATGATGTTAAAGATTGATAAAAGTGCAAATATCTTTACCTTAGATACGGGGAGACTCCCTTATGAAACATACAGCGTAATGGATGAAACAAATTTTAAGTATGGGACAAAAATTAATGTTTATTTTCCCGATAGTGAAGATGTAGAAGCACTCTATCAGACACAAGGCATAAATGGATTTTATGAATCCATAGAAAATAGGAAAAGATGTTGTTTTGTAAGAAAAATAGCACCATTAGAAAGAGCATTAACTGATCTCGATATTTGGGTAACAGGACTTAGGGCTTCTCAGAGTGTAACAAGAGAAGATATGCAGTTATTTGAAATGGATGAAACACACAGTGTTATTAAAGTAAATCCTTTACTTAATTGGTCTGAAACAGAGGTATGGGAATATATACATAAAAATAATGTGCCATATAACAAATTACATGATCAAGGCTTTCCCAGCATAGGATGTGCACCATGCACTAGGGCTGTGAAAGATGGCGAAGATATTAGGAGTGGTAGATGGTGGTGGGAAAATCCTGAACATAAAGAGTGTGGTTTACACAAAAAATAAAAAAGGAATAAGATGATAAGTACAGAAAGATTAACACATTTAAAACAACTTGAAGCTGAGTCTATACACATCATGAGAGAAGTTATAGCAGAATTTGATAATCCCGTGATGATGTACTCAGTAGGTAAAGATTCTGCAGTAATGTTACATCTTGCACTAAAAGCTTTTGCCCCAGCAAAACTTCCTTTTCCACTTTTGCATGTGGATACTAAATGGAAATTTAAAGAGATGATTGCGTTTAGAGACAAGAGAGCTAAAGAAGAAGGGTTTGAATTATTGGTTCATACAAACCCTGAAGGAATTGAGAAGAATATCGGACCATTTACTCATGGGTCTGCTGTTCATACAGACGTTATGAAAACACAAGGTTTAAAGCAGGCACTTAACAAATATAAGTTCGATGCTGTATTCGGAGGAGCACGTAGAGATGAAGAAAAATCTAGAGCAAAAGAAAGGATTTATTCTTTCAGAAATAAGAATCATCGATGGGATCCGAAAAACCAAAGACCAGAACTATGGAATGTATATAACGCTAGAGTTCATAAAGATGAATCTATAAGAGTTTTTCCTATCTCAAACTGGACAGAATTGGATATCTGGCAATATATTTACCTGGAAGGTATACCTATTGTTCCTTTGTATTTAGCAAAAAATAGACCAGTAGTAGTAAGAGATGGTGTTAAAATTTTAGTTGATGATGAGAGATTACCTTTAGAAGAAGGTGAAATTCCAACAATGGAAAGTGTAAGATTTAGAACTCTTGGTTGTTATCCATTAACTGGAGCGGTTGACTCCACGGCAACGACACTTCCTGAGATTATTCAGGAGATGCTACTTACTAAAACAAGTGAAAGACAGGGACGAGTTATTGATAACGATAGTGCGGGATCAATGGAAAAGAAAAAAATAGAGGGGTACTTTTAAGATGTCAATTCAAGAAATAAAAATAGCCAACGATATAGAATCGTATTTAAAAGAACACGAGAATAAACAATTATTAAGATTCATCACTTGTGGCAGTGTTGATGATGGAAAAAGTACATTAATTGGTAGACTATTACATGACTCAAAAATGATTTTTGAAGACCAATTATCAGCTATAAAAAATGATAGTAAAAAAGTTGGTACAACCGATGGTGAATTTGATTTAGCATTATTAGTTGATGGATTACAAAGTGAAAGAGAACAAGGTATTACAATTGATGTTGCTTACAGATACTTTACAACGGATAAAAGAAAGTTCATTATTGCAGATACTCCGGGTCACGAACAATATACAAGAAACATGGCAACTGGAGCATCAACAGCAGATTTAGCAATTATTTTAATTGATGCCAGATATGGTGTACAAACTCAAACTAGACGACATTCATTTATTGCAAAACTATTAGGTATTAAACATGTTGTAGTTGCAGTGAATAAAATGGATCTAGTTGATTTTAACGAAGAAATATATAATGAAATTTGTAAAAACTATTTAGAATTTTCTAAAGAAATAGGATTAACAGAAGATATTACTTTAATTCCATTATCTGCGTTAAATGGAGATAATGTAGTAAATGTAAGTCCTAAATCACCTTGGTATAAAGGTGAAACTTTAATGCATATCTTAGAAACTATCGAAATTGATCATGATAGAGATTTAGCACACTTTAGATTACCAGTTCAATATGTAAATAGACCAAACTTAGACTTTAGAGGTTTTTGTGGAACGATTGCTTCTGGAATTATTAAAGTTGGTGATGCAATTACAGTTTTACCATCAGGTAAAAGCTCGACAGTCAAAGAGATTGTAACATATGATGGAAACTTAGAGTATGCGTATGCACAGCAAGCAATTACGCTTACATTAAATGATGAGATTGATATTTCAAGAGGTGACGTAATTGTAAAAAGTGATGAACAACCAGACCATTCAGAAAATTTGGATGTTGATATTGTATGGATGAGTGATGAGCCATTAACTAAAGGGAAACAATACTTTATTAAAAGAGCATCCACTCAAACTATTGGTTCAATTGATAGTTTTTATTATAAAACAGATGTAAATACGTTAGAACAATCACGTGCCAGTGCATTAAATTTAAATGAAATAGCAAGAGCTAAATTAGATTTAGAACAAAGTATTGCCTTTGATCCATATGAGCATAATAAAGTAATGGGTTCATTTATTATTATTGACAGAATTACAAATAATACTGTAGGTGCAGGAATGATAAGAAATAAATCTGAAAACCAAGATAAAGAAGAATTAAAGCATTCTGATTTTTTAATTGAATTAAATGCATTAGTTGAAAAATACTTTCCTCACGGGAAAAGTAACATGATTGTATAGGATAAAAAGATGGCAAGAGAAACAGCAGCACAAAGAGTAGAAAGAATTAAAAATGAAAAAGATGGACTGTCTGTATTGGAAGATATTAAAGAGTATGCTATTTCAAACAAAGAAATAGATCCTGAAGATATAGATAGGTTTAAGTGGTATGGTCTTTATACGCAAAATAAACATTTACAAGATGATAATGATGATACATTATATTTTATGTTAAGGATTAAATTAGAACAAGGCGTTATAAATATAAAGCAACTAAGATGTCTATCTGAAATTTCAAAAGAGTTTGCCAGGTCTACGGCTGATTTTACTACAAGACAAGATATACAATTTCACTTTATTAAAGTGATTGATCTACCTGAAATATTTACACGACTTCAAGATGTTGGACTGAGTTCAGTATTTGCTGCCGGAGATGTTCCAAGAAATGTAGCCACATGTCCTGTTAGTGGTATAGATCAAGATGATATATATGATACAACTTATTTAGCTCATGATATAAATAATTATCTAAGAGGTAACCCAGAACTTGTTAATTTACCAAGAAAATATAAAATAGGTATATCTGGGTGCAGTAAGCATTGCATGGGGCATGAGATACAAGATTTGTCATTTACAGCCGTTCAGATTGATGGTGAAGTATTGTTTGCAGTTTCTGTTGGTGGTGGGCTAGGTTCCAATAAAAAAATAGCACTTCATTTAGGATACGTAGTAGCTGCACAAGTACTTGATACGGTAAAAGAAATAACTATTATATACAGAGATCATGGTCTAAGAAAAAGTAGAAAGAAGGCTCGGTTAGGTCATCTCATCGATGAATGGGGATTAGATAAATTTAAAGAATTTGCAGAAGATAAGCTAGGATTCGAATTTATAAAAAAACAAATTTTTAAATCTACTCCTTATGCACGAAGAGAGCATTTTGGTATTCATAGATCATCTATAGTAGGTCAATCATATATAGGATGCGCTATTAATGGTGGGCATATTGGTTCAAAAGGCTTAGTAGATTTAGCTGATATTTTAGATAAATATCATGCTACTACAATAAAAACAACCAATACACAAAACTTTGTCGTTATTGATGTTCCAAATAACAATACAGAAAAATTAGCCAAAGCATTACTTGATATTAATATTGAAGCAAGACCCAGTCCTTTTAAGGCTAGAACTCTATCCTGTACGGGAATAAAATTTTGTAAGTTTGCAGTTGTCGAAACAAAAGATCAGGCAATACTTCTGGCATCATATTTGGAAAAAAGATTTCCTGATTTTAATGAAAATGTATCTATTTCTCTTAATGGTTGTCCAAATTCTTGTGCTCATCCACATGTTGTTGATATAGGATTATTGGGTACAAAAGTTAAGGATGAAGAAGGAAATACAGTAGCTGGATTCGAACTTATATTAGGGGGTAATTTAGAAGGAGAGGCCTCAAACTTTGGTCTTAAAACAGGCATCAAAATATTGCCAAAATATATTAACAGCACTCTGGAGTATATTATTGAACAATATATAAATAGTGAACAAAATGGATTAAACAACTTTCTAAAAGACAATATAGAAAATAAAAATTTTATTGATTCATTACAGTAGCATCGGATATAAATATGAAACAAAGACAAACTTTACCTATATTGCTAAAAGAACAACATATCCTTTTAATTGGTGGTGGAAAGGTAGCATTACAAAAAGCAGAAGTGCTAGCAGAGAATAATATCTCTTTTACTGTCATATCTAAAGAAGTACATCATAAAATAAAAGAACTTTGTTCAGATATACAAGTAAAACCTTTCAGAACGAAAGACATTCAAGATTATCTCATCGTTATAGATGCAACAGGCAATGATAAGGTTACGCAAAAACTGTTGAAGTATAAAGAGAAACACGCTCTTTTACTGAACGTAGTAGATATACCTAAAGTGTGTGATTTTTACTTTATGGCATTAACGAAGAATACTCCTTTGCAGATAGCAGTGTCAAGTTCGGGTGCCAGTCCTACTGTAGCTAAATACTTTAGAGACAAGTTTCAGGCACTCATACCTGACGATATGACAATATTTATAGAATCTCTACAGGCACAAAGAGACAAAGGCATTATAGAGATAGACAAAACACTTCAGGCAATCGAAAATATGACAGAGAAAGTCTACTTGGTAGGCTGTGGTCTAGGAGATCCAGAACTACTCACTATCAAAGCATATAAGATTATAAAAAATGTAGATGTTGTACTATATGACCATCTCATTTCTGATGAGATCATGGCACACGTACCAAAGAGTACAAAGAAAGTATTTGTAGGAAAAGAAAAAGGTTTTCATAGCAGGGCACAAGAAGAGATCAATGAACTTATACGTAAATACATTAATAATGGGTATTCTGTAGCACGTTTAAAAAGTGGTGACCCTTTCATCTTTGGTCGTGGTGCAGAAGAGTTACTCTACCTAACAAAAAAAGGTATAAAAACCGAAGTAATACCAGGTATCTCTTCAGCTATCTCTGCACCACTAATAGCAAATATTCCCATCACTGCAAGAGACTATAGCAATGCCTTTACTGTAGTATCAGCACACTTGAAAGATAACGCTATAAATCTTGACTGGGTACCAATGTTAGAAAATAAGAACCATACAGTTGTTGTTCTCATGGGACTTACACGTATTAAAGAGATAGTACAACAGGCTAAAACATTGGACATAGATATGGAGACACCCTGTGCCATTGTCTCAAGTGCAAGTAGAAAAAACCAATCTGTTCAGGTCGGTACACTTGATCATTTGAACATACTTTCTTTGACTGCAAAAAGACCAGCAATTATTGTTTTCGGAAACGTTGTTAATTTTTTAAATGAGTTAGAAAAATATGATACTCCCAAATTCAAATTTTAAAGGATCCATTATGTTAAAATCATGTCCAATTTCTGCGCATCGTATTGATGCACACTTTGTCAGACTTATTGCATTACAAGTTATGATTGTCGGATTGCTCCTGTTATTAACAGAGCATCTCTTCTTTGTTTTTCTATTACTATTTGATTTTTCAATTCGTACTTTAAAAATAAATAAATTGAGCCCCTTTGCAAATATCGCAAAATTTGTAATTCACAGCTTAGATATGAAACCTAAACTTTGTGATGAAGCACCCAAACGGTTTGCACTCTATTTCGGATTGGTTATTATTGGTTTTATGACTCTATTTTTTATCTTTGGATATGATAAGGTTACCAATGTTTTACTTGTTTCCCTTTTAGTTTGTGCTTTTTTGGAAGCGACATTTGATTATTGTGTTGGTTGTAAAATTTACTATTATCTTCAACATATTGTGCCAATGAATAGATGAATATTTAATAAATGCTTCTGTGGCACCTAGATTTTAAATCTATATGATAATTCTAAAGATTTAATTAATTCACTCTTAGAATAATTAAACCGCCACTCCGCCTCTTTTAAGTAAAAAACAAACTGTTCATCACTGACACCCTTATACTGCAATATAAAGCCTTCAAAAAAATCCCAAAACTGTGTAATTGTATTTTCTGATTTGGTGATTTTTGCTACTTTATTGAAGCGTAAGTATTTGAGTAAGAGTTTTTTTTCTTGTTCATCATCTGTATCAAATTTATAGTGTTGGATAGTAGGCATCATTAGATTGTAGATTTTGTTATCGTAGGAAAGAGTGAGGAACTGTTGGAGTCTATTTATATTTTCTTCTACCTTTAGGCTTTTGGGTAGGTAGAGGTACTCATCATAACTTGTAACTCTTTCATTGTGTAGTTGGTATTCTTTATCGGCATGAAGTGCAATGATTCTTCTGAATTTTTCGTAGTGTTTTTGTACCGTGGAAAAATGCATTCCCGTTTCTTTAGAAGCTTCAGTGGCATTGTATCCTTCTATGAATAGTGAGCATAACTTTTCTTCTCTTGCCAGTTTCAGAGGACTAAACTTACGTTTACATCTGCCGCATTTACGTTGATGGTCTTTGAGTAGATAAGTATAAGGATATTTACAATAGATACATTTCATGTCTTAGTATACTTTTTAGTCCTTAAAATAGAGTAGAAAGCAAGTTTTTAATTACTATTTAATAATTAAAGACTATTATAGTGAATCATTATTCATTAATAAAAAGGAGAGCTCAATGGAGTTATCATTATTTGTGGTTTTTTGGTACGGTATACTTCATGCTTTTGGTCCAGATCATCTTACTGCCATAGCTGATTTTTCCATTGGAAAAAATAAACGTAGAACCTTGCGCATTACTTCACTCTTTGCTATAGGACATGGACTTAGTCTTTTTGTATTTGCAAAAGTATTACAGTCTATGTCTATTTCAGAAGAAGTGTTGGCGTATGGAGATGTAATATCGGCTATAGTGATCATGGCTATGGGGATTTACTTATTACTTATGGTTGCCACACATCGCATACAGTTACGTAAACACATACACGAAGGAAAAGAGCACATCCACATCTGGTTTGGTAAATCACACATACACAGCAATGCAGATACCACATCTTCTTTTACGCTTGGTCTACTGATGGGTATAGGTGGGGTAAGGGGAATGCTTATTACACTTGGTGCGGTACAAGGTGGTGTTGTTGACTTTACCATGGTGGGTGCATTTACATTAGGAGTTATGCTTGTGTTTGTAGCCTTTGGATTGCTTATACTACATATTAATCAAAACTTTTTAGGCAACCTTCAAAATGTAAGAAGAACCTTTGCTACAGCTGGTGTGATTTCACTGGTTGTGGGAACAAATATATTACTTGGATAGACAAATTAAATTTACAGGAGAAACATATGTGTACAGACTGCGGATGTAGTATAACAGATAGTGCTATGGCACAAAGACACGAACATAGTCATGATGAGG
>NZ_JBFFOH010000017.1:0-34899 GCF_041562805.1 Sulfurovum sp. | reverse complement strand
GATCTGGATGAGAAGCCAGCACTACAAGGAACACGTGGCTTATTTGCGCAGGAAAAGCGTATAGAAGAGAAGAGCATGACCACGCCTTCGATCTTGGAAACACTGCACAATATGAAGCAGACGATGGACCTTGGTTGTAACTACTTCATTATGGAAGTAAGTTCACATGCGATAGATCAACAACGTATAGAAGGTTTAACCTTCGCGCTTAAGGTCCATACCAATGTCACTAGTGACCATTTGGACTATCATGGGACTGTTGAAGAGTACAGACGTGTCAAAAGTCTCTTTTTTGCAGATGAATCACCGAAACTTCTGAATAAAGATGACATTAAAAACATTACATATAACCCTATAGGGGCACAAAGTTATGGCGTGGATGAACCTGCAACGTTTAAAGTGCAGGCTTTCTCTTTGCTGCATGGAATTACTGCAGGCATAAAACACTTACAGACTGAAGCAACATTCCACTCTCCTATGGTAGGTCTCTTTAACCTCTTTAATCTTATGGCAGCACTAGGTTCCGTTCAAATGTTGACGGGAAGGAGTATAGAAGAGATATGTGAAGTGGTAGAGTACTTTGCAGGGGTTTCAGGGCGTATGGAAGTGGTGAGTCGAGATCCACTTGTGATCGTAGATTTTGCACATACAGATGACGGTATGCACGCAGTGTTAGAATCCATGAAAGACAGAGACCTTTCAGTGGTATTTGGCGCAGGCGGAAACAGAGATAAAGAGAAACGCCCTCGTATGGGAGCGGTTGCAGGCAGATATGCAAATAAGATATATGTCACCAGTGACAACCCTCGAGATGAAGTACCCGAAATGATACTTGAAGACATTCTTTTAGGGCTACATGGCAAAGACCATGTGACTGCTACACCAGATAGAAGACTTGCCATAAAAATGGCACTTGATGCACTCGAAGAGAACGAGGTTCTTCTCATCCTTGGCAAAGGGGATGAAGACTATCAAGAGATCAAAGGGGTGAAGCATCCTTTTGATGATAGAGCAGTTGTGAGAGAACTTTTAGAAGATCGATCTTAAAAGTTCCGAGACGTTTGCAAATTCTCTCCCTTGCTAATCCTGTGTAATAGTGATCAGCTTAGTATGATCCTCTGTATTTAAAAGAATCTCTTCAACCCTATTCTGCCAAAGTGTCTGAAACATGTTTTTCTCTTCTGGGGAGGCAAGTCCCATGAGGCTTTTGCCCATAAGTGGTTTCATCTGTTCGTCTGTTTTAACCAGGAAAGGGTCATAAGAGAGATTTACGCTTTGCATGGTATCAAGACGCGTGAGTCTCACATCTGCATCGATAAGAACCCCATAGAGGAGAAGATCATCTCTAGAAAATTTTCCTTGTATGCCTTTAAACCCTCCTGCACCGCCAGCGCCTAAAATAAATGAGAGGATATTGCCTGTAACCCCTGTAACTCCGGCACTTTCATTGTCTCTCATCTCGACCTTTATAGATCCTCTTTGTGGGAGCATGTCTCTATAAAGTGCAGCTACTCCTCTGGCAGCCATCAGGTACGCACCTGCTACTGTAGGGCAGGAGTGTCCAGCCAACTTGACACAATCAAGATAGCTTATCTCTAATTTTCCTTCTTGAAAGGCACCAAGAAAATCACTTAAAGGGTCATAAAGTTTTATAGGGGTTATTTTTGAATAAAAATCGGGGTATGTCATATCGTTGTCCTCACTGGAAAGATAGGTAGATTATATTCAAAGGTAACATATAAAGGCTTGATACAGGTCAATGGCGTTGGTTTAAACTCCTATTAAGTAAATCAGAGTAAAATACTCCTAATTAAACTCCAAAGGATTATTATGGTTCCAGGTATACCACAACCAGCGTTTTATATTTTTAAGTGTCAACAGTCAGCTCCTCCAGGGATGCCAAAACCATCTTGTGTTAAACCAGATGATAAAGAGTCACAAGAACTTTTTCAATACCTTGCACAGCAATTGATGCTAAAAGGTATTATAGGTACAGTAACACCTATACAGACTGGATGTTTAAATCGTTGTGCGGTTGGCCCAGTAATGCTTGTTGAACCAGGTCATACAATGTATGTAAGTTTAACAAAAGAGAAGATGGACAGAATTATAGATGAGCATATCATTGGTGGAAATGTTGTCTCTGAGTTTGTGATCCCTGATATCATGTGGGGAGATGCAATAACTCCAGCATCACTGGCCAAATAGTAGTCTCTCGACTATTTTGAGTAGCCCTAACACAATTTTAGGGCTACTTACCCAATTTCCTCACATTTTTTCAGTATAATGAAGTTTAAGAGGGGATTTTGGTATAATCCCGATATTTTGTAAATAGGAGCAATTATGAACATTACAATGCTTTATTCTAAAATACATAGAGCTACCGTAACAGATGCAAACTTGAATTATGTAGGTTCAATTACCATTGATCAGGAACTTTTGGACGCTGCCAGTATGCGTGTCGGACAAAAGATCGATATCGTCAATGTTAATAACGGTGAGCGATTCTCTACCTATATCATTCCTGGAGAAGCAGGGAACAGAGATATCTGTCTTAATGGCGCAGCGGCTAGAAAAGTACATAAAGGTGACAAGATCATCATTATTGCGTATGCTACTATGAATGAACAGGAAGCAGATGCACATTTACCAAAAATTGTCATACTCGATGATGACAACAGCATTGCTGAAGAATTTGAAGGGTTAGAATAATGTTTGAAGGCTTGGACTTGGGCAACATGGGTAAGATGATGGAGCAGATGCAAGATAAAGCCAAAGAGATACAAGAACAGGCGAAAAATGTACAACTGACAGCGAAAGCTGGCGGTGGTCTTGTAGAACTTACAGCGAATGGTGCAGGCGAAGTCATAGACCTAAGTATAGATGACTCACTACTTGATGATAAGGCATCGTTGCAGATATTGCTCATCTCAGCGATGAATGATATTAATCAAATGGTAGAAGACAATAAAAAGTCTCAAGCTATGGGAATGATGGGTGGAATGAACCCATTTGGAAATAGTTAGAGCAACAAGTTGCGAGAGCCAACTGCTGACAAGCATTAAAATGCAGTGCAAGTGAGGCACTAAATGCCGAATCGTAAGTAGCACATGAAGCTTTGCTTTAGGTGCGTTATAATAATAAGCGGTGGAATGAACCCGTGCGGATCTTAATTATTTATGAACGGCTTGTATCAACGAGGTAGTTGAATTCTTTTGAATTCTTGAATTTTACAATAGTCTTAGATGTGAGTGAGTGTTTTCCCTCTTTCTTGACTACTTTTTGAAGTATTTTACTTATTTTCATCCTTTTCCCCTTTCAATTACTATTTTCTCATATGAGATAATAAAATAGTATAATATAGTTATAACACAATGGTAACGAATGGATCGTGCTCTACAGCTCACATATACTTCTAGCATTTGCTAGGCTAGTACCAAGTAATGATCAGGTAATAAATTTAATACAACCTTTGTAACCATTCTGTAACCAATTTCTTCTATACTCTCGCCATCAAAACAAACAAGGAAGTATACAAATGAAAAAAATTGTATTATCAATAGCAGCAGTAGCGACAGCAGCAATGGCGGGTGGAGACATTACTCCAGTGGAACCGGTAGTAGAAGTAGCATCTGAAAAAAGCTTTTTGGACAGAGTACATTTCAAAGGTGATTTAAGATTAAGATATGAGAGTATAGAAAGAGATGATGCTGACAATACATATAGAAATAGATATCGTTTAAGACTAGGGGCAAAGATTGATTTAATAGATAATCTTCAATTTGAAGTTGGCATGAGAAGTGGTTTTGCAAACCCAACTTCAGGAAACCAAACATTCTATGATGATGAGAATTTGAATGACTACTTTTTCCAGTCACTTAGATTCAATATTTTAGGTTTGGCGTATACATCTGGTAACTCTACTTATAAAGTAGGTAGACAACCATATATGATGTACAGACCTATTAAATCACAACTTGTTTGGGATAACGATGTTTCATTGAACGGGGTAAATTACCAGTATAATGATGATACAAAGATAATCACTGTAGGTGCGAACCAAGTAACTTTGGAAGAAAAAGCTGCAGATGCAGCAGATGATGTTAACCTCTTTTATGCACAATACGTGCACAAAACAAAATTAGAGTTTGCAAAACTTAATTTAGGTGCGGGTATCTATTATTATGATGGGTTACAAGGCAACACCACTCTTTTTGGTAGTAGTAAAGGTAACACCTTAGATGCAAATGGTTTGTATGAAAATGATTATCATATTGTAGAAGGATTTGGTGAACTACAGTTTAAAGATGTATTTGGTAAACCATTTAAAATCGCAGCATCCGTTGCATATAACGTAGATCCAGATGACAATAACTTTGGGTATGATCTAGCATTTCAATTAGGTAAAGCTAAAGATATCAATGATTGGCAAGTAAAATACTCGTATACAGATCTTGAAGAAGATGCGACATATGGTGCATATTCTGACTCAGATAACTTTGGTGGTGGTACTGCTGCAAAAGGTCATGCGATTAGAGCAAAGTACAAAGCGGGTAAAAACCTCTATCTTGCTGGTAACTTCTTCTTCAATGAACTTTATGAAAGCAAAAGTAAAATAGACGGAATGGAGCCAGACTATACTCGTGTACAGCTGGATATGATCTATAAATTCTAATCCAACTTTTTTATAATCTCCTAAAGGTGGGCATTTATGCCCATCTTATCTTCTCTAAAAATCCACCTTTTTCTTTTTAATGCAATACCCACTATTTTGGTTACAATTTGGTAACAAAATTGTAATACTTTTTTTCTATAATTCCGCCATTAATACCGATATGAAGGAATAAAATGAACAATACATTCAAAATGATACTTGGTGCGGGATTTGCCGTAGCCGTAGCATTTTATGCAAACAGCATCATGGGAGAATCAACACACGGAGGTTTTTTAGTCCTTGCAGCAGTATTTGGTGCGTATATGGCGATGAACATTGGTGCAAATGATGTAGCTAACAACGTAGGACCTGCAGTGGGTTCGGGTGCATTGACTATAGGTGGGGCTATTATTATTGCTTCTATCTTTGAAGCTTCAGGGGCGCTCATCGCTGGTGGAGATGTAGTTGGGACTATTAAAAAAGGGATCATTTCTCCAGATGCATTTGGTAATGACCCTATGCTTTTTGTCTATGGTATGTCTGCAGCACTACTTGCAGCAGCACTATGGCTCAACCTTGCTACATGGCTTAAAGCACCAGTATCAACGACACACTCTATCGTAGGAGGTGTACTCGGTGGTGGTATCGCTGCAGGTGGTTTTGCTATCGTTTCTTGGGGCACGATGGGTAAGATCGCTGCTTCATGGGTGATCTCTCCTGTACTTGGTGGTGTGATCGCAGCGATTTTCCTTTATGTTATCAAATCACAAATCGTTTATAAAGAAGATACATTAGCAGCTGCAAAGAAGATCGTACCTATCTTGGTGGCTCTTATGGCAGCAGCATTTATCACATATCTTACGCTTAAAGGGCTGAAAAAAGTTTGGCCTGTGATCGTAGAAACACTTAGCTTTTTACCACAAACGAAAAAACCTACCCTTTCGATCGCTCTTATCTTTGGTGTTATTGGTGCGATGATCACATACATCATCGTCAAGCCCAGAGTAGCAAAAAAAGTTATCGGTCTGGATAGAAGTAGAGAATCCATCAACCTTCTTTTTACTATACCACTTATCTTTGCTGCGGCACTTTTAAGTTTTGCACATGGTGCAAACGACGTTGCCAATGCTGTTGGCCCTTTGGCTGCAGTTTATGATGCCTTAAGTACTACAGCCGTTTCAACAAAAGTTGCTATCCCGTTATGGGTCATGGTAGTTGGTGGTGTGGGTATCTCTGTTGGTCTTGCACTATTTGGGCCAAGACTTATTAAAACTGTAGGTACTGAGATCACCGAACTTGACCAGATGAGAGCCTTTTCTATTATGATGGCTGCGGCGATCACTGTAGTTATCGCTTCTCAGCTTGGTTTACCTGTTTCATCTACGCATATCGCGGTTGGAGCTATATTTGGTGTAGGCTTCCTTAGAGAGTGGCTTGATAGCAAAGAGATGGGTACAAAACAAGAGAAACTTCAAATAGAAATTGCAAAACAAGATACACTTAAAGCAGAACTAGTATCACTTCAAACAGTTGAAGAGTATAAAAAACAAGAAGCACTTATTAAAGTACAAAAGAAAAAAGTAAAAAGCATTAAACGTTCATTACGTGAGAACTATGTGAAGCGTGGCATGGTGAAAAAAATTGTTGCAGCATGGGTCATCACTGTTCCGGCTGCAGCTGCACTTTCTGCCATGATCTTTTTTATCATTAAGGGTGTAGCTGGCTAAAGAGAGTGTAAGAATTCTCAACTAGGCATATTTTGAAAAACTTTTTTTCAAAATGACCTTCTTGGGAAATTGGATAATAGCTATACTATCCATAATCAATCAAGATATATGCTTCCCCCCCCTTTTTTTAAGCATATAAACATTTTTTATTCTTTCTCCTTTCTGTCTTGGTTGCTAACTTCCTTTATAAAGTTTTCATTTTAAGATATTTGATTAATCCATTTAAACTGTAATCAAATTGTTACCGATATATACTATGCTATCATATGCAAAATACAGATATAGAAATCATCGTTATTGAAGACGAAGCAGATATTTTAGAACTTCTTGAATACCATCTTGGAAAAGAGGGATACGCTGTTACAGGATTTCTTTCTTCAGAAAATGTAGAACAGTTTTTAGAAGAGGAAAACCCTGCACTCATGATAGTCGATAGAAATCTCCCAGGTCTTGAAGGAAGTGAGTTTGTTGCCAAGATGAGAGAAGTAGGGTATGAAATACCTGTGATCTTTCTCACCGCTAAGGACAAAGAGAAAGACCTTGAAGAGGGATTTGTGAGTGGTGGCGATGACTACATGACAAAACCTTTTAATACCAAGGAACTTCTCTTAAGGGTGGAAGCATTGCTTAAACGAAGTGGTGTACGCTTAAGTGATAAATTAAAATATAGAGATCTTGCACTTGATATGCAAAAAAGAGAGCTTTTCATAGATGACAAGCGTATAGAATTAACCAATTTAGAATTTAAACTACTGCATACTTTTGTCAAGAATCCACATCAACCTTTAGACAGAGACTTTTTACGTGATGAAGTATGGGGTGATGATAGTATCAATTTTCATGATAAAACCATCAATGTAGCAATGAACAGACTTAAAAAAAAGCTAGACCCTGAAGCAGTAAAAGAGTACTTTGCTCCTGTGTGGGGTGTTGGATATAAATTACTTTAAAGTTATTTCTGTTCAGTTCTTTTTTTATGGAGTACGGGTGAAAACTGTACCGCTAAGATTCTAAAGAGAAAAAAAACGAAGATCACTAAGAGTAAAAAGAGTATCTCTTTATGCTCTTTATCGGGGTTTGTAGTCAATATGATCACATCCCGTATCAAAAAGATAATAAATACATCAATCACATATCTAAGCCGTAATCTTTTCTTTTCTATAAACTCCGCGATCATTTTTATCACTTCTATAATAACAATAAACTCAAGCATCAAAATAATAGCTTTATAGAAAGGATAGTGTGTCCCTATAATCGTTATAAATAGAGTGGAGGCTAACAATAATTCGTAGTTCTTTTTTATAAAGTGCATAGAAAATTGTAGTTATAAAATATAACAATTTTATAACTATCAAAAACAATCATATTGTAACCAAACTGTATCCAAGTTGTATCTATTGTGTTATCTGTCTTAGTTAATGTGCCATTGTAAACTTTAACTTAAGGACAATAAAAATGAAAAAAGCAAATTTGATGCTTTCAGTGGCAGCTATCTCTGTTTTAGCATTGACAGGATGCAATGATAGTGATGATAATACAGCAGCAAGTGCAACAGCAACGTTTAAAGACTCTGTTGTAGAAGGGTTATCTTATACTTGTGCTCCATCAGGAGTTACAGGCAAAACAACCTCAGAGGGTAAACTAACATGTAATGACGGAGATGATGTATCGTTTCAACTAGGTGCAATGACATTTGGTCCTGTAGCTGTAAGAGAGAACGATACCATTACTCCATATAGAATATTCCCGGACAATGTCGAAGCTGCAGTGAACTTGGCACAGTTGTTACAGTCTTTAGATGATGATGGTGTATATGATGAAGTGATCACTATAGATCCAGATAAACTAAATGCAGTTATAAAAAACCTTGATCCTACAAGCGGAACTTTTGATACTCTTGCAAATACTATGCTTTCAGATTACAACAGTTCACTTGTACTTGTTTCTGAAGAAGATGCAGAAGCTCATATGAATGACTCCATTGGTGATACAGTAGCTCCAATAGTTACACTTCAAGGAGATGAAGAAGTTGAAGTTATTCTTGATTCTATCTATACGGATGCGGGTGCAACAGCAAATGATGATGTTCATGGCATGATGACTCCTATTATGTCAGGTAGTGTTGATACCTCAGTTCTTGGTACATATACAATTACCTATACTGCAACAGATGCTGCGGGGAATACAGGTAGTGCAACAAGAACTATAGAAGTAGTAAATGCCCCAGATACAGTAGCACCTGTAGTAACACTTTCAGGTGATACAACAGTACATGTAGATCAAGACAGTACATATGCAGATGAAGGAGCAACGGCAGATGATAATATGGATGGAGCTATCATCCCCGAGATGGCAAGTGATGTAGATACCTTAGTACCGGGAACATATACAGTGACCTATACCGCAACAGATGCTGCAGGGAACATTGGTACTGCTGAAAGAACTGTGATCGTAGACGCTGTAGATAAAACAGAACCGGTAGTGACACTTACAGGTGGAGCAACGGTAAATGTTGAACAAGACAGTGCATATACAGATGAAGGAGCAATAGCAAATGACAATATAGATGGAGCTATCACACCAGAGATGACAAGTGATGTCGATACCTCAGTTCTTGGAACATATACAGTGACCTATACCGCAACAGATGCTGCAGGGAACATCGGTACAGCAACAAGAACCGTGATAGTTGTTGAAGTTGTACCTGAAGATACAACAGCACCTGTAGTAACACTTACAGGTGACGCAACAGTACATGTAGATCAAGACAGTACATATGTAGATGCAGGAGCAACAGCAAATGATGATGTAGATGGAACTATCACACCAGAGATGACAGGTACTGTAGATACATCAATCGCTGCTACTTATATAATTACCTATACTGCAACAGATGTTGCAGGGAATATAGGTACAGCAACAAGAACCGTGATCGTTGATGAGCCTGTATGTCAAAATGTGAACCCAATCACAGGTGAATGTGAAGATGAACCTATTGTAACAGTATGTCAAAATGTGAACCCAATTACGGGTACATGTGAAGATTAAGAAATAAAATATTATATAAAAAGGATAAAAAATGTTTAATAAACCAAAATTTTTAGCAAGTTCATTAATGGCAGTATATGCACTCAGTGGATCACTTCATGCTGCGGATTACAGCAACACAAGTTTTTATGTAGCGTATGACAGCCAAGATAGTTCACAATATGCTTTAGTTATGCCATCTGTTCAAAAGGTATATACACATGTAGCTGGAGATATTGCAAACCTTGAGAGGGTAGATACAGATTTGGTATCTTTCCCTACGTATACTAATGGAAACCTTTGTTTCCCATCTCTCGCAAACGGTGTATCTGTTGATGCTACAGCTGCAGTTATGGCAAATAAGTGTTTCAATGTGAATTTCTTTTATACACAAAAAGAAACTGTAGCAGAAGGTACGGCATTTATCTTATATTATGAACCAACTGATAAAGTTTATGAAGGTATTGCAGGGGATTCATTAAGTTTTGAAGTTGTTAAAGAAGGGGATACCGTTACTAATGAGAATAGTATTACAGGAGATGACTATACAAACTTTAGCTTTGATGTAGGAACTGCCAGTGCAACGATTGCAGATGCAGTAACAAAAGAAGAGATCACAGGGACTATTACAACGAATACAACACTGACAGCAGATAAAGTATGGTTGCTTAATGGTAAAGTAGAAGTAGCAGACGGAGTGGTGCTGACAGTAGAGCCAGGTACAACAGTAGCAGGTAAATCCGGAACAAACGGATGGTTGCTTGTACACCCAGGTGCACAACTTAATGCATCAGGTACATCAGTAGCACCTATTCTCTTTACATCAGAAGAGGCAGTGGATGGAGCAGCTGAAGCATTTGGACAATGGGGTGGTATAACACTTATCGGTAATGCCGGTAACGATCAGACTTCAGCATATGAGGTAGACGGTACAGTTCCAGGGACTGGTAATGACACAGACAGTTCAGGTGTCTTGACATATGTAACACTGAATAACACAGGTGTTGAAGTAGTTACAAACCAAGAGATCAACGGACTTAGTTTCGTAGGTGTAGGTTCAGGAACAACAGTTGATAACATTACTGTAAACCGTTCAGGTGATGATGGTATCGAGATCTGGGGTGGTACAGTAAACCTTACGAACATTGTGATCGATGGTGCACAAGATGATTCATTTGATACAGATGAGGGTTGGGCTGGTTCAGTAGATGGTCTGACTATCACTAACGGTGCAAAAGCAGGTATCGAAATGTCAGGATCAACACGTGCGACATATAAAAATGTAACTATTACACATGGTGCAGGCGACGGTGCAGAAGGTGGTATCTACTTTAAACCAAGTGACAACCAGGTTATCGGTGGTGTATTTGAGAATGTAACCATTACACATAACGGTGCAGATGCAGCATTTGGAGCGATCCACTCAAGAGCGAAGACGGGAAGTTCAATCGACCTTCTTACAACATTTACTAATGTAACACTTGCAGGGACTAACCCTACGAAGTTCTCAGGAGATGAAGCAGCAGTACTTGAAGCCATCTTTGATAATGGTACGGGTAATACAAAATAATTTCTTATCATACTATCTATATGTCAGACAAGTAGAATCTATACTTGTCTGACACTTTTCTCACGGCTATATTCTTTCTAATGTAAACTCTTCCATTTAATGGTAACCGTAATGTAACCATAATATTACCAATTTATTACCAAATCACATTATTATCCCGAAATTAATTTTTATACTGGAGTAACAATGATTACAATGGGAAATAAGGCATTACTTAGTGTAATAGCTTGTGGGGTACTTTTTAGTTCTAATCTCTATGCTCAGAACGATGAGAATATGGTTAAGTCAATCATGACACTTCGAGGAGATGTTGAATCCCTTTATACAAAGATAGATGAGAACAAAGATTATTTTAGATCTCAAATGAAGTCTCTTTCTATGCAAAGTACTGATAATGAAGCACAGATCAATAGACAAGAAACATCACTTAAACTTACTGAACAGAATATTGATAAAGTAGAAGACCAACTTAACGAGATCGGTAACAAGGGTCAAGATATTAAACCTATGATCTATGATGCTCTTTTAACTCTTTCTTCACAAATCAAAGCAGGTATCCCTTTCAAGGTTGAAGATAGACTTGCTGCTTTAAGTAAAATCAAAACGGACTTAAATAATGGTGACATCACTCAGGAAAAAGCACTTGCCCTGACTTGGGCAAGTTATGATGATGCTCTACGTCTGACTAAGGAGATAGGACTTTTCAAACAAGAAATCACCATTGATAATGAAGAAAAATTGGCAAAAATCGCCAAAATAGGTTCAGTCATGATGTTCTTTTCTACACTTGATGATCAAGTGGGGTATGTTAAACAGAAGGGGGATGTATATCAGTATGTAACTGTGGCGGATGAAGTACAGAGAACACAAATAGTCAATCTATTTGATGCACTGCAAAAACAGATCAGAACAGGGTACTTTACACTACCAAATGCATTGCTACTAAGAGGAGTTAACTAATGAAGAAAATATTTTTAGCTGTCAGCACACTTGTTTTGCTGATGTCAACAGCCAATGCGGATGAACTAACCCGAGCGTATCAAAAAGAGTATGCTTTTCTTAAAGCACAAAAAGCTGAATTGACTACAAGACTTGCTTTAGAAACAGTACAGCACGATGAGGATCTTTTAAAAGCCAAAGAAAAAATAGTGAATTTGCAACAAACTCTACTGGATCTAAATAAAAAAGTTGATTTGGATACCGAGAGACTTTCGAAACTAACATTAAAACTGAGTGATTCTACAGATAATAAAGATATTACAGAAAATGTAGTCAATCAGGCACGTATGACACTTGCAGAGTATGGTGTAACAGTTTTAGAGAATAATGCGACATCAGATACAGACAAACTTAAACAGGCTTTTACCGATGCCGGTGAACTATACAGCACACTTTCGTCACTACAAAATACCAAAGGGGAATTTTATCTTCCTGACGGTAAACGTGTAGAAGGCGATATTGTAAAGGTAGGAAATATAGCTGCTTATGGAATTTCTGCAGAAGCTACAGGGGCATTGGCTCCAGCAGGTAATGGTGCCTATAAACTTTGGAAGGCTGTGGGGTCATCAGATGATGCCAAAGCCTTCTTTGCAAAAGAAATGAGAGAGAGCATCGATATCTTTACCTATGAGAATCTTGATAAAGAGATAGATTATGTAAAAGAAAAAACCATGAGTGACACAGTAGAAGGTGGTGGAACTATAGGATACATCATCTTGGTTCTTGGTTTATTTGGTCTTCTTCTTATACTTTTTAGGGTATTCAACCTTTTTAGAGCAGGATCTAACGTTAAACAGATCACTGAGATCGTGATCAACAAAGTAGAAAATGGTAAAAGTCATGAAGCACTTGATTCTATCAAGGGGTACGAAGGATCAACTGCCAGAGTGATCAAATCTACTCTAAGAAACATTAATAAAAACAGAGAACATGTTGAAGATATCATTATGGAAAATATTCTCAACGAGAGTAGCCAAATAGACAGGTTTGGTAGTTTTGTACTGGTCATTGCAGCAGTTGCACCACTAATGGGACTACTTGGTACCGTTACAGGAATGATAGAAACATTTGATGTGATCACTGAATTTGGTACGGGAGATCCTAAATTGCTTTCAGGGGGAATCTCTGCAGCACTTGTAACCACAATGCTAGGGCTTATCGTTGCGATTCCTCTTCTTTTGATCGGGAATCTTCTTTCAGGATGGGGACAAAGTATCAAAGACTCTATGGAGCAAAGTGCCTTACGTATCGTTAACCTTTACGAGAAACATAGAGTTTAAAATGCAAATGTTATTTGATGCTATTGGGAGGTTTATTGACCTTATGAATACTGGAGGGTTAGTGATGTGGGTTCTTTTTGTACTTAATCTCTTGCTATGGTATGCCCTAGGATATCGCCATTTTATTCTGCAGAGAGGGACGCAAGGAAACATCCGTCGTCTTATAGACAAACATGAAAAAAGAGGCGAAACACAAGCGATACGTGGAATACTTGATCATGCGGTAGCAGATGCTCTGCAGGCAGCCAAAGATGCAAAAAAAATAAGTGCAAACATGAGACAACATATCCATGGAGCACTTTTCCCTTACTACATCGATACAAGTAAATATGTGACGCTTACTAAAACCATTGTGGTGCTTGCACCACTTGTAGGACTACTGGGAACTGTTATAGGGATGATCGAAACATTTGATGCACTTCAGAACAGTTCTATGTTCTCACAAGGTGCAAGTATATCAGGTGGTATTTCTAAAGCACTTTTTACGACTGAACTAGGTTTGGTCGTAGCTGTTCCCGGACTTATCTTTGGACGGGTACTCGATAAAAAAGCTGAACGTTTTCAGCTTGAATTTGAACAAATGACAGACATAATATGCACGAAGGATTCAGATGAGAATTAGACCAAAAAAACAAGATGTAGAGAATGTAGATGTATCACCATTGATCGATATGGTTTTTATTCTATTGATCTTTTTCATGGTAACCACTACATTTGTAAAAGATATGAAACTGGACTTGAACCGTCCTTCTGCCTCTTCTGCTACAAAGTCGGATTCTAAAGTAGTCCGTGTTTACATAGATAACACAGGAGAGGTCTATATAGATAATCAACCTGTAAAATTATGGGCCATTCAAAGTAAACTGAGAGATCTCTTGCGTACTGCGACTGAAAAATCTGTACTGGTCATCTCTGATGATACCATCCCTGTAGAAACACTGATAGATGTGGTAGATGAATGTCGTATGTCTGGTGCAAAAGATGTAGCAGTTTCCACCTCTAAAGAGATGGGATAATCCAGCATGAGTAGAGAAAAGTTCAAAAGAGACAGTGCCAAAAGATATGCTCTTTTGTCGATGTTACTGGGTACTTCCCTGATGGTACTTCTAGTTGTCTCTTTTAATACGAAAGTGAAGAAAAAAGAGCAAAAGGTCAAAGACCCTATGCGTTATGTGAAGATGGAAAAGCAGATACAAGAGGTGAAAAAACCAAAACCGAAGCCGAAGCCGAAGCCCAAAAAAGCACCACCTAAAGCACCACTGCCGGATCTTGCCTCAATGCTTGGAGGCATAGCAATGGATATACCAGAGTTTAGCTCAGGAGATATCACAGGGGATGCAAGGAATATTTTGGGAGATGTTGCTGCGGATGCTGCCATGAGTGAAGGTACGGTGGATACAAAACCAAGAGTACTTTCACGTTCGGAGATGGAATATCCTAAGGCTGCAGCAAAAAAAGGTCTCAAAGGGTATGTCATAGTTAATCTTTTGATCGCAAAAGATGGAAGGGTGGAACTCGCAAAGATCATTGCATCAAGTCCTGCAGGGATATTTGATGCTGTAGCACTCAGAGGTGTTAGAAATTGGCGTTTTTCTCCTGCAAAATATAAGGGTAACCCCGTAAAAGTATGGGCAAAACAAAAAGTCCGGTTTGATTTAAATTAAGGTAAATGATGTTTAAAAAATTATTAATAATATTATGGGTGTTTTTCATAAGTAACTCTGTTCTTATCGCTGAAGAAGCACAGGAACAAACTATAAACCATATTGAGATAGCGACTATTATGTTCTATGACGGGAATTATAAGAAAGCACTCGAAGAGCTTCAAAAGGCGAAAGATTCACATACAAACATCGACTGGATGAAATACCACTCGATGAGAGGCATTATCTTTCTGAAAGAAGAGAAGTATACGCAGTCTATTGCTGAACTCAATCAGGCTATTGTTTTTACACGAAAAAAAATATATCAGGCCCCAAGAGAGGAAAAAGAAAAAAGAGAATATCTTTTTACGCTTTTTTCAAATAAAGAGAAAATAGAAGAACCAAAGAAAGTTGTTCCGGTCTATGATCCGGAAAAACTGAGAAAAGAGAAAATAGAAGAGCTCTATATCTACCTTTCACAAGCGTACTATAGAAACGGACAATATATTCATACCGTAGAAGCTTTGGATGCTGCTGGGGAAAAGGGCCGTGAAAGAGCAGCTCTTTTTACGCTTCGGGCTGAATGTTATTGGAAGGCAGGACAAAAAGCATCTGCGATTGCAACACTCAGTAGAGGGACTAAACTTTTTTCAAAAGATGCGACTTTGTTAAAACAAAAGTTTTACTATTTTGCAGAACTTACACTTTATCAGGCTTCCATTACTGCAGCAAAGGCTTATATGCAAAAAGTACCTGCCAATGCACAAGAGTATATTTCTTTAGCGCAAATGCTTTTCACTGCGGGGGAGTCCGCAGAGGCAGTTAAGATACTGGAAGAAGCAAAAATGCGTTTTCCTGTTTCTGCAAAGATACATATACTTTTGGGACATTATTACAACCAAAAAGATATGCCTTATACTACAGCACATCTTTTTGAACAGGGGTCTTACTATGATAAAAAATATCTTAAAGAAGCCTCAGAGATGTATAGAAGAGCCGGGGCACTGTCTCATGCACTCTATTTAAATTCAAAAATGAGTGATAATGCAGAAAAAACCAAACAAAAAGTAGCGATCTATGTAAACAGGGGTGAATTTGAAAAAATCATCGGTCTCAAAGATGCACTCAACCGATATGGATTGCTTGAAGATGACAATATGCGTTATGCACTTGCCTATGCATATTATATTGTCAAAGATTATGATGAAGCAGAAGTACAATTGAAAAATATACAAGACGATGCACTCTTTTCCAAAGCAACGGTTATTCGTAAAAATATAGAAAAATGTAAAAATAACAGTTTGGAGTGTATATAGATGAAACGATTGCTTAAGCTACTACTTATAATGATAGTACCTTCGCTACTTTTGGCCCAAAAGCCTACCCAGGGTTCAATATCTGTATTGCTTTTCAGCAACGGTAAACCTCTTGTTGCCAATGAAATAAAACTGGATGGGAAAAGCGTATATAAGACAGATAAAGACGGGTCTGTACAAGTCCCTCTTTCTGTGGGTACACATCAGATAGAAATTTATGGTAAAGATGCAGATGGGACAAACTTGGGATACTTTAAAAAACAAGTTCTCATTAAAGAAGGAAGAGATACACAAGTGATCGCGACACTTACGAAGATCGGTTATGACAGTATAGATATCGATACACCTGTTGCAGCTGGTTCGCTGAAAGAAAAAGAAGTGAAACAATCTACAGGTACTGGTGTTTTGAAAGGAATGGTTATTTCATCAGAGGGAAGAAAACCAATTTCTGGGGCCAGAGTATTTGTCCGCGGTACTGCTGTGGATACAAGAACCGATGCCAATGGACGTTTCTCAGCAACAGTCCCTTCAGGGAAAAACCTGAGTATCTCGGTTGTGCATTCTGCATATAGTGCACAGACTGTAGGGAATATCCAAGTAAAAAAAGATGGTACTACTTCAAGAACCGTACAGCTTACGCCGGCAAGTATGGAATTGGAAGAGTATGTGGTATTGGCTCCGAAAGTAGAGGGGAGCATTGGGGATGTGATCGCTGAAGAGAAAAATACGAACTCTATAGCCAATATCATCGGTGCGGAAGCTTTTTCCAAAAAAGGGGATAGCTCAGCTGCGGCAGCACTTAAACGTGCTTCCGGGATCACGCTTGTAGGTGGAGATGTCTATGTCAGAGGTTTAGGAGACAGATATGGCAATATAGAGATGAACTCTATGCCTCTGCCAAGTCCGAATCCTCTCAAAAGACTGGTTCCTTTGGATATTTTCCCTTCTAGTGTTATTGGAGCGATGAAAATACAGAAGAGTGGAGAAGCTGATATACCAGCCGCTTTTGGTGGAGGATATATCAATATCCGTACTAAGCAAAGTGTCACAGATGACTTTATCAAGATCACTTTGGGCATGGGAGGCAATAGTAATACGGGTGATAGTGTTATCTCACAGAATGGAGGATCTAAAGATTGGACAGGGTATGATGATGGTTACTGGGAACGCCCTTCATCTTCTCTGTCAGAGAGTGCATTTACTCAAGCGTATTTTAAACGAGATTTTACCACGCCTAATGACTCATTACCAGTCAATTTCGGCGGAAAGATAGAAGCAGCAAAAAGTTATACGATTGATGAAGATCATAAGATAAGTGTGTTTGGAACCTATAGGTATGCGCAAAAACATGAAGCAAATGTACTAGAACAGTTTACTATGGATATGACTCGCGAGACTCTTGGGATAGATTTCACTACATCACCTCCCACAGCTATTTATGGACCTTACTACGTAAAGCCGCTCACTACAACGACTACAGAGTCATCAAGTTCTACTTATGCGCATGGAGGAGTTTTTGATCTAGGATATAACTATCTGGATGTATTCAAATTGAACTATACGAAACTCTATACACATGAAGGAGAGGATAGTGTTTCTTATAGGATCATTGATGATGTCAGTGGATCAGACCCTACAACTTACACCTACACTTTAAGATGGGTCGAGAAAACCTTGGATGTCGATCAGCTCAATGGCGAATTTGATTATCAAGCTTTTGACTTGGCTTCAAAATTGAATTTTGGTGCACAGAGAGCCACTTCCACTTTTAGTAATCCTAATACAATGGAGTATGTTTTCGAAGATTGTCCGGCACATTTAATCGGGACACCTCAGTGTACTACAGGAAGACGTTTGCCTTCAAGTGTACCAAATTTGAATAGTAGAGATGAAAGGTCTGAGGATGTGATCG
Source organism: Sulfurovum sp. (assembly GCF_041562805.1). Taxonomy (GTDB): domain Bacteria; phylum Campylobacterota; class Campylobacteria; order Campylobacterales; family Sulfurovaceae; genus Sulfurovum. The sequence continues at coordinate 16,771 of NZ_JBFFOH010000017.1, read as the reverse complement.
ATAGTTATTATTTAACAAATAGATTTGATACGCCTCTTTTTAGTGAAGAGGATTATTTTGAAGTAGGTATCAGTAAAAATAAAAAAACACGTGATTTTACAAGCTCACCAGGTAGATTTATAGAAAGAAGTGAGATCAGTGATGTTCAAAGAGACAGTAATGGTGACTATATTGGGGATATACAAACACTTCTTGATAACTATGAAAGTACGCTGACATTTCAAGAATCACCACTGAATAACAGTGCGAATATAAAGGCATCTGTAGATCATAAAAATGCATATACCAAATTCTTTATGAATCCTTATGATCAGTTGGAGATGATAGCAGGGATAAGATATGCAGATATTACCCAGACCACCAGTACAATAGATCCTATTAATCCAGTAAACAATACATCAGATTCTATTGAACTGGATAAATATTTTCCAAGTTTTTCTTTGAGATATAAGTACAATAAAGATAATCATATTGACTTTGCTGCATCTAAAACCTATGTCATGCCTGACTTGATAGAGTTTGCTGATGCTATTATCGTTGCACCAACTGAAAAAAGGATCGATATCAAGGGGAATCCAGAGCTGGTATCAACAATGATCACTAATGTGGATTTGAAGTATAGTTATTATTTTAGTGACAATGGTTTTGTGAAATTGGGTGGATTTTATAAAGAAATGGACGATCCTATAGAAGATGCAGAGATAAAATCAGCCAGTGAAGACGTTTCTGTTTATACATTTATAAACAGTGATAAGGCAACGATCTATGGTATTGAAGTTGATGGGAGAACGGGTCTTGGATTTTTAACCGATTCACTTTCTGGTTTTTATCTGTCAGGAAACTATAGTTATTTGGATTCGAAAGTGACCCTGACAGAAGAACAGGCATTAAAGTTTACAACAGAGGATCGACAGTTGCAAGGACTTTCTCAGCATATATTGAACTTGGCACTTGAGTATGAGATAGAGGATAGATCTGTTGTTATTGCGTATAACAAGATGGGCGAAAGGATCAGAAAGATCGGGTACAAAGATATTCCTACTACAGATGTCACAAAAGGTATACCTGATACATACGAAATACCTCCTCAGGTACTTGACATAGTATGGAAGGAAAAACTGGGTAATGGATTTGACCTTAAAGTCAAGTTTGGAAATTTACTTGATGAAGAGACGACTTGGTATAAGTATGGAGGATCATTGTTAAAAGGCGAGGGCACTTCTAAAGATTTTGCAAGAGATAACTTCATTACAGACAGGTACAAAGAAGGAAGAACATTTGCTTTTGAAGCTTCGTACAGGTATTAAAAGATGAAAGTTGATATAGATAATAAAGGTTTTACAATGGATAGCAACATCGACCCTATCGCCACTATTTTAATCATTGAAGACAATGAAGATCTACTTGAACTTGAAGAATTCCATCTTCGAAAAGAAGGATATAAAGTTATAGGGGTTACTTCTACAAAAGAAGTGGAAGCCATGCTGGAACAAGGTGTGGACCTGATGCTTGTTGACCGGACACTTCCTCGTGTAGAAGGAAGCGAATTTGTCGCTTATCTTCGTGATAAAGGTGTGACTACCCCTGTTATGTTCGTCTCTGCAAAGGATAAAGATGATGAGATAGAAGAAGGGTTTATTCGTGGTGGTGACGATTACTTAAGAAAACCCTTTAACATTAATGAGCTTCTGTATCGTGTGAAAGCGATACTGAGACGTACAAGCTCCATAGAACATGAAAGATTAAGAGGAAGAGACATTGTGATGGATTTCAATACACGAAAAACATACATAGAAAATAATGAAGTCGAATTGACCAAACTAGAGTTTGAACTCCTTAGTCTGTTTATCCAAAATAAAAACAGAGCACTCGATAGAGAATACCTGCTTCAGAATATATGGAATGATAATGAAGGTACCCAAAAACGTACGGTAAATGTCACCATCAATCGTCTGAAGAAAAAAATAGATCCACAAGATGCAAAAGAATACATCCTCCCTGTTCGTGGTATAGGATATAAGTTCCAGTAGCCACAGCCATATAAGCTTTTTTTCTTCCTGTTACCAAACTATAGCCATTCTGTTCCTTCCTTGTTATCCCTTCCCGTTAATCTTCCGATGTAAAATTTTTATATAAGGTATACAAAATGATTAAAAATTGGATTTCAACGGCTACATTGGTAGCGATAGGATTCACGGTAGTTGGTTGCAATAGTAGTAGTGACTCAGAGCAGACGGTAGCAGAAGTAAAAAGCATTACTTTCTCACCTGTGGCACTTTCTTCAACTGATGATGAAAAAAAAGTTATGCGTGTCTCTGACACACTTACCGTAACTTACAGTGATGATACAAGTAAGGAATATCCTCTTAGTTATAAAGTATTGGCAAAAATGGGTGATGAGATCGGTAATGGTAAACTGGGACTAATGACAGATATTAATGATGATCCTATTTTAAAGGGTGGAGAAGAAGATATCTCTGACGGACCTGATGGTAATTCACTTATCGAGGTGGGCGGTAAACATTATTTGGTGACACATATGGAAGAGGCTCCTGGTGAACTATATAATACAGAAGTAACCGTTGAGAACGGTCTATTTAAAGCTGTAGATACGAAACCTGTAGATCTTTCAGCAATGGGCGGAACGATCATTAACTGTGCAAGTTCAAAAACAACGTATGGCTCGCACTTAGGTGGAGAAGAAGATTATGCACTAAATTCTATTTTTGCTGATAGGACTTCACCTTTTTATCATGATTGTGCATTGGATGGCAGTGGAACTTTAACTTCAGGTGAAAGTTCTGGATTTTGTGCGTATGTTGACGGTATGAATAAATATTTAGGTGATGCGAATATTGATAAAAACAATGGGTATAACGGAGATAGTTTTTCTCCTTATAACTATGGATACATTGTAGAAGTACAGCCTCAAGCTGATGGGTCTACAAAATCAGCAAAACACTACGTTACAGGTAAATACACACCAGAACTCGCAACAATGATGCCTGATGGTAAAACAGTATATATGTCTGATGATGGTACAGCTAAAGGTTTATGGAAATTTGTATCTGATACAAAGATAACAGATTTCCAAGCGGACTGGGAAGGAACACTTTATGCGGCTAAAGTGGTACAAACTTCAGACCAAAATGGTGGAGCATTTGATCTTTCGTGGATAACACTTGGTCATGCATCAGACAGTGAGATCAAAACAATGATCGACTCTAAAATGAAGATAACAGATATTTTTGACATTGCGAAACCTGATGAAAATGGTACCTGTGCCACAGGAACAAAAATTTATGAAGATAGCACACTGGAATGTATAACCCTTAAAAGTGGAAAAGAAAAAGCAGCTGCATTCCTTGAAACTCGAAAATACGCAGCTCTTCAAGGTGCAACAATTGAGTTTAGAAAAGAAGAAGGACTGACATATAATGCTGATAAGAATGTACTTTATGTATCTATGAGTGAAATTGCAAAAAGTATGGAAGACAATTATAAGGGACAGGAACCGACCAATGATATTAGACTTGAGTCTAACTCTTGTGGTGCTGTGTATGAGCTGGTTTTAGACGGTAGCTACAGTGCCACATCCATGAAAGCTATTGTTGTAGGTAAGCCATTAGTTGTTGGTGAAGAATATGCTGATGAGTGGACATGTCACCCATACGGTATTTCCAACCCAGATAATATCACATACATTGGACATAATACACTGCTTATCAGTGAAGATACAACAAAACATGTAAACAACATGAGTTGGGCGTACAATACAGAAACAGAAACAATGACAAGAATCGCTTCTCTTCCTATCGGGGGAGAGGTTACAGGTGTTGATACAGGAATAATAGGTGATAAGGGTATCCTTCTTATCAATACACAACATCCTTTCAAAGATAATCCAAAAGCAGCGGATGGTTCTAAACCAAATTCAGCACTTATCGAAGGTGCAACAGATGATCAACTGAAAGCTACCATCGGATATTTTGATGGACTTCCAGCAGACATCTTTAAATAACAGCTGTAAATCAATGAGATCTATGTACCATCTTGAGATCATCAAGATGGTACATAAATATATTTTTAGGACAACTATGCATAAGAACACTATTTTATTTACACTATTTCCACTATTTATAGGTTGTGGCAATAACTCTACGACATCCACACTGATAGAAGATGTCAAACAGAGTTATATTCAGAACTTAGAAGCAGAGAATAATATTAGTTATGATGACATTGTGAACACAAGGGGAGCCTATATCACTTCGATGTGTTATACAAAGACAAAAGATGAAAGTACAGGCATGATTTCTAATTCTTGTTACAGTTGTCATACCAAGGGGAATATTCCTAATTATTATAATGATACCTTTCTTCAAAAAGAATATAATTTTCCATTTGAAGTGATGAAAAATCCATTTACAAATCTCTTTAAAGATAGAAGTACACAAGTGGCATCTATGAGTGATATGACGATATTAAACTATGTCAGAGAATCTAACTATTTTAGTTCAGAGAGAGATATCGTTTTGGGAAAAGAGCTTCCTTCTGACTGGGAAGGATATAGACCTGACTGTTATTTTAATTTTGATGATGAAGGATTCGATAAAGATAAAGATGGAGAGTATACAGGGTGGAGATCCTTTAGATACTATCCATTTCTGGGAACATTTTGGCCAACAAATGGTTCTACGGATGATGTACTTATACGACTGGACATACCATTTACTCAAGATGAAAATAAAACATTTGACAAAGAAGTATATGCCCTTAATTTTAGTATTGTCGAAGCTTTGGTCAAACAAAAAGATATTATCTTGTCTTCAGGCATTGATGAAAACCATTATGGTGTAGATATAGATCATAACGGCATACTTGGAGTAGCAACATATATCTCAACATCTATAGAAAGTTATGTCGGACTGGCGAAAAGCTATCTTGAAGAAGAAAAAATACATCTGGCTCCAGGACTTTTCCCTGAAAATACAGAATTTTTGCATTCAGTACGTTATTTGGATTGGAATGATGATAAGGAACACATTGAACTTTCTGCAAGAATGAAAGAACTTCGTTATGCTAAAAAGTATGCGTGGAAATCATATGGCGAGATACAAAGAGCTGCCGAGTCAGAAGCTAAAGAGTCATTAGCTCTTGACAGTAGCGAAGCTAAAATTGCATTATTCCGAGGAAACTACGAAGAGGGCCTTAAAAATGAAATAGGGTGGATCTATCAAGGGTTTATAGAAGATAAAGAAGGCAAACTTAGACCTCAGACCCATGAAGAGACTATCGGGTGTATGGGTTGCCATTCACACTTGGGAGCAACAACAGATTCTACCTTTGCTTTTTCCCGAAAGTTCGAAGGTACGCGCAAAGACTCTCATGATTATGGTTGGAATCATTGGAGTCAAAAAGGACTGAGCGGTACTAAAGAACCTCTAGTGGTGTATATGAACCATGGTGAGAAGTATGAATATAGTTTCTACTTGCAAAATAACCATTCCGGAAATGAGTTTAGAAATAATGATGAGGTCGAAGATAAATTCTTCGATGACAATGGCAGTATAAAAGAAGATATGATTGAAAAACTGCATAATGATATCTCACTGCTTCTTTTTCCTTCTAAAGAGCGGGCACTGGTTCTGAATAAAGGCTATAAAGTCATGGTGGAAGAACAAAGTTATATTTACGGAAGAGATGCTAATGTAGAACCGATGGAGAATGTATACAATGAAATAGAAGAGGGACAAATCACAGATATAGAATACGTTATCGTGCGTTAAATACTTTCGCTTTTATGAAGAAGAGTATCTTCCTTTTCTTTTTTTGCGAACCCTACACCTTTTTTGGTTTTAGCTTCGAGTCCAAGTGCTTCTATGAGGTTACGATAATCTACCCCTGTTTGGTGCATGTGTGCAAAGCAGGTGGCCACTACAGCAATGGCGTTAGGGACTTCACCCTTTTTTTTATAAGACTGGATATTTTTTTCACTTACTTTAATGAGTTTAGAAAATTTTGGCAGACTGATCTCTGCATCAAGTAGCTGTTTTTTAAATTCTATAAATGTCACACTATCCCTTTGTATCCAAATTGTAACCAAAATAATACCATATATTGAGAATGAAAATATATAGTATTGACATTATAATATAAAAACTATATAATCACTATATTATATTACTATTATATAGATAATATGGTTAAAAAAATTAATTCAAGGACCCATCTATGGCAAAAGATCTTAAGAAAAAAGCAGTAAAAAAAGCAGAAGAAAAAAAAGCAAAGAAGAAAGCAGCAGCAAAAAAAGCAGCTAAAAAAGCAGTAAAGAAAAAAGAAGCTAAAAAAGCGAAGAAAAAAGCTGTTAAAAAAGTAGCAAAAAAATCAAAGAAATCGAAGAAAAAATCAGTAGCAAAGAAAACAGCTAAAAAATCAAAGAAAAAAGCGAAGAAAAAGTAGTAGTACCCTAAAGAGATAGAAGTTTTCTATCTCTACGCTTCATCAAACGTAAATTATAGTTCATACGGCATGTTTAAAGACTCCTTCAAATAGGCATGATATTTTTATATAGAAATAATAGACATTGTTTATAACAAAATGGTTACTTATCATATATGATAATGTTATTAAAATGAAATCACTTTTCTGTAGTATGCTTTAGGGCATCTCTTCTCAGATACACCAGCGATATGATTATTGTCATTACTTCATTCTTTTTTATCATAATACTTACAGATAGTTCAATATAGAGATGCTCCTATGTTATAAAAATGTTATCACTCATACGTATACTATGGCATTAATGAATGGAGAGACCATGAAAGATGAAATGTTAATATCAGATAAAAAGATAGCTAAACTAGCTAAAAGACTTACTAAAACTTTCTCTATAGACGAAGAAGAGGCAGTAAGTATTATTTATGAAGAGTGGGATCTGGTGGAACAGCTTTTTCACGCACATAAAAAAGTGAAAGCAGTACATCATCATTTGATAGATGAGATCAACTACACTTACAGGATAGCCTAATGCAAGTGAGTATAGAAAACTATATGGTACATCATTATCATGCCATAGAGACATTTTCCCAGCTAAGAAAACGAAAACGATACCTTTCCCACTAGAAGTATTCTGTAACCAAAATGTTTCCAAGTTGTTTTATACTTCGCCCAATCCCAAGTCTCTCTGACCTAGAGGATAACTTATTTCTTAAGGAAACAAACAATGACATTGAAAACAATTCTTACAGCAGCAGTAGCAGCGTCAGTAGCACTTACAGCAGTAAATGCTGATGAAATCAAAGGTAGAGGAGCATCATTCCCCGGACCTGTATATAAAGCTTGGACAGCAGAATATTTCGCTGAAACTAAAAATCAAGTGAACTACACGCCAACTGGTTCTGGTGACGGTATCAAATCTATCTCAAAAAGAATGGTTGATTTTGCAGGTTCAGATAAACCACTTAAGCCAAAAGCACTTAAAAAAGATAAACTTTACATGTTCCCTTCAGTAGTGGGTTCTGTTGTTTTGGCCTATAACCTTGATGGTGTGAAAGATGGTGAATTGAAACTTAGCCGTACAGCTATCGCTGGTATCTTTAGCGGAAGCATAACGCACTGGGATGATAAAGAGATCGTGGCACAGAATGCAGGACTTAAGCTTCCTCATGAGCCTATCACCGTAGCAGTAAGAGCTGACAAGTCAGGGACGACATTTAACTTTACATATTTCTTGAACAAACTTGATGAAAACATCAAAGTAAGCAAAAAGCCTACATGGAAAGCAGCAAAAGTAGTTGCAGGTAAATCAAACTCAGGTGTATCAGCAAATATCCAGCAGATCAAAAACTCTATCGGGTACATTGAGTATTCATTTAAAGAGAAGTTAGGATTGTCAGCAGCACAGATAGAAAACAAAGAGGGACAATACATTAACCCAACGTTAAAATCTTTCCAAGATGCAGCACAATATGCAAGTTGGACAGCTGAAAATGATTTCTATGCAGTGATAGGTGACCCGGCAGGTGCAACTTCATATCCCATCGTAGCGGCTACATTTATCTTGCTTCCAGAAGAGAAAATGGAGACAAATAAACAAGTAACAGCATTCATTGACTGGGCTTATAAAAATGGTGATAAAGCAGCAACAGATCTTGGCTATGTACCACTTCCTGCAGCGACTAAAGATGAGATCAGAAAATACTGGGAAACTAAAAAGATCAAATAAATTTGTTTTGAGATACTTCCTTTAGGGCTTTGCCCTAAAGTTCACATAAAGTCTAACCCCTCCCCAGTCTTTTTTTATCACACAAACTTTTACGATATTTGACATTTATATTGTATAAATCCATTAGATGTTGGTACCCAAGTAATTACAATTTGTAATCGAATTGTTACCAACTTTCTCTATAATCCCCATCACATAATTACGAAGGCAAATAATGGGCGGTCAATTTTTTAAGAATTTTTCTTTTTTCTCTGCAACACTCTCGTTTTTTATCCTTGTTGGAATTTTCGCCGTACTTTTTAATCTTGCACAGGAATCACTCTACACATTTGGTTTTGATTTCCTTTATACAGAGATATGGGAACCTGGTGAAGATGATGAAGGCGGGATCTTTGGCGGGTATATACCTGTTGTCGGTACTTTATTGAGTACATTGATCGCGATGATCCTTGCGACACCAATTGCAATGGGTATTGCGATCTTCCTTACTGAGATTGCTCCGGAAAAGGTCGTAAAACCTTTTTCTATTGCGATCGAATTACTTGCAGCTATCCCAAGTATCATTTATGGAATGTGGGGACTCTTTTATTTTGCACCGATCGTTCAATCTATATTTGGTGGTAATGGTGTAGGTCTTTTGACTGCAGGAATCGTTTTGGCGATCATGATCATTCCTTTCATGGCAGCCATCACACGTGACTCTATGAACACTACACCGGATGTACTTAAAGAGTCTGCCTATGCAATAGGTGCAACGAAATTTGAAGTGATCAAAGATGTGGTCATGCCTTACTCCAAAGGAGGGATTATCGGTTCGATCATTCTCTCTTTGGGGCGTGCACTAGGTGAGACAATGGCAGTGGCATTCCTGATCGGTTCTGTGATGAGCATTCCAGGAAAGGTGACGGATCCTACGACTTCCATACCTGTATTACTTGCAAATAACTTTGCTGAAGCACAGGATCTTGAACTTTCAAGCATGTATTACCTGGCATTGATCCTTTTCTTGGTCAGTTTTACTGTGATCGCCGTGGCCAAATTCTACTTTCTTGGCAGAAAAAAATATTAAGAGGAGGGGAAAATGAATCGATTGTTACTCAATAAAGTGGTGTTGGTACTCTCAACTATCTCAGCGTTTATCGGAATTGGATTTCTCTTCTGGATATTGATCACGCTTAGTTACAAGGGAATCGCAAGTATTCAGTTGAGTACATTTACCAATGACCTTGTAGGAGGTGGTATCCGGAACCTGCTCGTAGGTCAGTTCACCATGGCACTTATAGCAACAGTGGTTGCTGTACCTCTGGGGGTATTAGCAGGTATCTATTTGCGTGAGTATGGTCATGGAAGTAAATTTGCCTCTTTGATACGGACACTGAGTGATGTAATGACCAGTGCACCTTCGATCGTAATAGGTGTGTTTGTTTTTGCGTTGATGGTTGATCCTGTGGGCTCATTCAACGGATGGGCAGGTATAGTAGCACTTGCGATCATGATGATCCCGATTATCATAGGTACAACAGATAATATGCTTGCGCTGGTTCCTCAGGAACTTAGAGAAGCAGGTATTGCACTGGGTGGAAGTAAGCATAAAATTATTGTTCAGATCGTTCTTAAAGCGGCAAAAGTAGGTGTAACAACAGGAATTCTTCTCTCCTTTGCACGGATTATCGGAGAGACGGCACCTTTACTGTTTACTTCGGCCAACAATCAATTTTTTACGATGGATCTAAGTGACCAGTTTCCTTCATTAACTGTAAGTATTTATAATTTGGCAACATACCCTGATGCTGAGAGTAGAGAGTTAGCTTGGGCGGCATCATTCATATTGACGGTCATCGTTTTATTAATCAACCTTATTGGTCGATATTTTACACGTAATAAACATTAAGGAAAAATGTATGGAAAGTAATAAATTAACAAAAGTGATGGATGTGAAGGATTTTTTCTTTACGTATCCGGGAGCACCGGAACCTACACTAAAGAAGAATAACCTTCCGATCTATAAGAACAATATTACGGCACTGATCGGGCCGAGTGGATGTGGTAAATCCACTCTTCTTCGTGCAATGAACCGCATACACGATCTTTACCCTGGTTTTAAATATGAAGGTAAGATAAACCTTCTTAATCAAGAATCCGGAAAGATGGAAAACATACTCAAGTTACAAAAAGAGAACGAACTGATCGGCTTGAGACAGCGTATAGGAATGATCTTTCAAAAGCCTACTCCTTTTCCAATGAGTATCTATGACAATGTTGCTTATGGTTTGAGACTTCAAGGGATCAAAAATAAAGGTGATCTTGACGGTATGGTGGAAAAAGCATTGAAAGATGGAGCGATATGGAAAGAAGCAAAAGATCGTCTTAAAGAGAGTGCGATGGGATTAAGTGGTGGGCAGCAGCAGCGTCTGTGTATCGCACGTTCAGTGGCATTAAAACCGGAGATCCTTCTTTTTGATGAACCGACATCTGCACTTGATCCTATTTCCACAGGAGCTATTGAAGAACTCCTTTCGGAACTTAAAAAAGACATTACGATTGCTATCGTGACACACAATATGCAGCAAGCGAGTCGTTTGAGCGACTATACAACTTTCATGTATTTGGGTGACATCATAGAGTTTGATAAAACAGAGAAAATCTTTTTGAATCCTTCAGTGAAGTTGACAGAAGATTACATAACCGGTAGATTTGGATAAGGAAAAGAAATGTTAAGTAAAAATGAACAAAAATTGGCAGAAGTAAGAGAAATGACAGCAGAGATATTGGAAGATCTCTTGATATCTCAAAGATTAGCACTACAGGCAATTGAAGCGTGCGATCCTAAAAGTTTTGAACAGGTAAAAGTACCACTGAAATTGATCAATAAAAAAGTAGATGAGGTTGATAATCTCATCTTGAGAATTTTTGCACTGTATACTCCTGAAGCAAGTGATCTTAGAGAAATGGTTGCTTTCTTGAAGATCACTTCTGCTTTACAGCGTATTGCGATCAATGAAAAGAACTATATTAAAAACATGGAAGTTTGTAATCCTAAGGCAGGAGAAGATGTGAGACGTGTGATAAAAGAATCACTTTCTATCAACCGTTGTACCATTAAGGCTCTTGAGTATGCAGTAGAGATGCTTCATGAGGTAGAAGACAAAGACAGACTTAAAGATCTGGCAAGTAAAATTGATGTGGAAAATTCTAAAACAGATGATATTTACTCTTTGATAGAAAAAGATGCTTTACAAGTCATGCATAAAGAGCATGTGATCAATGAAGAAATATTAAATCTTTTGAAATTTATTAGAAAGAATTCGAAGATTATAGATCGGTTAGATGACATTTCTTCAAAGTTGATATTCGCAAGAATAGGTGGATTACTCTAAAGGAGAGCTCTAAATACTCTGTGATATAATGCACAGATGAAAAATGAGACAGTAGACCAAGCTATTGAAATTGTTGTTATAGAAGATGAAGAAGATATTTTAGAACTCATAGAATATCATTTGAGTAAAGAGGGTTATGATGTTACCGGTTTTCTCTCTACTGAAAATGTAGAACAATTCCTAGAAGAAGAGATACCTTCTTTGATGCTTGTTGACCGTAATCTTCCTGGAATGGAAGGAAGTGAATTTGTTGCTCACTTACGTGAATCAGGTTATGATATCCCCGTTATCTTCCTCACTGCACAAGACAAAGATTCTGATCTTGAAGAAGGCTTCGCAGCAGGTGGTGATGACTATATGTGTAAACCTTTTTCTCCTAAAGAGTTGACACTCCGGGTCAAGGCCCTACTTAAACGTTCAGGGGCTCTGCAAAAACAAGAACGTATAAAATATAAGCACCTTACCATGGATTTGGTCAAAAAAGCACTTACTGTTGATGGACATACAGTTTCTCTTACTAACCTTGAATTTAATCTACTGCATACATTTATGCAACATATAGATAAATCACTTACAAGGGATTTCCTACGTGATGAGGTATGGGGTGTGGAAGGTGACGGAGTGAATGATAATGCTGTCAATGTCGCTATTAACCGGCTTAAAAATAAAATAGACCCAAAAAATGAGCAGAATTATTTTCATCCTGTCTGGGGAGTAGGGTATAATTTTCATTAAAAATATGTCAATATGACATATTGTTACTTTCTTTGACGTAAGACACGATACACTTCTACTATGAATAAATTAGAAACCCTTGAACACTATTTCGGACACAGCTCTTTTAGACCTTTACAGGAAGAGGTGGTTGATGCTATCTTGGCAAAACAGGATGTATTGATGATCCTTCCTACCGGTGGCGGGAAATCATTGTGTTATCAACTTCCTACACTTTTAATGGAAGGGATCACTGTAGTGGTCTCTCCTTTACTTGCACTCATGCATGACCAGGTAGTAGCACTCAAAGCCAACGGTATATCTGCAGAGATGCTCTCCTCTATGCAGAATCTAGAGGAGAGTCAGCAGATAGAAGCACGATTGAGAGCAGGAGAGGTAAAACTTCTGTATGTTGCACCTGAACGTCTTACTAATGCTTACTTCCTAAATTTACTTCATCAACTTCCGATCAACTTTTTTGTCATAGATGAAGCACACTGTGTGAGTGAATGGGGGCATGAATTCAGAGAGAATTATAGACGCCTCTCTTTACTCAAAGAACAGTTTGCTACTACACCTATAGCAGCTTTCACCGCTACTGCAACCCATGCAGTTGAAAGTGACATTGCAAGTAACCTTGGATTACAAGATCCTAAACGTGTAAGAGGTTCACTCTTCCGTGAAAACCTGACGATCAACGCAAGGCACCGCATCAAAGACGGGCGGGCACAGTTGATGGAATTTTTAAAACTCCATACAGACGAATCTGGGATCATTTATACGCTTTCTCGTAAGTCTACCGAAGCGGTGGCACATTATCTACAAACTAAAGGCATTGAAGCCAAAGCATACCATGCAGGACTGCCCACAGAAGAGAAAAATAAAACCTATGCAGATTTTGTAGCAGACAGAGTGCAGATAGTGGTCGCCACCATCGCTTTTGGCATGGGGATAGATAAGAGTAATATCCGTTTTGTTGTACATATGACCATGCCAAAGACGTTAGAAAACTTTTATCAGGAGATAGGACGTGCAGGAAGAGATGGCGTAGCGTCTGAAACACTTCTACTTTTTTCAGCACAGGACATTGTACAGCAGAAAATGTTCATAGAAGATCTTCCTGAAACACCCTATAAACAACATGCTTTTAACAAACTTGACAGCATGGTACGTTTTGCTAATTCTGAAAACTGTAGGCATCAGAGTGTTGCCGCTTATTTTGATGACCGTATGGATGATTGTGTTGATAAGTGTGATAACTGTACTGCACCTGCAAGTGAAAAGATAGATATCACCACTGCAGCACGTATGCTTCTCTCTACTATTCTACGAACGGAACAGAACTTTGGGCTACACTATGTAATAGATGTACTCAAGGGAAGTAAAGAACAAAGGGTACTGCAGAATGGGCATGATACCCTTTCTGTCTATGGTATCGGTGATGAGTACAGTAAATCACAGTGGTTAACCATAGGGGATAAATTATTGGAATTGAATGCCGTAGAGATAGGTGAGTTTAAAGTATACAAATTGACAGCTTTTGGAGTGGAAGTCATCAAGGGTGGCCATACTATCGAACTGAAAAAAGAGAGACTGACTGTACAAAAAGCAGAGACCAAAAAGAAAGTGACTTATTTTGATGATTATGACGCGGAAGTGTATGATAAGCTTCGTGATCTTCGTACGCAGATAGCTTCTCAAAAAGGGATCCCTCCTTACATCGTTTTTTCAGACAAAACATTGAAAGACTTGAGTGTAAAAGTTCCCCAAGATAAAGAAGCGATGCTTGAAGTACATGGGATAGGAGAAGTAAAATTTGAACGCTATGGGAGTGAATTTCTTTCTCTTTTGTCAGGGGTGGATTCATGACACACAAGCCGTTATGCGGTATAGATGAAGCAGGACGTGGCCCTTTGGCCGGTTCTTTAGTGATTGCTGGTGTGGTGTTAAAGAATCCTGTGGAGGGTTTGATGGACTCTAAGAAGTTGACTGAGAAAAAACGTGAAGCGCTTTATCCTCTTGTCATTAAAAATTCTGAGTATCACATCGTCTCTTTTTCAGCACAAGAAGTGGATGCGATGGGCATCTCTCAATGTTTACAACAAGGTTTACAAAGTATACAAAAACATTTGCTTGAAGTGGAATATCTTTTTGATGGCAATAGCAGTTTTGGTGTTGACAACATCAAAACAATGATCAAGGCAGACACTAAAGTGGCTGAAGTAAGTGCAGCAAGTATCCTTGCAAAAGTAACGCATGACAGAGAGATGATAGAGATGGCGAAAAAATACCCTGAGTATGGGTTTGAAAAACATAAGGGGTATGGGACAAAGGCCCATATGGAGGCATTACTCAAACATGATCGATGTGAGGTACATCGTAAAACATTTAGAGTAAAAGGTCTGGATGACCCGGTATTAAAATTCTAAAGATTTACCGTTGATCTTTACATCCCCATCCATGATGTTGATATTATAGATTCTCTGACCTAGTGATCTTTTCGGTCTATACATCATATAGAACAGCATAGTTTTTGGGTCTTCTTTTAGAAGAGTAAGAATCTCTTTTGAGAGTGACAGGTTGATAGTTCCATCGATCTTATGCAGAGCATGTTTAGGTTTCATCCCCAAGCGGTAAATATCTAAAGATTCATCTATATCCAATCTTGCATCAACGCTAAATCCATTCATCTCTTTCCCATGAAGTGTTACTTTGTCAACAGAAAGGTTAGCTATATCAAGGTGCATGTTATTTGAAATGAGTGTTTCTAACTGTGCATCAAACTCTTTTCCTTTATTCGGGTCTGTCTTTTGCAGTTTCTCCAAAGTATCTAGATCAAGATTACTGATATTCATATCCAGGTCTAACGTCTGCATGCCAAATCTTTCTTTTTCAAAGAGGAGGTCAATATTGTTGATCTTTGCTTTGAGTGTTTCTGTAGTCAGTCCATTTGTTACACTGGAGGTTGAGTATAGTGAGATGGTATCTGCAAAGAGTGAACCATCAGATGTTTCATTTATTTTTATATTTTCTATACGGTAGTCTGTAGTATAGTCATAAGCAGTTGTTCCTGTAAGTGCATAATGACTTTGATAACCAGTGATAGTTCTATTTAGTTCATCACTCATATAGAGGTGAAGTGTGTTAAATTTCTGCATGTATTTAACTATTTTTTCTTCTTTTACTTCTCCTGAAAACTGAAGTCCCTGCAGCGTTAGTTTGACTTCTTTTGCCCCTTCTACTTTTTCGTTGATGTCTTTGATATAACCTGTAAATATGGTGCTGCTATGGACGATATCGACATGCATAAAGAATGCTTTGTTCTTTATCAAATCTTCGAGTTGTGCTAAGACTTTTTGGTCATTTTCAGTAGTGAATGCTGCTTTTATATATGTTGGCAGGGTAAGAGGATAGAATTCTAAAGCAATCATGTCTTTTGAGTAAGCCACATCAGCACCAAGTTGCATACCTGTGAGTTCTTTTGCTTCTTCAATACTTGTCTGTATGCCTTTTCCTGTCAGAAACAAAGCAGCTTTCTTAGGATCATTGATTTGTATCACAAAGTGTTCAGTCTCTTTTTTTAACTCTCTGTTAGAGACAATAAATCCATTTGTTTGCATCTGAGTAAGTTGTACATTCACTGCTTTTTGTAGGGTGGTTAGGTTTTTAACATTTTCTGTATGATTAAGGTAGTAGAATACAGAAACAATGATAAGTACAAGTACCCCAAAACCTAATTTTTTTCGACTCATCAGTTCCCTTTGTAAAGCGCTGTTAAGTGTTCCATTTTTTTGCCCATGTTAAGTAGGGTCATATCTGCAAGCGTAAGTGCCATCATGGCTTCGCATACTACAGCACCTCTAATAGCAACACAAGGGTCATGTCTGCCTTTGAGGTTACATTTTACTTCTTCTTCATGGGTTGTGATCGTCTGTTGCTCTTGAAAGATAGACGGTGTAGGTTTAAAGTGTGTTTTTACGATGATAGTATCACCATTGGAGATACCGCCAAGCATGCCACCCGAGTGATTGGATGTAAAACCATCCAAGGTAATTTCATCATTATTCTCACTGCCTTTTAGGTGGGTACTGGCTACACCATCACCTATCTCTACCGCTTTGGCTGCGTTGATACCCATCATCGCTTCTGCAAGTATGGCATCAAGTTTGTAGTAGAGTGGTTCACCCAATCCTATGGGCACACCTGTAGCCGTAGTAAGTACCACACCTCCTACAGAATCATGGTTATCTTTTGCTGCTAAGATGGCAGCTTCCTGTACGGCTTCCTGTGCAGGGTCAAGGGCATACATTTTAGAAGTTTTTGCATATTCAAAATCCTGTACGGTTCCTTTGATACCATCGACCTCACAAAGGCCACTCTGTATGGAGACACCCAGTTCTTTAAGTATTAGTTTCGCGATAGCACCACCTGCTACACGTGCAGCGGTTTCTCT
>NZ_JBFFOH010000016.1:0-35967 GCF_041562805.1 Sulfurovum sp. | reverse complement strand
TATAGCAACAGGCGGAGTGTATAAAACACCTATTGCCGCAACAGCTTTAGAATTTGTTTCTTCTAGCGCAAACGATTCAAGCGCTGGGACAGGTGCTCAAGAAATAACTATTATTGGTTTAAACAGCTCGTGGGTAGAGGTTACACAAACGATAGAGACAAACGGCACGACAGCCGTTGCTCTTGGTACAGACTTGGTAAGGTTGTATAGGTGGTATGTGTCAAGAACTGGTACTTACGCGACACAGACAGCAGGATCACACGCCGGGAATCTTACCATCCGTGAATCTGGTGCTGGTGCAACGTGGGCGACAATAAACGTTACCCCTTTTGCATTCGGTCAGTCACAAATAGGATGTTTTACTATTCCAGCAGGAAAGACAGGGTACATAGTAAGTAAAAACTTTTTTTCTGATTCGTCTAAGAGTGTTGATTTGTATTTCTTTTCTAGGGCTAATGCTGATGATGTAACAACTCCATTCACAGGAACAATGAGAATTATTGAAAGAGAGGTTGGGTTATCAGGCGGGTTCGGCCCACAATGGAAAGCTGGGAAAGGGCCGCTTGTTGGGCCATGCGATATAGGCTTTATGGGTGTTATTTCGATAGGAAATGCAGATATTGCTGTAGAATTTGAAGTATTACTTATTGGTTAATTATGATTAAAACACTTTCATTATGCCCAACATGCTACCGGAAGGTAGAAGCTGAAATAAGCTTTCAAAATGGCATGGTAGTAATGACTAAAGAATGCCCTATTCATGGGCCATCTTCTGCTATTGTCGAAAAAGACATTCAGCATGTTTCTAATTTCTACCATATAGGCACTCTTGGGCAAAACAACTCGATTATCATCCACACTCATGATGGTTGCAATATGACTTGTCCTTGGTGCTATTACCCTACAAACAGCGAAGGTAACCATAAACCATTCTCTTACTACAACGAAGTGTTGAAAATGTACCGTGGCTTTAACCTGCTTATGTCAGGTGGCGAACCTACTCTAAGACCTGACTTTTTCGAGTTTACAGAGGAAGGTGCTGCAAATGGTTGGATGATGAGTGCCATCACAAACATGATTACCATTGCAGATGATGACTTTTATGGAAAGGTTCTTGATTCTCCACTGCACTACGGAGATATGGTCATGTTAGCCTTGTCAATGCAGCACCCAAAGAACTATAGCGCCGATATCCACAAGAAGAAAGTTAAGGCGTTAGAGCAGTTAGAACTTTCTGGAAAACAAGCACAATGCGTGATGTTTTCTGTTCAAACACTTGACGAGCTAGATTTTATTAGAGACTTTTACGACGCTACCAAAAACCTCTACCCAATGCTTCGGGTAAGAACAATGTTTGGGAATTGGCAAGATAAGGGGAATTGTAACAAGATATTCTTATCTGATCTACACAAGGCTTTTTTAGAAAAGTTTTCAGACTTAAATCCTGTAATCTCGGAAGATGTAGAGAAATCAAATATGTACTGCCTATATTTAACAATGGACGACGGAAGGCATGTTTCTTTAAGTTCTGCTCCGACTGTAGACAACTTGGACTATCACCAAGCTTCAAGACCTGTTTACATGCTTGCAGAAGATGGGAAATGCTACCCTGTTCCTATTTGTCAGATAGTTTCAGAAGGTATAGATAGAGGCTGGAAGGATGGATATAAATTAGATAGCGGAGGCAAGTTATGTATGTAGCAGTGGCGGCAATAGGCGGTGCGGCTGTTAGCGCGTGGTCGTCAAATAAATCAGCGTCTGCTGTCTCTGGAGGAACAAAAAGGGCGGCGGCATATTCGTATTTGGGCGCAGAGAGGGAAAGGCAGTACCAGAAGCGTCTTTTGAAGTCCCAGCGTAGTAGAATGAAGCCATGGACACACGCTGGGAAAGTTGCAGTCAAAGCGCTAGAGCGTGGGATAAGGCCAGGTGGAGAGTTTACAAAGCAATTTGGAGAAGAAGATTTTGCCGCGGACCCTGGCTATGAGTTCAGATTATCAGAAGGCATAAAAGCAAGAGAGAGATCGGCAGCAGCTAGAGGCGGTTTGCTTGGTGGCGCACAGCTCAAAGGACTTGAGAGATATTCGCAAGGTGTAGCGTCAGAAGAGTACGGGAAAGCATACGGAAGATTCCAGGGCGAGCAGCAAGCAAGGTTTAACAGGCTTGCTAGTCTTTCTGGGGCGGGACAGACTACCTTGCAAAATCTAGGTGGATTCGCTCAAGGTGTTGGGCAAACAACTGCACAGCTAACACAGCAGTCAATGGGCGATATCGGTAGCGCACAGTTAGCAGGCGCACAGGCAAGAGCATCAGCATACCAAGGGTACGGTCAGGCGGCAGGACAGGCACTTGGTGGACTTGCTTACGGAGCGCAGCAGTTGGGGCAAAACCAGCCTCCACAGCCTGTACAGCCTGCCCAACAGTGGACTTCGTTAAACCCAAGCAATTATTACAGGTAACTAATTATGGCTATAAATTGGGGATTAATAGATCCTAATACTCCAGGTAGGGCAGCAGCATCCCCCATGCAAGGATTTGCGCAGACTTATGGTGGTCTTCAGGCTATAGGTGCTGAAACACAGCGCCAACAAGCTAACGCTCTTGCCAACAAGGCAGCAGAAGAAGGCATGGCCGCCAAAAAAGATTTGCGCAATATATACAAGCAAGGTGGAGATGTTGCCCAGAATCTTTTGGCAGGTGGCTTTGGCGAAGAGGCGCAAAAGTACAAGTCTCAGGAAATGTCACAGCAGCTTACAGCACTACAACAGAACAAAGAAGAAATAGAAAACGCTTTGCAGATGTATGGGGCTATTGGTCAGATTGCAGGCACTGTACAGGATCAACAGTCTTATGACATGGCAAGGGAGCAGATTGCACAGATAAACCCAGATGCTGCAGCTAATATGCCAGATATGTATGATCCTGCCATGATTGAACAGAATAAGATGAAAGCGCTTTCTGTCCAGGAACAGCTTTTTAATAGCTACAAAGAAGCAGATTATGAAATAAGGCAGCGCGAGCTTGAGCTTAGGGAGTCAGGGCAAGGAGCATCAACAGGCACACCATACTTTACCCCTGTTCAGACAGCTCAAGGTGTTATGTCGTTTGATGCACGAACTGGCAGAATTGCTCCTGTAGATGTAGGTGGTGCTCCTGTTGTTGGCGCTACTGCTGACCCACTGCTACAAGAAAAATTAGCAAAAGCAAAAAAAGTTGGCGCTGTAACTGGAGAGATTACAACAGAAGCATCTTTTGATTTACCAAGAGTAATTGGTGAAGGAGAAAACACAATTAAACTTGTTGATGAGCTTTTGACACACCCAGGGTTTAAGCAAGCTGTCGGTAAAAGTAGGCTTATGGGAATGCAGAAAGTGCCAGGCACAGAAGCTTATGGATTTCAGACAAGACTAGACCAAATCAAGGGTAAGCAGTTCTTGCAGGCATTTCAATCGCTTAAAGGTGGCGGACAAATTACAGAGGCAGAGGGTAACAAGGCAACTCAGGCTGTTGCAAGAATGGACGCGTCGCAGAATGAGAAAGAGTTTATCAAGGCTGCTAATGAGTTTAAGTCTGTTATTAAAAAAGGGATAGAAAGGGCTAAAAAGAAAACAGGTGTTGATAGTGTTCAGCAACAACCACAGCAGGTTTCTCCACAAGAATCTCCACCAGGGGCAGCGTTTAGCGGTATAAATCCAGAAACTAACCAGATGGAATATTTCGACGCACAAGGGAATAGGTTATAACATGCCAGCACTTCCAGAATGGGCGCAACCTATAGAGCAAGGGAAACCTGCTGGTCTTCCAGAATGGGCGCAGCCTGTACAACAGCAAGAAGCACCAGGATTTACAGAAAGAACAGGTGAAGCACTTCAGCAGCGTGGGCAACAGTTCGGAGAGATGATTGGCCGTGAAACAGCAGGAGGGCCAATTAGCGACGTTATGAATGTTCCCAGGATGCTTGTTAAGGGCACAGGGGTTGCTGCTGGTGGCCTTGTAGATGTTGCAGGAGAAGGGCTTAGAAGCGCATATAATGTTCTAGCTCCTGAGTATGTAAAAGAGCGTGTTTCAGCAACAGGGCGAGATATAGCAGCTACACCTCTTGGCAGGGTTGGGCTTGATGTGGCCAAAGCAGGCGGAGAAATGTATGGAAAATTTGCTAAGGCATACCCTGAAGCTGCAGAAGATATAGGCCTGGCTGGTAATATAGCTATGGTAACTCCACTAGCCAAGGGCGCAAAGGGTCTTGCAGGGTTGGCAAAGGCTACTCCAGAAAGACTTGCTAAAAAACAATCTGCTGAAATTACAAAGGGTATTCAGAAGTCTATCAGGCCTGGCGTGGAAGGTAAGAGGACTTTTGGCCAAGCGGAAAAATACTATGGAAAGGCGCAAGAGGCTGTTGAGTCTATTGTTAAAAACAAAGAGGCACTGAAGTTAACAGATGAGTTTGGTGATGTTGTAAAGAAAGGCGCACTACCTGAAAACCTAAGACAATTCTCTCAGGCAATCGAACAAAGCAAGAAGAATGTGTTTAAAAAATATAATTCGATGGCTGAAAAAGCAGGAGATGTTGGCGCTAAGATTGAACTTAGGCCAATAGCATCAGAATTAGAAAAAGTGATATCAAGCAGGCCATTAAAAGACAATGCTCCAGAGGTTGTAAGATATGCAAAGCAGCGTGCTAATGCTTTGTCAAAAAGCGGGAAATACACTGCTGAAGAAGCGCAGGACGCAATCACTTTTCTAAATTCTAGCCTTGAATCTTTTTATAAAAGTCCATCTTATGAGTCAGCAAGCAAGGCATATATTGATTCTTTGATTGCTAATAATATGCGGAAAAATCTTGACTCCGCAATAACTAAAGCATCAGGCCCTGGCTATCAAGAACTAAAAAGGCAATATGGAGCACTAAAGACTATAGAAAGAGATGTAGCTAGAAGGGCTGTTGTTGATGCAAGAAAGGCAGGAAGAAGCCTTATAGATTTTTCTGATGTGTTCTCTGGTGAAAGGGCAGTCACAGGCCTGTTGACAATGAACCCTGCAGCAGTTGGTCAAGCTGCTTCAATGAGGATGATTGCAAGCGCTATAAAAGCCATAAATGATCCAAATAGAGTAGTCAAGAGTATGTTTAAGAAGGCGGAAAAAGGCGCGTCTAAACTAGCTAAAATGAAACAAAAAAACGCATTAGCTAAACACTAGGAGAACGAATGTTATCATTAACACCAAATCCCAAAATGCAGTTTTTCGACTCTGGCGGCAATTTTCTTGTTCTTGGGAAGGTTTATACATACGAAGCTGGGACATCTACGCCACTCGCGACATATACAGACTCAACAGGAGCGCAAGAAAACACAAACCCTATAATTTTAGACGCAAAAGGCCAAGCCTCAATTTGGCTATCAGCAAATGCATACAAGTTTGTTGTTTATGACGCAGATGATGTTTTGCAGCCTGACGGTGGTGATAATATTGATCCACTTAGCTTTGCAACAGAAGAATGGGTTGACACTGCTGATGTTCCTACTTTTATCGACGCAACGAGCTTTTCAGTGCCAAATGATAGAACATTATCATATGAAGATTACAGGGCAATAAAACTAACTGTTTCCGCTGGAACTGTTTATGGCCATGTTATTTCTTCAACGTTTGGGAGTGGTATAACAACTGTAACTGTCCGGCTTAAAAGTGGTTCTGTTGATAGTGGCATTTCTGCTACTTCGCTAGGCTTAATTACATCGACAAGCACAAGCATGCCGTTTTCAACTCTTATACTGAGTGAAGACACAACAGATTTAGCAGCAGCGACTACAACCAACGTTTTAGGCACTCAAAGCTCGACTATTCACATAACCGGAGCATCACCTATAACTATTACATCCTTTGGCGTTTCACTTAGAGAAGGGTTAAAGCATAGAGTAACAAGCACAGGAGCAGGGGCGCATGTTTTAACACATAACGCCACTTCTCTCATATTGCCTGGTGGTATAGATATCACAGTAGCACAAGGTGATAGCTGGACTGTTGAAGATTTAGGATCGAACAATTGCCGAGTTCATAGTTATACAAGGGCAAGCGGTTTCCCAATTACTGAGACAATCTACGACAAGCTTATTTCTGGGCTTGTACCGTCTAATAACGGATCTGATCCAGCAAAAGATATAGATATATCAGCAGGGTTTGCAACTGACACAACAGGCGCATACTATATGAATCTGCCGACATCGTTTACAAAACAACTCGATGCAATATTCGCAGAAGGGACAAGCGCCGGGGGGTTATTCTTTGGAACCATCGCAGCAGACACCTGGTATGCAATCCATCTAATAAGGAAAGACTCTGACGGGTCTATAGATGTAGGATTTGATACCTCTTCAACAGCCGCAAATATCCCAACTGGATACACATATTATAGGCACATAGGGTGGGTTTTAACTGACGCAACTCCAGACATTATAGCTTTTAAGTCTGTTGAAATAGCTGGAGGAGCAGTGGACTATGTTTACAACTCAACAATTACAGACATTAGCAGAACTCTATCAACTTCCAGATTAGTCGAAACAATCTCGGCGCCTCCTGATACCAGAGCGCATCTTGATTGCAGAGTTAATGGTACAACAACGTCTTTTACATGGGTTCACCCTACGCATTATATAGATGCTGCTGCTGATTCTTCAAACTCTCATATGGTAAGCAGCTCTGCTTCTACTAATCCTTCCAGGGGCAGGGATATTGAACTTGACTCAAGTTCACAGATAGCGTCAAGAAGCTCTGCCGCAGCAAACACATTAACGGTAAGCGTAACAGGGTTTCTACACAGGAGGGTGTAGCATGGCATACGTCAAACTTGGGTCAAGTGGGGAGATACTTTCAGGATACACAAGAAATAAATGCGACCATTTCCCGGACTTTATACATGATGAAGACGCCAGGTTTATAGAGTATTGTGATAGTTTATTACCTGTCGCACAGTGTACAATGCGGCAGGCTAGACTTGCACTATCTTACGCTGGTGTTTTACAGCAAATAGACGAGTATATTAATTTAATGGCAGGGCCAGAAGGTGACGCAGCAAGGATAGAGTGGAATTATGGCACAACTGTAATTAGGACGCATCCTCTTGTATTGACAGTTTTGCCTGAGTTCGGATTAACAGAAGAAGATATAGACAATTTATTCATTTCTGCTATAACATATTAATGGAGGTGTTTTTATGATGAAAATATTAGTTGTCTTTCTCGTAACGCTGTTTCCTTCTTTTTCATACGCTTGGACTACTGAGTACAATTCTGGGAATCACTCAGAGTTAATAGAAGTAATACCTATAAAGGGTATTGGAGCCAGTAATAGAAACGAAGTAGTTTATCAAATTGATCTAGGCCCTGACCTTGAGATTGGGGATATTATCTTTGCAAACGCAGAAATCCAAGCGACTAACGAGCTTGGGTATCTTGTCTCAGTTGTTACTCAGATTAGGGTTAACAATACAAATTTTGTAGGCCCTTCTTCTAGCATCCCAGGCTTAGAGATTACCGAGGAAAATGGCCCTAATGTCGAAACAACGGTAACACATCACAGCGTTCATACCAAGGTGGGAACTATTGTCGTTACAGATCCAGCATACCGCTATGTTAGTTTGTGGGTCAGGGCAAATTCATGGTCTACTTTGTTTAGATATGGCGACGCCATCGAAATAGATGGCGATTATGGCAGGTTGTCAGTTTTAGTTTTCAGCAATAATTAAGGAGTGAAAAATGAATGAAAAAAATGTAAGTCCTAAACCTACAAAAAAAACCCCAAAGAAAAAGCCACGGAAATGACCCTCCCTGTATCTCTTTTATTAATCTATGTCATAGAGTGGCTATTGTATTATCTATTGCAGCCAGAACAGTTCTGGTACGCTATTCTATGCTCTAAGCAGTTAACAATATCAATAGCACTTACGTATGCATACCTTTTATCAGAAAGTAAATCTGTTAAATTAAAGTCATTGATAGTTTTTTTGTGTTGCTGCTCATGGGTTGATACAGTTTTAAACGTTTTATGGTCTTTATTTGATGTTAAATCTAACTCTTTAATATCTCCAGCACTACTTTTGTTTTCGTGGTGCTTATTTCTATTTACTAGAAGATACGATATAGAAAGTGATGAGATTGATGAATCAAAAGTAATGCTTCTTATGCTCAGGCCAGATGGGTTTTTTATGTATTTGAAATCGCTTTTTGGTGTTCCTGTTTCGTCTATATGTATTCTTGCAGATGGGTTTGTATATTCATTCAGAACTGATAGCAAAAAGTTTACACGCACAAAATACACAGATAAGTGGCTTCTAAGGCATGTTTGTATAAATACAGGTGTAGGCATAACAGGCGCGATAAAATCTTCTCTAGAGAGGACCATAGGCCTTAAAAGGGGCGTTGGCATAAAGTGTGTGTATGCTTTGCGTAATACGCTTAAAGAAATGGGGGCAGCATGGGAACCCAAAACATTTTTACATAACATACCTGGTTTATACGCCATGCAGGTTCTTGGGGGCAAGAATGTCGAAAAGTGTAGGTGAATTAAGTATAGATGAGTTGAAAGAAATAATTTTATCTGTGCCTAAAACATATTTTGTCGAAGAAGTCGAAAGGATTGTTGCCAAAAAATTTGAAGAAGAAAGAAAAATATTTTGGGTTCCTGCTGAACAGCATTACAATCAACACAAGATGCTCGACGAGTGCGCTGATAGAAGGCACGATTGGACTGCAAATCACGAATTTGTTTCTAGCATGCGGAAACGTGGTCAAAAAGCGTGGAATGTCGGATTTTATATGGCTGTAGTAGCATGCTGTGGATTTATCGCAAGTGTGTTTATGGATGGATTTAGGCACGCTGTAGTTGATTTTTTCTCTGGAAGATAATTTTAAATAAAAGGAGAGTAATTTGCTTAAATTTAAAGAAGGAGTTTCAATACTTGGAGCATCAAATCAAGTTTCACTTGGCATTACTTGCGCTCACTCCGTGTATTTATGGTTTGGCGAGATTTGCACTGTTACAAGCGTAGTAGACGGGAAACACGGCAAACATTCACACCACAAAAAAGGATGTGCATTTGACCTAAGGACACGTGGTGTTAACGTCCCAGAAAATACACTTGTAGAAATGCTTCAAGATTCTCTTGGTGATGAATGGCAAGTAATTTTAGAAGTAGATCATATTCATGTAGAATACGACCCTAAATAAAGGAGAACAAAATGTTTGATTTAATTATTAAGTATGGATCTATGCCGTCAACTTGGAAAGGTATCATTGGCATTGCTACCGCTGCTGGCCTTGTAGTTAGCCCTGAATTGGCCGCACAAATTGTTGCTCTTGGCATTGCTGTAATTGGCGCTATCAATGTAGTAAGGAATGAAAAGAAATGACATGGGGATGGCTTAAACACGTACTAAGCGCACTTGGCAAAATGCTAGGTGCGCTATTTTTAATCAATCACGGCAAGCAAAAAGCCAAAACTGAGCAACTTGAAGATGCAGCAAAACTCAACAAAAAACTCACTAAGCTCAATAATACTCCTGTTGCTCCTGGCGTTGATATTCGCAGGATGCTCAAAAAACGCCGCAATTAACCCACAGGAGTACGAGCCGATATTAACTGCACAAGAGCTTAATTGTCTATCAGATTCGTTTGTAGTCGAATATATGAGGCATTCTTGCGCAATGGAGTTAATACGTGGTGAGGAAAGATCAAAAGATTGTCTAAAAGCATTTCCGAATATTAGGTAACTATACCTATTCCACCGCCTATCGCAATATCGGCCCGTACTGTCTATCCTATGTTATCTAGCCTAAGAAATTAGGTCATCAATATCTTCTGAAATAACTGAAATACTATCATAACCTGATGTGATATAATTTTTCCCACGGCTGTCAATAACAAGTCTAATCGGCCTACCGTATTTTTCCTGGGCATCTGCAACGTAAACGGCAAGGCTAGATAACAATTCGCTCAAGCACGACGCCGTGGCCTGCTCTGCCTGGGGGTTTTGTTCAGCTTTGTAAATCTCACATTCTTCGCATTTTTGAGCTTCCAATAATGCCACATCACCTTGGCATACTGCAAATCCGCATGTTTTCATATCAATCTCCTTTCTAGTTGGCCACTGCGCGTCTTAGCTTTGCGTTAGCCAGCCTTCGGCGGATCAGGTAAAGGCATCCAGTGGGTAATTTTGTGATTAAAATCTGAAAAATCTAATCTCATGAATTGGCAAACCTTATTGTTGTATTGACCCTCCATTACAACCCTATTTTCTTTACAGACTAGGCACCAATAAAAAGCGTATGGCTTTCCATCGCCTGGCAAACTATCATTAACAGATATCCAGTGTTTGGCTAACAATTCGCTCAACTCAGACCCAATGGGGCGCAGTTCGGTGGCTTCGTCAATGTTAAAACAGCTATCGTTATCGCTCCGGCAACGTGTTGCGTCGGCATGAAAGCTTTTGCATTTCTTCAGTGCATTTTTACAAAATGGCATCACAATCTCCTTTTCCCATTGGTCTGGTTAGCTTTGCGTTAGATAGGCTTATTGCCATCAAGCACTTTCTCTCTTATAAACACGCTTGGTTGCTTTCCTGCGGCGTTTGCTTCGGCCACCACCTGCGCCCATTCAGCCTTAGTCCATCTAACCTGTTTTACTACATTTCTTGGCTCGTCTAACTTGTGGCGGCCTTGGTTGCGTCCAGGGCCGCCGTGGTTATTCCCGCCTGTATATAGCTTGAACATTACGCTACAAACCCCCATTGTCTTAAAAGGTCCACGTTTATGCAATTAGGAAGTTTACTGTAACTCCTAATAAAATCACCGTCTTCGGCAGCAATTCTTGCAATCGTGCAAAATCTTCCCTCTTCTCCTTCAAACTTTACCCCGTGGTCTTTACCAGATTCAAAAATAGAAACGTCGTCAAGTTTTATGCTCGCGTTATTCCTGTTGGTAAAAATTGAAGGACCTTTTTTTATCATATATGTTTTGTCGTTCTCGGTTACTTTCATGGCTTGTCTCCGTGTTGGGTGGGTTAATTTCCTCTCTGTTATTAATACAATATAACACCAGATGATACTTGTCAACACAAAAAACAAGAAAGGTGTAAAAATAATTATTTACTACGCCATATCTAACAATACAATCCAGCCAGACCAGAAGCACTTTCGTTTTGTCTATATCTTCATTGGCTGGCTGCTGATTTCTATGTTGTACTGCTCAATAAGATATTGCAAAAGCCCTTGCCATTCCACAACTAAAATCTCTTACCCTGTTGTTAACCTCGTGCTGGCAAAACCACTTGCCGCATCCGGCTTTATATTCATTTGATTTTAGAAAAGGGCATTTAACATCTTTAGGTAATGTCCCGGTGTTTTTGATTATCCCAATCGTTTTTATATCCATGTCCGCACCTCCTAGATGCCTCAGTACAACAATTCAATCAAGAACGACGCACACGCTCGCTGCCTGTTGGTCTCAGTTTTTCATGCTTTCTAAACAATTCTGCTTATTTAGCATGGTCTCGGCGCGCGTCTTATTTTTACGTTATATAACTCAGCCATTCTTGTATTGTTTGCATTGTTTTGAAAAGTCAGCCATGGCCACCGGAAGGTCAGGAATTGACGGTAGCTGGCTTGTGTGGCGGCTGCATTTCTTGTTTGTGCAGTCGGAGCCGCAGAACGACATGTCTTTATAACAGATCATTAAATATATCCTCTATTCGTCTATAATTTCTTCAACCAGCTTTTTGATTTCTGCGGGTGTAAGTTCTGGCAACCCTGGACAACCATTGCGGCACTCTGCTTTTTCGCAATCTATCCGCATAACAACAGTTTTGCCTGTTTCATCTTTCGGGCAGACAACTTCCTCTGTCTCGTACATACACACCTTCATTGACCCAAGATGGATAAGAAGTTTGTTATATTCTTTTTCGTCAAGATACCTGCCAATGTCGCCATGGTTTTTAGCCCACCACCCAGAAATGTCAAAAGACGTTTGGCATTCTGCGTCGAATTTTGTTGTCCAATATTCGCAATATTTCATGTCTTCCTCGCCTTGCGGATCTCTCTTGTCCAGGCAACTGTTTATATATTCAGTAAGGTCATAAACCTTTTTCCCACTTCCATCTACAACGTGAGGGAATTTGTTTTTGTCGTTATCCTTCTTGGCGTTTGCTGGGACAAATTGACATCCCAAAGAGTACAAAAACCTACCTATTCCCCATTTTACGGCGGCACGCTTAAACGAATCAGAAACAACACCTTTGTCGCCTTCAACTTTTGTAATTGTTCCTGTGTCCCATTTGGTTACCCATTCCTTCCCACCAAAAATAGATACACCACACATTAACCTGCCGTTAACTTCCTTGTACTCGTCACGCCAATATAAAGGGCCAACAACCTCATCAAGACGTGCCATAACATCACGAGCATCAACATAAGGCACGCATGTTGCTAGCGCTCTATATTTAGAAAACGATTGCACGCGCCACTTGTGTGGTATTTCATCAAGTAACTTTTTAAGATTTATTTCTGACATTTCCAATCTCCTTTTTAGTATCGATTCTGTTACAAATTAGCACAAAAGCCCATGTCACCAAAATACCGATTACAGCACATAGGCAAAGTGTGATTAAAAGGCCTATCAAGTTTACAGTTAATTCGTAGTTCATATATATATCCTTGGTATTTTGAAGTTTTCATAGAACCTTTCCACCCAAAACTTCTTAATAAATTCTTCGTCTTTATTATCAATAACGATTGTCTCTTGTGTAGCTTCTTTTGCAGCTTCTATAGCTTTTTTACCGATCTCATTGCATAGTTTTAATCTGTAGCTTCCAATGGCATTCTTACCAGTTTGCGCACCTAGCCAGAAAACAAGCATACTGTCTGGCCTGGTGTCGGCAAAAAAGTTTGCCGCATCAACAATGCTTTTTTTATCTTTGCAATACAAATCCCCGTATGCCTGAGTTATTACAGATGTAGCTAGATTTTTGTATTCTTTCTCGTAGTGGCTCATCTTGGCGCACCTCCTGGGAAGATTAAGTGTACACGGCCAGAGTAGTTTTTTTGCATACCTTCAAGGTACACACTTTTTTGCTTCTTGCTCATGCGAGATGTAACAGGAAGAAACTCCATAGCTGCTATCTTCTCTTCGTATGGTAATGGGTCAATCCACTGCTCACATATGGCATTAAACTTGGCATCTTCTCCGCGCAGAATAGGCAGGCCAATGTGGTACTTGCATAAGTTCTTAACTTCTCCAGGCGTGTACTCTCCTTCCTTTTTAGATACCTCTGTGTACCATACGTGGCTGATTGCGTTCTGGGAAAGAGTGCGATCTTTAAGATCTATATCACATCTAAAGACTTCTCCAAGCTTTAGAGTGCCAAGAAACTCAGCAGTTTTGCAATCGGCTGCTGTAGCTCCTTTTGGTGTTCTGTAAAATAATGCGTCCATGTTATTTCCTCCACATTACGGCAAAGATCCAAGAACCAAGAAAGTATATATGCTGTATGTCTGTCCCGTCATATCTAGCCGCCTGGAATACGCAAGCCGCCATTGCCAGAATGTTTGCCCATGGTAAATTTTTCATTTTGTTACCTCAAAAGTCAAAATCAATTTCATTATAGAGAATATCTAAAATCTTATTCCCACGCTCATACTCGTCAAACCGTCCTCCTTTCTCGTCAAGAAAGTTGTCGCACCATTCAACATGCTCGAAGATTGGCTTAAGCAGGTTTAGTTTTTGGCACAAGATGACTGTTTTCTCTCGTGGCAAAAGTGGATCAAGCTCCATGCTGATTCTTTCTTCAATATCAACAATGGATTGGTGAGTAATATAAATCAGGCATGACATGGAGTTCTCTTCGCCGTAATCGCCTAGCTTCTTCTGCCATTGTTTAACGCGGTTTAAGGCCCATTTGTTGTCTTTCAAGGTATCTGCACCTGGCCAAGACTTAATAGCCTCTAGTATGCCGTCAAGAGCTTTTGAGAGATGCCAAATCATGTCGTTGTTGCCGACTTCGTAGCCGCCAAGAATTGAAACTATACCGGCGTTTGCTGCTGCGAGAATTGCCAGCTCTTGTTTTCCTGCTTTTGCAACCATTACCAACCTCCAAGAAGTCTTTCTTCGCGGTACATGTCACGTCTAAAGTCCCAATACGCTGCATTTTCACCAGCCTTAATCTCTGCCAGCTTTTCTTGTGCACTTTCAAGAATTGCGTCGCAAAGATCATTAACGCCTTCGCCGTGGTTGAAATGGTGTGGAGTAAGCTCCAGGTCGCGCCATCCGATAGTTGCCACAAAGTCGCCTTCCTCTATATATATCTCAGCGTCACATCCTGGATAAGCGCGAGTCATCTTCTCTGCTGGCTGGTAGTAGAATGACTCAACTATCACATCAATCTCTGTGCCTGCTAATGGCCCTGATTCCGGCACGTAATAAGTTGTTATATTGCAAGTGCATTTGCCCATTTTTATTCTCCTAGAATTTAATTGATAAGATCAAAACTGCCAAGATTGCCGCTGTTCTTATTAACCAGTATCGTGTCATAGCGCCTCCTTTAGACTTGTTATATTCCGGGCAGAAACTAATTGCAAGCTGTTTTATTATTTTTTTTGTGCAGAAAAGTGTTGACCATGTTTTAAGGTATTTGTATAAAGAATTATAAACTTTATTGGAGGTGATTATGAGAGTTAAACATGAAGTAATAAGGTGGCATCGAAAAACATTCCCGAGAATTGCCATGGACGCTTTGCTTGGCAAGCTCCGTGAAGAATGTCTTGAGCTTGTCGAGGCAATAGACTCAAAGATAACTGATGACATTGTAGAAGAAATGGCAGACGTTAGAATTGTCAGCGAGGCATTTTTTAGGTTTAGGAAAGCATCAAGCCTTGACACTGAGACAATGAATAAACTTGCAATTAATAAAAAACGAGTATGGGGAAAGGAAGATGACAAAGGCAACAGGGGCCGTGATAGGCAGGCCAAAGACTGAGAAAGGAAAGAAGCAGGACAGACTCCACAAGATGCTTGGCGTAGCACGTTCAACCGTTTATGGCCTGTTTAATAAAAGCTACAAGGGTTTGGGGTATGACAAGGCAAAAGAGCTGGCTGGCCTAATCGGGGGCCATCCCGAGGTCTGGATGAGGGGCGGTGATCTTGATTTGAGGAATGAGTATTTGGAAGAGAGCAAAATTTAACGGAGAATTAAGACGCGCACCTGGCTTATACCGACCAGCAACGAGAGGAAGGTAGAAGGCCGAAGCCGTTTAAGCCGGAGCGAGCGTGTGCGTCGTTCTTGAATGAATTGTTAGCTTTACGACGTTAATTAACTACGGTGAAGATATGGACAAAAAAGCATTGGTTGGTAGAGAATACAAAAGCAAAGTGTTTAACTCTATGCTGCCTAAAAAAGTTATCAGGGTGCATAAAGGTGTTGTCACCACATCTGAGAAGAAATATATGTCTGATGAAAATGTTACATATCCAGAGCAACAATTTTTGCGAGAGAATTTCTTAGTAAGCTAACGCAAAGCTAAGACGCGCCACGCGAAAGGTGGCTAAGATAAACTAAACAATGGAGGACAATACGTTTGAGAAGCGGTAAGTGTAGGCGTCGTGCTTGAGCGAATTGTTATATTTTTATGGACTACAAAAACCCGAAGTTAGAAGGAAAATTAGCTTTTGTGCGTGGGCTCCAGAAAAGTGACTGTCCAATAGACAGAAGAACACATGCCAACCATCTATGTTTATGGCAACAAGGGTGGGATGAACAATCAAAGATGGTTAAGCCATTTCCCAGCGAACTCGGAGCAATTAACATTATTTTGGAGGAAAGCAATTCTTGCCCTGATGTTTATTTTGTCGAGATAGAGAACGACAAGGGCGAGAGCATCCGCATTGGTGAACGAACAAAGAGAGACGACGCCTTTGTTTCTTTGCGAATAAGAGCTGAGGATATAATTAACAACCCAAAAATATAACGCAAAGCTAAGACGCGCCACGCGGACCTTTGCAAAGATAAACTAAACTAGGAGGCGTTGAAAGTACGGATCTGCAAGTGTGAGCGTCGTGCTTGAGCGAATTGTTATGCCAGATTTTAATATTTGTATTTATATTTATTTATATTGTTGGGCTGTTTACTCACACTCTCTTATTGAGAAAGCAACATTAGGGGATATCTTAGCGTCAATGCTTGGTGGTATTTTATGGCCTATATCTTTGCCTGGCAGAGCAATTAGGAAGTTTTTAGCATAACGCAGCGTTAAGCAGCGCGGCAACCAAGACAGATAGAAGAAAGCAGGCGTTCGCGTCTGCTTGAACAAATTGTTATATTAACTGAGGTGATAAAGATGATTGATAATATTATTGGGTTGTTTTTTGCTGTTTTAATTATTGGAATTATTGCTCTTGGTGTTGGTTCATATATCACACAAGGGAAAATAAGGCAGGGTATTATTTTTAACAAGACAGGGGAAACAGTATCAAAATGGACAGCGAATAATTACCCACAAGGGTACTTTACAGATGCCACGGTGCATGTTGAGTAATATAACGTAGAAATCAGCAGCCAGCCTAGGCGATGAAGACAAAGAGCGAGTGCTTCTGGTCTGGCTGGATTGTATTGTTATGGGGCGGCAACCGATTAACTAACAACTTGTGAGGAATTATTATGGACACCGGGAAAATATACCACGATTCAGAAGGGCAAGAATGTAGTATTTGGCAAGCAGTAAGAAGGGAGCCTGATTGGGCTGCCAGCAGAATACAGGTAGGGGAAATAGCCATTGCAAGGGTTGCTGTGCTAGAGAAAGCCCTTAAGGAAATAGCAGATATGCCTGACGTTAGATCTGATGAATGCTGTATAATTGCCAGCCACGCATTAGATACTAAAGCCGCATAACGGCAGAATTAAGACGCGCACCTGGCTTATGCCTGCGCGGTTCGAGATGAACGATGGTGGCCGAAGCCGTTTAACTGAAAGCGAGCGTGTGCGTCGTTCTTGAATGTATTGTTGGACAGCGGCGTGAGATTAAGCCTAGAATGGCAAGGAATTATTGATATGTCAGAAGATATGGAAGTGGATTTTTTTGCTGAGTATGACTACGGAAAGATAGCATTACAGAAACTTTCTCCAACACCAGAAAATTTTCGGTTATTCGAGGCTGGATGGTTAGGAGACAAGCCCCAAGATTGGAACACTATGAAAGTAACTGGTGCTGAATTTAGACGGGCTAAGACAGGAAGAAGGAAAGGCACACTTTGTATAATGGTGCCAGGAACGAAAAGAACGGCCTATGTGACACGCGAAGAAATGTCCTAGCAGTACAACGCAAAGCTAAGCTGCGGCCCTGGGAGATGTAGACGAAAAGGCAGGTGCCGCCGTCTGCTTGAGCGTATTGTTATAAAGAAACAGAAGTTTAATGGGCAATCAGGAGGCAACTGTGGCGGTACAACTTATAAATAAAGATTGCATGGAGTACATGGCTAATTGCGGCGACAAGTTTTTTGATTTGGCTATTGTTGACCCGCCTTACGGGATTGGCATAGCAGCAAACCCGGTTAGGCAGCAGCACGAAAAAAAGCAATGGGACAACGAGATACCAAGGCGAGAATATTTCGAACAGCTTAAAAGAATAAGCAAAAACCAAATAATATGGGGCGGCAATTATTTTATTGACCATCTTGGCGCTACGCAAGGTTTTTTAATATGGGACAAGGTGCAACCGCATGATTTTAGTTTGGCTATGTGCGAATTTGCATGGATGAGCTTTCAAAAGCCAGCGAAGATGTTTAAGCGGAGTGTGTTGAAAGAGCAAAACAAGATACACCCAACGCAAAAGCCTGTGCAATTATACAAATGGATTTTACAAAACTATGCAGAGCAGGGGCATAAGGTGATTGACACCCACCTAGGATCAGGAAGCAGTGCTATTGCCGCGCACTATTTCGGATGTGACTTTACTGGCTTAGAAATTGATGTTGATTACTTTGAAGCGGCAAAGAAACGGCTTGATAAAGAAACCAGGCAAATGGCTTTATTTTAGCGGAGCAACAAGCCCGTAAAAAGATGTAGACGCGTTTCTTTATAACATAGGATAGACAGTACGGGCCAATATGGCGATAGGCTGCCGCGTACGTATTTATACCTATACGGATATAAACTAAAAGGATAAGCGATGCTTGCGAAAAATCAGCGTAAATACCACGCGAATAGACTGAAGGTGCAACCTATAGAAAATGTTAGCTGGTTCGAGAAATTATTTGCAAAGTGGCTACTAAAATTGTAAGCTGAGAACATCATAGGGTGTGAGAGCCTTAAGCCATTTGTGGCATGATACCAAACGACCCGACCGGGTCAGAGAAACATGAGGGCGCGTTATCCGTCCTCTCTCACCATGTTCTCTATCCGGTCGGGTTTTTTTATGCATAATGTGGATAGTATGTCTGGATGGATAAAATTACATAGAAAAATAAAATGCCATTGGGTTTTCCAAAATGCTGACTATTTCAAGGCATGGATATCTATACTTATAGAAGTAAATCATACAGAAAAAACTGTTTTGATTAACTCTACATTATTTAATTGTAGCCGTGGTGAAAGTCTTAAATCTCTCGATTCGTGGGCGACAATTTTTGGCAAAAAATGGGACAAGTCAAAAGTAAGGCGGTTTTTTAAGTTGCTAGAAAAAGATCAAATGGTCGTAACAAAAAGCGAACGCAAAACGACACGGTTAACTGTATGTAACTACGAGGATTATCAGTCGTTGGCGAACGCAGATGAAACGATAGTGAAACGCAAACGAAACGATAGTGAAACGCTGGCGACACCAAACAAGAATGAAGAGAAGGTAAAGAAGGTAAAGAAGAAGACTACTAAGGCCATTCGGCCTGATAATTTTTCTGAAAAAGATTGGGATGATTTGGTTGCACATAGAAAAGCTAAGAAAGCACCACTTTCTCAGAAAGCAGTTGACGGTTTATCTAGAGAGTTTGCGAAATCAGGTATGTCAATTTCTGACTGTATTGGTGAAATGGCAATAAGAGGATGGACAGGGTTTAAGGCTGAATGGGTTTCTGGCAATACTGCTGAAAAATCTGAGTGGGCATAATGAAATATATAATATCAGTTTCATATGGAAACGACTCTATAGCCCTTTTGCGCTGGGCCAAAGAGAAAGCCTTGCAGAATGTCAATGTTGTTTATTGCGATACTGGATGGGCGCATAGTTCTTGGGAAGCACGTATAGCAGCAGGAAAAACTTTGGCCTACACTTATGGCTTTGATGTTTACCATGTTCGTGGAGATTTCACCTTTGCGAACATGGTTCGAATGAAAAAAGGCTTTCCTAGCCAGCGGTATCAATTTTGTTCAGGCATTCTTAAGGGACTTCCTTTTCTAGAATTTTGCGAAGAAATTGATGAAGAATGCAAGGCTATTGTTGTTATCGGGAAGCGGCGTGAAGAGAGTAGCAACAGAAAGGAAACGCCAGAATTTATTGAATGTTCAAAATTTCATGGAGGAAGGAAGGTATGGCATCCACTTTATAAGCATACTGAAAGTCAACGTAACGATCTAGTGTCTAAGACAGGAATCAGAATTTTGCCTCATAGATCAATGGAGTGCTGCCCATGTGTAAACGCTAATAAGGCAGATTTACTGATGGTTGAGCCTGAAAGAATTGCTGAAATAAGAGCGCTTGAAAAAGAAATCAAACATCCAATGTTCAGAGCTAAGAAAAAGATGGGGGCAGAAGGTATAGACAAAGTTCTTGATTGGGCTAGATCACCAAGAGGTGAGTATATTGATGGGCAAATGTTTCTTTGGGACTTAGAAGGCAAACCATGTATTACAGGGATGTGTGGTATATGATGAAAATATATTTAGCTGGCGGAATGAAATCTGATTGGCAAGATAATGTTATTGCTGCGCATCCGCAACATACATATTTTGATCCGAGGACACATGGCCTTGACGAACCTGCCGAATATACCAAGTGGGATTTAGAGCATGTTGAAAAGGCAGATATAGTGTTTGCATGCTTTACGAAAGATAATCCGTCTGGGTTCGGGATGTGTATAGAAATAGGAGCAGCCCATAGATCAGGAAAGCCTATCATACTTGTTGACGAGAAACAACTTAGATCGTGGGCCATAGTCCGGTGTTGTTGTAATATTGTCGTCAATAATTTGGGCGATGGCATTAAAATATTAAAAGAGTGGGCATAATGGAACAGGCACTAATCGGGGCGATACTACAAAAGAACGATATACTTGCTGACATTGCAAATATTGTTAGCGCAGTTGATTTTGAAGATTCAAGGGCTGCTATACTTTTTAATCTTTGTTTGGATCGCTGGAAGGACGGAAAGCAGACAGATATTGTCATCGCTGTTGGGGAAATGTCTGGAAAGATAGATCCGATGTGGATTGTTACCGCTACGGACTCGGGAAGCATACTCCACAGCACAGGATATGCTGAAAAGGTAGCCGAGGCAGCAAAACTTAAAAGAATCAAGGAAGGCGTCTTAAAAGCCTCAGAATCGGCATTCGACTCAAACGAGCTAATATCACGCATTTCTGACATAAGCATAAAAGAGGCTGGACGTGATGACGATGTTACAAGCGCGGAAGATTGCGTAAACCTTTTTTCTGAAATGCGGAAATCCGGTGGACTGATTGGCAAGTCTTCTGGATATGGCTTTTTGGACAGGAAGGACATCATGGCAGTTCCTGGTGATTATTGGGCGATAGGTGCAGCTACATCTGTCGGCAAGTCAGCACTTGCTATGAATATGGTAAAGAATTTTCTTGTAGAAGAAGACGCGCATTTAAGCATTATATCAACTGAAATGACAAAATTACAGATGATGGCGCGTATAATCGGTTGCCTTACTGACATTCCATCAGGTGCGATTATGAAAAATAAGCTCCGTGGGCAGCTAGATGAAGAGAAAGTTACGAAGGCAGAAAAGTATCTAGCTTCAAAGGTTTTCTTTATGAGTGAGAAGACAAGGGACATTGCCGAGATTGAAAACGTTGTGAGGGGTCTTGATCTTAAGAAAGGGCTTGATGTTGTTTTCGTTGATTACTTACAGCATTGCAGATCTAGGAATTACAAATCCCAATATGACATTTTATCAGATGTAACTGGAAGGCTTCAAAACTTATCAAAGCAGACAGACACAACCATAATTGGCTTGAATCAACTTTCAAACGCAGCGGCTAAAGACCCAGAAGGAAATCTTGAGTTTAAAGGCGCTGGTGATATCGCAGCAGATTGTGATATTGGTATTATTCTAAGGAAAAATAAATCTGACAAAAGTATGCTTCTGGCTGAAATAAAGAAGAACAGGCACGGAGCATTAGGAAGGCAAGCTTTGCAATATTCAAAGAGCTTTGCCATGCTTGAAGAGGTACACCATGCTGAAAATTGGTAGCATCATGCTGATACTCCTAACCGGCTGCACAAACAATCTCCAAGAGACAACCTGCGACAATGGCATTGTGTATCTGCATAGTGGGGTAGAGGATGATTTTTGTGAAAAGAGGATGATGTGGCGGAAGGAAAACTTTTAATATCTGCAGGCATAGAAAAAAAGGCTTGACCATTTATCAGCCATTGATTAACTTAGAATTATAAGATTAATTTAACGGAGGATTCGCTATGGGGACAATAATTCAAAAACTCGACAACCACTCTTCTTATGACAACCAGTTCATTGTTTGCGCTGAAAGAAAAGCAGTACATCTCGCGCGGAAAATTAACAAGACTTGCCGCGAAAATAAAATTGCAGCGCGTGCAAGAAGCGTATTCCCTGGGGTCGTTTTTGATTTTGGGGAGCATCTGACTTATGAATAATAAAAGCATGCTATTTTGGTATATTTGTCCGTGCGGATTCACTGATAAAAATATAACAGTGGATATGCAAAGGAAAACATGCCCTGGCTGCCGAAAGCAAATACAATACAAAGTGCAACTTGTTGGCAGAGGCGGCAAACGGGAAGGTGCTGGGAGACCATCCGGCACAGTGTTAAGCCCAGAAAAAAAGAAACGCAACTTCACCACCAAGCTATCGCCTGAATGGTTCACTTTTTTAGACGAAATGAAGGAGCGCGGCCATTCAAAGGCATGGTGTATAAATCAAGGTCTTGAGCTTCTAAAAAGCTACATGGTTAAGGAGTATTAACATGGAATACGATAATGAAAAATCAGGTGTTCTTTTTAAGAACGACAGCGACAACGAGAAAGCGCCTTATTACAAGGGCAAGATCCAGATAGAAGGTGTTGAGTACGAGCTGGCCGCATGGGTTCGAGAGGCCAAGAGTTCAGGCAATAAGTTCTTAAGCTTGTCGGCGCAGCTACCTTTTGAAAAGAGGGACACCAGCCAGAGTGATATGAGTAATTCTGGAGCGCAAGAGCCCAAAATGGGTGATGATGTTCCTTTTTAGTACAACGTGGAAATCAGCGGATTGCCAAGCTACTGCCGATAAACCAGCGGCAAGTCCGCAATTCCAGCTGGATTGTATTGTTGGACGGCGGCATGAGATAAACTTTAAACTTGTGAGGATAATAATTATGAAAATAACAAAAGAGATAGTAGTGAAAGTAGATGTGGCTGAATGTGTCGCTATTATGAAATTGTTGGGTGAGATGAGTACCAATGACTACAATGAAAGATTTCTTGATGAAGACACGCAAGAAATCCTTAATGGTTTATACAGGGAGTTGCACAAAGAATTTAGCTAGATGAGCAGTCCAACGCAAAGCTAAGACGCGCCACGCGGACCTTTGCAAAGATAAACTAAACAATGGAGGCGTTGAAAGTACGGAGCTGCAAGTGTGGGCGTCGTTCTTGAGCGTATTGCTATGTTCAATATTATTTTAATGGAAGGAACCGAGGAGTTTGACCGTAAATTCTTTATTGATTGCCCAGTAGACGGCGTGGTTAAAACAGCAGGATTTAATCCTATGGGGAGCCAGCCGTGCGTGAGGATGCAAATACCGCCTGCCCTGGCTAAATACATATCAAATCTACAAAATAAAGTGCGTGACCTTGGCGGTGATGTTTAGAAACATAACGCAAAGCTAAGACGCGCCCATTATTTGGGGCAAGGAAGGTGAGGATATGACAACTAAACACGAAGATACCAGAGAATGGGCGAGCACGGGCGTCGTGCTTGAGCGAATTGTTATGCCTGTTGTTCTCGACGCCTGTTGCGGCACTAGAATGTTCTGGTTTGATAAAGAAGATAGCAGGACATTATTTGTTGATAAACGAGTAGGCACAAGGGTTATTGATGTGGGTACACCAGGGACAAAAGGAAGAAAACCAAAAGTGGTAAAACCTGACAAGGTGGTTGATTTCAGAAACATGCCATTTGGTGACAACTCTTTCCATCATGTTGTTTTTGACCCGCCGCACTTTTACAAAGGAGCTGGAAAGACAGGGCGCATAGCGTTTGATTATGGATTGCTCGATAAAACGTGGAGAGATGACATAAAAGATGGTTTTGCTGAGTGTTTTAGGGTTTTATCTCCAATGGGTACATTAATTTTTAAATGGTGTGAGGCTGAAATACCATTGCGCGAGGTGTTAGAACTGACACCCAATAAGCCTTTGTATGGGCATAGAAGCGGTAAAAAGGCCCAAACACACTGGGTGGCCTTTATTAAGGCATAACGTAGAAATCAGCAGCCAGCCGATGACGATGAATTGAAAGAACGCAGGTGTTCTGATCTGGCTGGATTGTATTGTTAGACATGGCGGTGCGGATTAACTTAAAACAAGCGAGGATTATTCATGAATGCTTTAAAAGAATTGAGCAAGATCGAAGGTGATATTAACAAGTGGAAGTGGCTTATGGAAAATCAAGAGGCCGGATTGATTGTGAACCTGGACAACGACGACACGTTTGTGACAGACCCAGATAGCGAAGACGATTTTTGTGTTGATTTTGATGGGTATGTTGGTTGGAGTGATGGTGTTATTTCATTACTTGAAGCCATAGGCATAAAGGCTGAGCCTGTCTAACGTAGAAGCTAAGACGAGCCCCTTGTTGGGGCAAGGAAGGTAACGAAATGACAGAGAACAACGAAGCCGATGAAGAAAAGGCGAGCACTGGCGTCGTGCTTGAGCGTATTGTTAGTGTACTGACGAGGAAAGCACTTCCTCTACTTTTCCACTTTATTGTTTTTGTTTTTATATGGTGTTTGCTTGGTATTTATGGGGAACGATATCTGCCAATTGAACACCATGGATGGTGGATGGCATATGGTGTTCTTGTATCTGCTGTTGCTTCTTTTTTTGCTGACAAAATAAAAGCTACAGTGCAACAATAAGTACACTAACATGTGATATACAGTACGGGCCGATATTGCGATAGGCGGCGAGGTAGGTATATATACGTATGAGAAAGAAAAAATGTAAAGCTAAAGGATGTAGTGCTAAATTCACGCCGGTAAGCTCATTGCAGGCTGCTTGCAGCGTGAAGTGCGCCATGCTATTAGTTAATGAAAAAAACGACGCAAAACGCAAGCGCAAGGCTAAAGCTGACACTTTAAAGCTTGAAGCTATACAGCCACTGAGTTATTGGGTTAAAAAGGCACAAGCGGCCTGTAATGCGTTTATCAGGGAGCGCGATAAGGGCGATCCATGCATAAGCTGTGGGAGATACCACACTGGGCAATATCATGCCGGGCATTATATCTCTACTGGGGCGCGTAGGGAATTACGTTTTCATCCAGCCAATATCCACAAGCAATGCCAGCCATGCAACACGCATTTAAGTGGCAACCCTATTCTATATAGATCATGGCTGATTAAGAAGGTTGGCCAGGAAATGGTAGAGTATTTGGAAAACTATAACGGCATTCAAAAGATGACCGTTGATGAAATAAAAGATATCGAAGCGCACTATAAAGAGTTGCTGAAAAGCCTAAGATAATTTGACTGATTTTGCGTGGTGTAGTAAAATAGAAAGACAATGTGTGAAATAGAGAAAGAATTAAATTTTTCAGATGGCAAGTTAATGTGTGATTGCGAATGCCTTGTAGAAAACGACAATGAGGTAATCGACTGGGAAGAATACCAAGACTCTCTGGTTCTTGATGAGGACGATTATGAAGGGTAACGCAAGCTGCCATATTTATACTCCAGCAGGAAGAAAAAACCACGATAGCATAAAGTGGGATAGCGACGAAGGAAAAGGTGAAGCTATGGGGTGTGGGAAGAAGAAAGGCAAGGGCGGGAAGAAGAAATAAGCTTTTAGTATTTTTAATTTTGGATTAATGGAGGGTAGAATGGCTAAGAACGCTAATAAAACAAAAAAGCCTGTAAAGAAGATTAAGCCAAAGAGTCTTGGCACTGGACTACTTAACAAAGCAGCAAAAGCAGCTACCAAGAGAAACAAATATTTAGCTTCGATTAAATAGATATGGCAGCACCTCTAGGTAATCAGTTTTGGAAGGCACGTTCCAAACATGGCAGAAACAAGATATTCTCTGACGATGATGTTCTATGGGAAGCTTGCCAAGAGTACTTCCAGTGGGTGGTTGACAATCCGCTGCAAGAGGAAAAAGTATTTTGCCACCAGGGTAACGTGACAAAGACATCTCTTGATAAGATGAGAGCGATGACTATCGGCGGCCTTTGCACATTCCTTGATATTGACCAGACCACCTGGACGGAATACAAGAAACACAAAGATTTTTCCAGCGTCTGCACACGAGTTGAGCAAATAATCAAAGATCAAAAGTTTGCTGGAGCAGCAGCAGACATGCTGAACCCAAGCATTATTGCGAGGGATCTTGGACTTGCCGACAAGACCGATTCTAATGTCAAAGCAAGTTACACTATCAATCTCAGCGAGACAGACGCAGAGCTGTGAAGCTTACCGAAAAGCAAAAAGAAGCAAATAAGCTACTCGCAAGTGCAGCAGTCCACATAATGCTATTTGGTGGAAGTAGGAGCGGGAAGACTTTTTTAATAGTTAGAGCCATATGCGTAAGAGCAATTAAGGCAGCAGGTAGCAGGCACGCAATAGTTAGATTCAGATTCAACGCAGTAAAAAATTCAATTGTATTCGACACGTTTCCAAAGGTAATGAGCCTTTGTTTTCCTGATATAGAGTATTCCATAAACAAATCTGATTGGTTTGTAACTTTACCAAACGGATCAGAAATTTGGTTCGCAGGCCTTGACGACAAGGAACGCACCGAGAAGATTCTCGGGATGGAATTCGTCACCATTTACCCAAACGAGTGCAGCCAGATCCCATATAAGTCTATAGAGACTGCTATTACAAGATTGGCCCAAAAAGTCCAGCAGCAGCAGATAGGTAAAATTCCAGAATGTATGCTTATGCCTAAAGTGTACTATGATTGCAATCCTCCGACCAAGGCCCATTGGTCATACAAGATATTCAAAAAGAAAATACACCCAGAAACGAAAGATCATCTTCTAAGGCCAGAAGAATACGCCTCCATGCAGATGAACCCTGTTGATAATGTTGATAACCTTGCCGATGGGTATTTAGACACTCTCAAGGGGATGAGCGCAAAAGCCAGGAAGAGATTTCTTGATGGAGAGTTTGGTGACGATAACCCAAACCAGCTATTCCCTGATGAGCACATGGACAGGTGGAGAGTAACAGATGGTTCTTTGCCTGATATGGTTCGCATTGTTGTTGCTGTTGATCCTTCTGGTGCTGGTGATGAGGACAACGCCGATAATGACGCTATTGGTATTTGTGTAGCAGGCCTTGGGACAGATGGTAATGCATATATTGGCCCTGACCTTACAGTAAAGGCTGGCCCTGCTACTTGGGGAAAGGTCGCCACTGATGCATATGAAAGACATTCTGCCGATGCAATAGTAGGAGAAACAAACTTTGGCGGAGCAATGGTGCAGCATGTAATAAAAACATGCAGACAAAAAACAAACTTTATAAAGGTAACAGCAAGTAGAGGAAAAGTTCAAAGGGCAGAGCCATTTTCTGCTTTATATGAGCAAGGGAAAGTGCGACATGTTGGTTATCTTACAGAATTAGAAGACGAGCTTGCAGCTTTTTCAACATTTGGTTATACTGGTGCATCTAGCCCAAATAGAGCAGATGCAGCAATATGGGCTTTGGCTGCATTGTTTCCTGGTATAGTTAACCATAAAGATAAGAAGAATAAGGCTTTATCACCAAAAAGACCGATTAAAAAACAATTAGGATGGATGGGTGCATAAGTGGCCGAAGATGAAGATGTAGAGATGAAATCCACGACAAGTGGAAAAGATATTGTAAAAGAAGCGAAGAAGCGCTTTAAGCGTGCGCAAGATTACTACAGCGACGCACGCGATCTTGCCATTGAGGACACTAAGTTTGCAATGGGTGACTCGACAAACGGCTGGCAATGGCCTGACTCA
This sequence comes from Sulfurovum sp., assembly GCF_041562805.1. Lineage (GTDB taxonomy): Bacteria > Campylobacterota > Campylobacteria > Campylobacterales > Sulfurovaceae > Sulfurovum. The sequence goes on along the minus strand of NZ_JBFFOH010000016.1, from coordinate 8,534 downwards.
GCTAAGTCATCCAGGGAGTCAGCAGATAAAGTTTGCCTGACAGTTAACCAGACTGCCCAGCATTGTAACCAAATCATCAATAACATCAGAGTCAACCGCCCAGCCGTGAAGGTTTCAGGCGTTGACGACTTCTCAGACAAGAAGACCGCCGAGATCTTGGCCGGTCTTATCCGCAATATTCAAGTATCAAGTTCAAGCGACGATGCGCACGACACAGCAGCAGAGCACGCTGTGTATGGCGGTGAGGGCTACTGGCGTATTCTTACCGAGTACGAGTCAGATGATTCTTTTGATCAAGTAATCACCATCAAATCTATCCCCAACCCCAATCTTGTTTATATTGACCCAGATGCAAAGAATGAAGACCGTTCTGACGCTAAATGGGGGTTTATCTTCGAGGACGTTCCGAAGTCAGATATTGAGTCAGAATACCCAGACATTAAGGTTGAGTCATGGGAAGAAGATGTAACTGGCTCTAAGTGGGTTGGCGAGCATACAGTGAGACGCGCTGAGTATTTCTATTGCGAGCGTGAGGAGGATACTCTTTACCTCCTTGCAGATGGAACAACAGTATCTAAGAACGATGGCGGCGAGCCAGAAGAGTACGTTGCCGACAGGAAGGTTAACCGGAGAAAGTGGAAATGGTGCAAGCTTGTTGGTGGTCACGATGAGCCTATTGATTCACGCGATTGGCTTGGGCAGTACCTTCCAATTATTACTGTTGTCGGCAAAGAAGTAAATGTTGACGGCGAGATCGTAAGGAAGGGAATAGTAAGAGATCTGAAAGATCCTGCCAGGATGGTAAATTATGCCTATTCTGAGACAGTACAGACTCTTGCGTTGCAGAATAGAGTCCCATACCTGTACGCTGCTGAAGCTGTCGAAGGCCACGAGGAGGTATGGCAGTCTGCGAATATTGACAACCAAGTTGGCCTTCCATATAACGCTTTTGACGCAGAAGGAAACCAGCTTCCTGCTCCAGCTAGACAATCTCCTCCGGTAATGGCACAGGCACAGATACAACTGCTACAAATGTCTTCTGAGCAAATGCGTGCTTCTAGCGGTCAGCAAAACGCCAACTTTGGTATTAGGAGTGAGGCGCAGAGTGGGATAGGTATTCAGCGCCTAAAGGTTCAGGGCGAGACTGCAACATTCCATTTTCCCGACAATCTTGCTCGTGCTCTTCGGTACGAAGCAAAAGTAATCATAGACCTTATCCAGAAATATTACGATTCTGAGCGCGTTGTTCGCATCTTGGGTCTTGATGGCAAAGAAGATAAGGCCATGCTTGATCCTAATAGTGAGCAGGCATACAAGGAGCAGCGCGACTTAAAGGGCCAAGTACGGAAGATATTTAATCCTACAGTTGGCCGTTATGACGTTGTTATCGACACCGGGCCATCTTTCCAGACTCAGCGCCAAGAAGCAGCGGCGAACCTTAACGATATCGCTGCCAGGAATCCGCAGATGATGAGTATTGCTGGCGATCTTATTATGGAAGCTCAGGACTTCCCTATGGCAGATAAGCTTTCTAAGCGCCTTGCTAAAGCTGTTCCTCCTGAGTTGCTAGACGATGACGACGGCGAAGGTATTCCACCAGCAGCCAAGAATATGATTATGCAGGCGCAGCAGCAGATGCAGCAAATGGACGCTGCAATCAACGAGCTGATGGACAAAAACGAGCAGCTTGAGGCAGAGCTTAAGTCTAGGCAGCAAGACAATGAGACGAAACTTCTCATCCAAAAGAATAAGAGCGAGACAGAGCTAGAGAAGAGCGAAATCAAGAATATCATAGACGAGTATAAAGCAGAAACTCAAAGGATGTCAGAGCTGACTGAAAGAATGGACGAAAGAATGATAGAAAGAATTGTAACAAATACCATCGCATCAATGAACAAAATGCAGGGTGGGCCAGAGGTAGAAGTTGACATAAGCGTAGGACAACAGGACTAGGACTTTCCCTAGGTTGAAGGAGAACAAAAATGGCAGAGCAAGAAGTGGTAGAGGAAGAAGTAGCAGGAGTAGCAGAAGAAGTTGTTGAAGAAGTAGAAGCTGAAGAGTCAGCGCCTGCAACCGAAGAGACTGACGCTCCGGAAGTGGAAGGTAGTGAAGAAAGTCAGGAAGAAAAAGAACCAAGCAAGACATTTACGCAGGAAGAGCTTGACGCGATTGTAAGCAAACGGCTGGCAAGAGAGCAGCGCAAGCTGAAGAGAGAGCAGGAGATGGCGGCTCAGCAGCCTCCAGCAGCGCAAGTTTATGATGGCGTTGACGACATTAAGCGCGAGTATTTTGCTACAGAAGACGAGTACATTGACGCAGTTGCAGACAGAAAGGCAGAGATACGGTTTGCCGAGCGTGAAGCTGCACAAATGGAAGCTAGTGTAATTTATGCTTTTCAGGATAGAGAAGAAGACGCGAGGGAGAAATACAACGACTATGACGAGGTGGCATACACTGCGCCTATCTCCGATGTTATGGCTGATGCAATCCGTTTAGCCGACAAAGGGCCAGATATAGCATACCATCTTGGGAAAGACCATAAAGAGGCAAGCAGAATTGCCGCCCTTACTCCTTTGCAGCAGGCTATTGAAATTGGAAAGCTTGAGGCAGGACTACAAGCGCCACAGAAAAAACAAACAAGCGCACCAGCGCCGATCGACCCTGTCGGAGCCAATAAAGGCGGCACGGTTAAAGATCCAGGCAAAATGTCTGACGCAGAGTATGATGCGTGGCGTGCCGAGCGGAAAAAGAAACACGGGTACTAAGCCCGAAGGATAGAAAATGGCTAATACACTTAAATTTATCGATATGGTGGCTAAAGAGTCACTTGCTGTCGCCCACGAAAAGGCGCAGTTTATCGCAACCACTGACCGCCAGTATGATGATTCATTCGGCATCAATGGTGCTAAAATCGGTCAGACTCTGCGAGTCCGAGACGCTAACAGGTACACGCGCCGTACCAACTCCAGAGTCATGGACGTGCAGGATCAGGACGAGTCAACCCAGAATGTAACCGTAGCGACCCAGGATGGTGTTGATATGCGGTTTAACTCTGCGGAGCTTGCTCTTGATACAGCTAACCCCAAACAGGTAGCCGAGTTCAACAAGCGCTACATTGAGCCAGCAATTTCCGCGCTTGTATCTGGAATTGAGGCTGACTACCTTGAAGCTTCAACCAAAGCGACCTACAACGTAGCAGGAACAGCAGGAACTGGCATTACGACACTTGTTGCTCCTGGCGCGGCTCGTGCGAAACTTAATCAGGGCCTTGCACCTAAAGACATGAATCGCTGCATCCAGATGGATTCTGTCACTATGGGCGGCCTTGTCAACGGTGTTGCTGGGTACTTTAATCCTTCAAGCGCCATTGGCGACCAGTACAAAGAGGGTCTTGTTGCTCGTACTGCCATGGCTAACTACTACGAGAACGAGCGCATCTGGAATCTTACCAACTCTTCAGATGTAACTGCAAATACTAATGCCGACGCTCTTGTAACTGATGGTGGTTCAAGCATTGCTGTTAGTGAAGACTTGTCACAGGCTAATCAGGTTGTCGGCTCCGTATTCACCGTTGCCGGTGTTTATGCTTGTCACCCGGAAACCAAGGCAGCTTACGCACATCTTCAGCAGTTTACTGTAACCGCCACGGGTGCTGTAAGCGCTTCTGTTTCTCCGACAATTCACCTTACCGGCGCAAAGAAAAACGTATGCAGCTCAACTGGTGCTGATTTGGCAGTTACTGACTTCAACGAAAAGGCAATGACCTTTGTTGGCGCAGCCTCTACCACTTACGCACAGTCACTTATGTACCATCGTGACGCATTCCAGTTTGTTACTGCTGATCTGCCAATCATGGATGACGCTGCTAAGTGTGTACGAATGAGCAAAGACGGCTTGTCAATGCGTTTCTGGCTTGGTTCGGATATCCGGAATGATGAAATGCTGCTTAGGATCGATATTCTTTACGGTACTGCTGCTCTTAGACCTGAGTGGGCTTGCCGTATGATTGGTTCCGCAGCTGTTTAACCAATAACACAAACATAACTGAGGAAAAGATATGGCTGATAGTGATAAATACGAACGGTTAGATAATGGTAGCCCGGACGGCTCTTTGTGGGGCGGTGCGTCTACTGATAAAATTGGTGTATATGGTGCAACTCCTGTTGTCCAGCGCACCTACTCAAGCGCAGTACATGCAACAAGCGCACTAGCGACCTCTGCTGATTTTGGGGCAACTCAGCTTGCCGCAGTTCAGGAGATCCAGAACACCCTTATCGGTTTGGGAATTTGGGCGACTGCGTAACTAAAAAAGTGCTCCATGCTGGGTGCGGCGACGAGCAATTGCCGCCGTACCTGGCTGGGCTACTTGAGACACGTCTTGATATTGACGATAAGGTCAAGCCTGATGTTGTTGCTCCTATCACTGATTTAGGTGATATTGGCGAGTTTGACGTTGTGTACTGCTCGCACACATTAGAGCACCTTTACCAGCACCAAGTCGAGATAGCTCTTGCAGAGTTTAAGCGAGTTCTCAAGAAAGGCGGTGTTGTTATTATCGCAGTGCCAGATTTGACAGACGTGCAGTGCGATGATGTTGTTATGTATGAAAGCCCAGCAGGGCCGATAACTGGCCGCGATATGTATTACGGGCTTGATTGGTTTGTTGCTGCCAACCCATACATGGGGCATAATACAGGATTCACAAGGCCAAGTTTGAAGAAGGCACTAGAAGAATTTTTTACCGATGTAAAGATTATTAATCATACTAAATTTAATGTTGTAGGAATAGGTGTTAAATGAAAGTTGTTTTTTGCATTCCAACCATGACAAGACCATACCAAGAGACACTTGATAGCTTGGCAGCTTCAGTCCCGTTGTTTGATGAAGCAGGAATTGAACATGCGATGGTTTCAGAGATTGGTTGTCCATATATTTCAAACGCAAGGGCTACAATGCTACGCAAGGCATTAGACGCTGGAGCTGATGTAATTGTTTTTATCGACCATGATGTGTCTTGGGATGCAGGTGATTTACTCAAACTTGTTTTAACTAAAGGAAACGTTGTCGCAGGAACTTACAGATTTAAACGCGACGAAGAGTCATACATGGGGCATATCCTTTCGTATAAGGATGGCACGCCAATGGTAAGAGAAGAAGATGGGGCATTGCACTCGTTTGACGCTCCTGCCGGGTTTTTAAAAATTACCAAAGAAGCAGTAAACAAAATCTATACTTCGTTCCCAGGGCTTGTTTACGGCGACAAATACCACCCAAGCATAGACCTTTTCAATCATGGTGCGCATAAAGGGACATGGTACGGTGAAGACTACGCATTTTGTCGTCGGTGGTTAGAGTGTGGAGACGGTCTTTTTACCGTTCCTGATATGAATATCAACCACCATGCAGGGGATAAAGTTTATAAAGGCAATCTCCATGAATTTTTACTAAAGCAGCCAGGAGGAAGCAATGATACTAATGGAGCATCCTAAACACGGCAAGACTCATGCTTACACGGCTGCACAAGTGGCAGAGAATAAGTCTAATGGGTGGAAGATTTGCGAAGAAGCAATTGAGAAAATTAATATAACTGCGCTACGCCGTAGATACAAGGCCAAGTTTGGCAAAAAGCCTTACCATGGCAAAGGTATTAAGGAACTACTTAGGGATCTTGCCAAATGACAACAGCACTGGACTTGATAAGCGACGCTTTATTGATGAATGGCACACTTGCAGAAGGTGAAAGCCCAACTGCCGAGATGGCTCAGGACTCTCTAAACGCACTAAATATGATGCTGGATGCGTGGTCAATCGAGAATCTTGCTGTCTATTCTACTCAAACACAATCTTTCACATGGCCAGCCTCAACTGCAAGTAGAACGGTTGGTCCTACAGGCGATTTTGTCGGCACCAGGCCTGTATCTATAGAACCAGCTTCATATTTTGAGGACTCAAACGGAGAACCATACAAGTTTTTATTAATTAGCGAAGAAGAATACAACGGAATATCAGCAAAAACTGCTACTGGTTCATATCCTGAGTACATGTTCGTCAATATGACAAACCCAGATGCGGCAATGTACGTTTATCCGGTCCCATCTTCAAATCTAACTTTAAAACTTGTCTCTGTAGTTGAGCTTTCTCAGCCTGCAACACTCCAAACGGCGCTTGCTTTCCCGCCAGGTTATTTAAGGGCGTTCAAATTCAATCTTGCCGTTGAGATTGCAGCAATGGACGGAGCAGAACCTTTGCCAACAGTCGGAAGAATCGCTATTAGCTCAAAAAAATCAATTAAGCGTCTTAACACTTCCAGGTTAAGCATGAAAGCGGCATTGCCAGCAGCTGTAATAACCTCTGGGATAAAATCAGACATTTTCACAGGGTAATAATTGAAAACACCAATCTTGGGCGCATCATATACTGCTAGGTCAATAAACGCAGCAAATAACAGGATGATAAATCTTTACCCCGAAGTTGTTCTTGAGGGAGGTAAGGAGGCAGGATTTCTGACAAGATGCCCATGTACCGTGGAAATAACGTCTATTGGTGACGGGCCTATTCGCGGCATGAGAGCATTCGGTGGTGTGGGGTATATTGTTTCTGGTAGTGAATTGTATTCAGTCACAGAAGGTTTTGTGGCTACGTTTTTGGGTAATGTAAGTGGAACTGGGCCTGTTTCAATGTCTGATAATGGTACACAGCTTTTTATTGCATGTAATCCTGATAGCTATATATATAACTCAAGCACAGCAGTTTTTCAGAAGATTACAGATCCAGATTTTCCCGGAGCAGTGACTGTTGGGTATTTAGACGGATATTTTGTATTTAATGAGCCAGACACACAAAAAGTGTGGGTGACATCACTATACGACGGGACAAGCGTTGACCCACTAGACTTCGCAAGCGCTGAAGGTAGTCCTGATAATTTGGTTGCAGTAGCAATTGACCATAGAGAGGCATGGCTATTTGGAGAAACAACTACCGAAGTATGGTATAACGCCGGGTTGGTAGATTTTCCATTATCAAGGATTCAAGGGGCTTTTGTTGAAATTGGCTGTGTTGCACCATACTCTATTGCAAAGCTTGACAATACATTATTTTGGCTTGGGAAAGATGAGCGCGGCAGCGGTATTGTTTACCGGGCAAATGGATATAGCCCGCAAAGAATATCAACACATGCAATCGAATACGCTTTGCAGGGCTATTCGACAATAAAAGACGCGATTTCATTCTCTTATCAGCAAGAGGGCCATAGTTTTTATGTAATAGTATTCCCAACAGCAGAAAAGACATGGGCTTTTGATGTCTCTACTGGGCAGTGGCATGAAAGGGCGATGTTTACCCAAGGTGTATTCACTAGGCACAGAGCAAACGCCCAAATGAATTTTTCGGAAAAGGTGGTAATCGGAGATTATAGTACAGGAGTAATATATTATCTCGATCTTAATTCTTATGAAGATTCAACAGGAGAACAGAAGTGGTTAAGATCCTGGAGAGCATTAGGGCCAGGGCAAAACAATCTACAACGTGCAGCGCATCACTCTTTGCAGATAGATTGCGAAACAGGCGTAGGGTTAAACACTGGGCAAGGCTCAGATCCAGTTATGTTTCTCAGGTGGTCTGATGACGGAGGCCACAATTGGAGCAACGTCCAAGAGCTTAAACTTGGGAAAATAGGCGAAACATCAGCTAGGGCTATAAAAAGACGTCTTGGGACAACAGAAAAACTTAGAGACAGAGTTTATGAGATATCAGGAACAGATCCTGTTAAAATATCAATTATGGGCGCTGAGCTAATGGGCGGGCCAAAGGGTAGCTGATGGCTGTACTAACAACAATCCCTTCTGCAAGGGTTCCATTCATAGACCCTAGAACAGGCTTGATATCTCGTGAATGGTTTAATTTCTTCAACAATCTGTTTTCAGCGACAGGAGGTGGTGAAGGGTCACTTGGTGGATGGGTTTTAAAAACAACTAATTACTCTCCGTCAAATGATGATTTGCATGTTGTATGCGATGGGACGTTTACGGTAACACTACAAGATCCGGCAACAAGAAACTCTGAACTTATAGTAACAAATGTAGGAAGTGGTATAATATCACTAGCAGGGAATGTTAACGGGTCACTGACAAGACAAATTGGCCAAAAGTATACATCTGTACGACTTAGGCCAGTAACCACGAGCTATCTAATAGTATGAGCTTTGTAGAACAAGTATATGTCTCTAATGATGCAGGAACAACGATTAACCCTGCTACAGAAGAGAAGCAAGATACAGCAATAGACCTTCTTGGTAAAGGTGTGGATTGGTGGCACGAGGTAAAAGAAGGCAATATCCCAAACCATTCAATCGTAAACAAGTTTGGTTCTGCATCTGTTGGCACTACTATAGTACCTATAGCAACAGGCGGAGTGTATAAAACACCTATTGCCGCAACAGCTTTAGAATTTGTTTCTTCTAGCGCAAACGATTCAAGCGCTGGGACAGGTGCTCAAGAAATAACTATTATTGGTTTAAACAGCTCGTGGGTAGAGGT
>NZ_JBFFOH010000015.1:0-36721 GCF_041562805.1 Sulfurovum sp. | reverse complement strand
ATTGTAAAGACAGCAAAGAATAGTATTTTTAACAATGCCGCACAGGTTTATAATCATAACTTTTATTTTAATGGAATGGGTAGCAAAATAACTGCACCTTCCAAAGATCTACTGTCTTTGTTTAACAGAGATTTTGGTTCTTTTGAGGCATTTAAAGAAATATTTTTAGAGACTGCTGCAGGATTGTTCGGTTCAGGTTGGGTATGGCTGAGTATAGATGATTCAGGATCTTTGGTACTGGAGTCATTTACCAATGCAGGTAACCCTCTTCTTTCTGGGCATACATCTTTAATGACTTGTGATGTATGGGAGCATGCATACTACATAGATTACAGAAATGCAAGGGCAGACTATCTTGAAAAGTGGTGGAGACTGATCGATTGGAATTTTGTTTCACAAAACTTGAAAACATTTACAGAAACTAATCATGAGTAATATATCCGTGGAATAAAAGCAGTGAACTCTAGCACGTAAAGGAGTTAAGATGAAAACATCAAGAAGACTTTTTTTTAGATATGTCTGTACTCGGTCTCAGCAGCGTTTACGCTGTACCATTATACGCTAAGACAACAAAAGAAATAGTCAAATACCAACCGATGCCTAAAGTAATCAATGTAGAGAGTGCCTCCATTTTATAGCTGAAACAAATGAATGTAGAAATATTTATGGTACACTTTTGAAATTAGAGATTTCATCTTATGTCTATAGTGCTGGCGCGTTGAAATCAGCATATAAATAGACTAACAGCCTACACCAAATAAAAGAGTTTAAAATGGATGTACCCCTATTAAAAATTACCGGTCTTCATGTTTCGGTAGAAAAGAAAAAGATTATCAAAGGGATGAACCTGAGCGTAGGAAAAGGTGAGGTTCATGTTATTTTTGGTCCGAATGGTTCTGGAAAGTCTACGCTGCTCAATGCCATTTTGAAACTTCCTGGCTATAGAATTGATGATGGAGAGATCAGGGTAAAATCCAAAAACATACAGGATATGACAACAGACGAAATTGCCAATATGGGTATCGGTATGTCTTTTCAGCATCCGCCTAAGATCAAAGGGGTTACCCTCCGGAACTTTCTGAACGCGATCAACCGTGCCGAAGACCTCAATGATGAGATCCGGGCACTGAGTATGGAAGACTTTCTAGAAAGAGAGCTCAATGTAGGTTTTTCTGGCGGTGAGCTAAAAAGAGCTGAAGTACTGAAACTCTATGCGCAAAGCCCTGATCTGCTTTTGATAGACGAACCCGAATCGGGGGTAGACATCGAAAATATTGCCGTCATATCAAAAGCAATCAATAAGATCCTTCAAAAAGAGGCACCCATAAATCTGCGTGAACGTTCTGCAATAATTATCACACATACGGGTCATATTCTAAACTATATCGATGCTGATATTGGACATGTCTTCATGGACGGTAAAATCGTCTGCACTGGCAATCCAAAATCGATCATGGAAGATATTAAGAAACTAGGTTTTACTGGATGTGCAGCATGTATCAAGGAACCAAAGGATCGCATATGAAATACCTCGATGACACCACAAAGGCAATGCTCAAAAAGGTTGCATTTGATGAAAAACAGGAACACTCTGCAAGCTTTCTAGCCACAGACTGGGATGTTCTTGATACGCACTCCGCCGAAGATGGACTTGAAATTCTTCCTATCGGAACTGCACTGGATAAATACGAATGGCTTAGAGAGCTTTTCTTTACACTTATAGAAAAAGATAAAGACACCTATGTCAAAGAGGTAGCTTCCAGTGATGTTCTGTTAGGCTACTTTATCCGTATCAAGGCTGGAGTGAAAATTTCACTGCCTGTTTATACATGCTATATGATCAACAGTGACAAATTCACCCAGTGTACCCATAACATCATAATCGCTGAAGAGAATTCAGAGCTTCACCTAATAAGTGGCTGCACAGCCAATGCACACATTGTATCCGGTCGCCATCTTGGTGTAACCGAATACTTCATTGAGGAAGGTGCGACCGTCACCAGTACAATGATACACAGCTGGGGTAAAGAGGTTGAAGTCTACCCAAGAAGCGCTGCCCATGTTGGTAAAAATGCAAAATTTATCTCAAACTATGTGGCAATGGGCAGTGTCAAGAAGCTTCAGATGGATCCACTTGCAGTCATAGAAGAAGGTGGGCTCGGGGAGTTTTACTCGGTCATTTATGCAACTGAAAACTCCCAGTTTGATATTGGTTCGACTGTTATACTTAATGGTGATGGTGCTTCATCAGAAATTATCAGCCGCGTCGTTTCCAACGGCGGTGAAGTAACGACCAGGGGCAAGATTGTTGGCAAACACCCAAATGGTAGAGGGGCTATGGCCTGTAACGGCTTACTATTGAGTAAAAAAGGTTACATTCACGCTATACCTGAACTTCTTGGACAGGATCCACGCCTTGAACTCTCCCATGAAGCAAGTGTAGGTATGATCTCCAAAGATGAACTTGCATACCTGATGGCTTCGGGTATCGAAGAGGAGAAAGCAAAATCTTTGATCATCGAAGGCTTCCTGGATCTGAAAATTCCCTCTCTTCCTGATTACCTACAACGACAGATCAATGCTATCGTCAAAGAGACGAAAGATTTTGAAACAATGTAAATAAGATTCATCTGGGCTGTAGAACTCATAATCTTATCAAAGTTTTAAAATTGATATTTTAATAGTACATTTGAAGATCCTATCATAGGTGATGATAAAAATGCATTTTGTAGCCTTACCCATGATATTAATAAACTACAAAAGTTATTTAAAGTATATTGAAAAATAATAAATAAGATGAATTTACTCCTAATTATCAAAAACACTTGACCCAACCACACTTTTATGCTATAAATTATATAAGACGAAAATAATCTATATAAGGATTTTAAATGGCAAATGAAGGATTAGATAAAGCTGTCTCGGGTGAGTATGCACTCGGCTTTGAGATAGATATCGAAACTGAAACAGTTCCACCGGGCCTGGATGAGAGTACCATTGCGTTCATCTCTAAGAAAAAAGAAGAACCAGAATGGATGTTAGAGCTTCGTCTCAAAGCACTCAAAAAGTGGGAAACCATGACAGAACCTACGTGGGCACACTTAAAGTATGAGCCTATAGACTATCAGTCTATCTCTTACTTTTCAGCACCTAAAGAAGGTATAGACAGTCTAGATGAAGTTGATCCCAAGATTTTAGAAGCCTATGAAAAACTAGGTATTTCACTAGATGAGCAAAAGCAACTTGCGGGTGTGAAAGTTGCCGTCGATGCAGTTGTGGATTCTGTCTCTGTAAAGACTACATACTCTGAAGAACTTGAGAGACACGGTGTTATTTTTTGTTCTATCTCAGAAGCGATCAAAGACCATCCTGAACTTATCAAAAAATATATGTTCTCTGTAGTACCTATGGCTGACAACTACTTCGCAGCACTAAACTCTGCTGTATTTACCGACGGTACCTTTGTGTATATCCCAAAAGGTGTGCGTTGTCCGATGGAGCTTAGTACCTATTTTAGGATCAATGCTATGAACACAGGACAGTTTGAGCGTACGCTTATCGTCGCAGATGAAGGCTCATATGTGAGTTATAATGAAGGGTGTTCTGCACCTACACGTGATGACCATCAATTACACGCTGCTGTAGTAGAACTGGTCATACTCAAAGACGCAGAGATCAAATACTCTACTATACAAAACTGGTACCCAGGAGATGAGACAGGTAAAGGCGGAATTTATAACTTTGTTACAAAACGTGCTATCTGTGAAGGAGAAAATGCAAAAGTTTCCTGGACACAGGTCGAAACAGGTTCTGCCATCACTTGGAAATACCCAAGCTGTATCTTAAAGGGTGATAACTCTGTAGGTGAATTCTACTCTGTAGCAGTCACTACCCTCGCACAACAGGCAGATACGGGAACTAAAATGATACACATTGGCAAGAACACCAGTTCTACCATCATCTCTAAAGGTATTTCTGCCATGAAAGGGCAAAATACCTACAGAGGACTCGTGAAAGTCAACGCTTCTGCAGAGGGTGCAAGAAACTACTCTGAGTGTGACTCACTACTCATAGGGTCTGAATGTGGAGCACATACTTTCCCTTACCTGGAGTCTAAAGACACTCAAGGTCAAATAGAACATGAGGCGACTACGTCTAAAATAAGTGATGAACAACTCTTTTACTTACGTCAAAGAGGTATCAATGAAGAAGATGCTGTGAGCATGATCGTCCATGGTTTTTGTAAACAAGTCTTTAGCCAGCTCCCTATGGAGTACGCGGTGGAAGCCAAAGCATTATTAGAATTAACATTAGAAGGAAGTGTAGGATGAGTATTATGAAAATAGAGAATTTACAAGTAAAAATAGGTGACAAGCAGATACTTAAAGGGCTTAACCTAGAACTAGAACCTGGAAAAGTACATGCCATTATGGGACCAAACGGTGCTGGTAAATCAACGCTTTCTAAAGCACTTGTAGGACACTACGATGTAGAGGTAACAGGTGGAGACATCTTATATAAAGGTAAAAGCATTAAAGATATGGAAGCAGAAGAGAGAGCCTTAGAGGGTATCTTCCTTTCATTCCAACACCCAGTAGAGATACCCGGTGTAAATAATGCCTACTTTTTAAGAACAGCACTTAATGCCAAACGTAAACACGAAGGCAAAGAAGAGCTGAATGCTGCAGAGTTTTTACGTCTGATGAAGAGTCATTTAGAGATGTTGGGTATGAAGTCAGACATGATCAGCCGTTCACTTAATGAAGGCTTTTCCGGTGGTGAGAAAAAACGTAATGAAATACTCCAAATGCTTATCCTTGAACCTGAAGTCATCATACTTGACGAGATAGACTCTGGACTGGACATCGATGCACTTAGAGCCGTTTCTGAAGGTATCAACAAAATGAAAGATGGTAAACGTTCATTCCTTGTCATTACCCACTACTCAAGAATTCTTGACTACATAGAGCCTGACTACATTCATGTACTCAAAGATGGGAAGATCATCAAAACAGCAGGACCAGAGCTGGTAGCCCAACTAGAAGAGAACGGGTATGATGCCATAGAGGAGGAGTAATGAAACTCATAAACCTACAAAACCAAAACCAAAAAGAAGTCGCAACAACTTTAGGTGTGCAAGGACGTGATGAATTAGTAGAAAAATTTGTTTCAATGGGGCTGCCACACAAAAGAACAGAACAGTACCATTACTTTGATATAAAAAAACACTTAGAAGTTGACTATAAGACCTTGGAATATCTACCTAAAACTATAATAGAAGGTGACAAGATAGAGATAGTTGATGGTGTAGTAGTCTCTGCCCCTAAAGGTATGCGTGTATACTTTGAAGCCTATGAAATGTTAGACATGGATCATTTCGATCCACTTTATTATCTAGGTCACCTGCTCTGTCCACATACCATTAAGATAGAAATAGATGGTGATGCGGAAGTGGAGATAGAGCATAAATTCACACAAAGCAATGCACTTATCAATTACCGTATTGTTCTCTATAACCAAGCCAATCGTCATGCAACTGTATATGAAAATTTTGTGGCTGATGATATAGAAAACAGTTTAGTATTATATGGCTATGACATGCATATCGCCCAAGACTCTACATTGAGAGTTGTGAAGCTTCAAACTATGGAAGACAATCATTACAGTATGGTGGCTTCACACAGAGTTAACGTAGCAAAAAAGGCCAATGCTATCCTCAAAAGCTTTGACCTTGGTGGTGATCAATCCTTACAGTTACTTAAAGTAGAACTCTCAGAGTACGCTCATATAGACGCAGGACACCTTCTCTATGTAAATGCAGATTCAAAACGTGGTACGGTCTCACAAATCATACATCGTGGTGAACACTCTACCTCTAAACAAATAGCCAAAAATATCTTAGATGGAGAATCCAGAGGGATATTTGATGCACTCATACGTGTAGAACACTCGGCTAAATTCACTAAAGCAGAGCAAAATGCCAAATCTATTTTGCTTCATAAAAAAGCCTATATGGCATCGAAGCCTCAACTGGAGATCTATATAGATGAACTGGAAGCTTCACATGGTTCAACAACAGGGCAATTAGATGAAAAACAACTTTTTTATCTACAAAGCCGTGGCATTAGCTATCTAGAAGCTAGGAAAATACTTGTCATAGCATTTGCAAATACGCTCATAGAAGAAGTGAAAGATACCAGACAGCAAGAACGCATCAAAAGTGCATTTGAAGAAGTGTTTTATAAAGCACACCAATAATTTAGCCTTATCAAGGAGCAAAAAATGACTATGCAAGAAACTATAGACAATTACAAAGAGGATTTTGACCTCTTTCCTACTGCAAACGATAAACTTGAGTATATTTTTGACTTAGGAAAAAAACATACAACCTTACCAGAAGAAGAAAAAAATGATGCAACCTTTGTACAAGGTTGTGCATCTGCCGCATGGCTTGTAGGTGAATGTAAAGACGGAAAACTTCTCTTACGTGGAGAAGGTACTTCAGAGATGGCAAAAGGGATGCTTACGCTACTTTTAAGTATTTTCTCAAACCGTCCCCCAGAAGAGATACTCTCTTTTGACCCTGCTAAACTTCATGACATGGGCATTGTAGAACTTCTCTCACCAGTACGTCAGCAGAGTTTAGAGGCATTTTTAAAAATGGTCTATGCCTACGCACAAAAATGTAATGAGCAAGGAAATTCATAATGAGCAGTGAAAACCAAGAAAAAAGTATCAACGATAAAATGGCTGATGAGAGACAAAGATTTATAGACTCTCAGCCAACAGATGAAGAGATGACAGAGATAATTATAGGTCACCTTAAAGAGATCTACGACCCTGAACTTCCAGTAAATATCTATGATCTTGGACTTATCTATAACATAGATACATGGACTGATGAAGTCTCTATGATGAAAAAATGTAAGATAACAATGACCCTTACCTCTGCTACATGTTCATTTTCACAAGTGATCATTGATTTGGTTAAAAGTATTGCTGTACGTCAAGAGGGACTTGAAGATATAGATGTCGAAATTGTCTTTGATCCACCATGGGGACAAGACAGTATGACAGATGATGCGAAGCTGGCGATGGGGTTACTGTAGAACTACAGTGCTTCGTCCTTCTTATCTATTTAATACCCAAACACTTTTTCTCTATCTGTTCTGCCGAAAGTGCTTCACAATAATAATGCCCCTGTATGTAATGACACCCACTCTCTAAAAGAAAGTTTTTTTGAACAGCAGTCTCTACACCTTCGGCAACGATCTCAATTCCAAGACTATTTGCAAGTGCAATGATTGCTTTCACTATTTCCATATCTTCTTTATCCTCAGGGATTCCTACTACAAAAGATCGATCAATTTTGAGTTTATCCACAGGTAAACGTTTTAAATATGCCAATGAAGAATATCCAGTACCAAAATCATCTATGGTTATCTTGATACCCATCTTACTTATCTGCTCAAGTTTGGCAATTGACTCAAGAGGTTTCTCCATGATCTGTCCCTCATTAACCTCCAGTTCCAACCATTCAGGCTTAAAACCAATTATTTTTATATTCTCTTGAATTATCTGTATAAAATCATCATTTCTCAGTTGTCTCATAGAAAGATTAAGCGCAAGTGTACCAGGGTTTAATCCTGCCTCATGCCATGCATATATCTGCCTCATAGCTTTAGTCATTACCCATTGATCCAACTCAACAATAAGAGCTGTTTCTTTTGCCAAAGGAAGAAATTTTTCAGGCAACAATAACCCCATTGTTGGATGCTCCCAACGTATCAAAGCTTCCGTTCCTATAAGTTTTCCCGAATTAACATCTACTTGTGGTTGATAATGTATAATGAATTCTTCATCATCAATAGCCTGTCTTAAACTGTTTTTCATCATCATGCGCTCTAGAGAAAATTCTGTCATTTCAGGTGAATAGAACTGAAAATTATTTTTTCCCTCTTGCTTAGCTTTATACATAGCGGCATCTGCATTTTTTATAAGATCCTTTGCAGCGGTACAGTCTTTAGGATAAATACTGATACCCATACTGCATGATATATAAAGTGTATGTCCATCAATGTGTATAGGTTGTGCTAAAACCTTCTGTATCTTTTGTGCTAACAATGATACATCTTCGATAGTATTTATATCTTCCATAATAACGGTAAATTCATCACCACTTAGTCGAGCTAACGTGTCTTCTTTACGAATTTTAGCTTTTAAGCGTTCGGTCACAGCTATGAGTACTTTATCTCCAACCTGATGTCCTAAAGAGTCATTGATCTGTTTAAAATAATCCAAATCAATAAAGAAAAGTGCAAACTTTGTTCTATTTCGCTTTGCGAGTTCAATCCCATGTTCTAATCTATCATTAAAAAGAACGCGATTAGGCAAGCCTGTCAATGCATCATGATGTGCCTGATGATATAAAATTTCTTTTTGTTCAAGCAGTTTTATCTGTGCCTCTTTCTCATCAGAAATATCTCTCCAAACTACATAAAAAACCTTACGGTTATTTAGCGTAATAGGTGTCAATGTTACTTCTACAAGGAAATCCTCACCATTCGATTTGGTATGTACCCACTCAAACTGATGACCGTTATTTTTTATAGCAAGAGACAATATCTCCTTGGCTTTTTCATAAGAACTTCGGCCATCTGGCTGAAGTTCAGGAGATAGCTGAGACGGTGATACGTTCAAAAGATCTTTTTTGGATTTATAATGCAACATCTTGAGAATATTCTCATTACACTGGATAAATTTACCATCATCAAGGATCAATACACCATCATTTGATTTTTCAAAAAGTGTTTCAAAAGCCTCTTTTTGCTTTTTTAACTCATCAATTTTTATATTAATATCTGCTTCAAGTTTTTTGGCATATTTTTTATCCTTTCTACGAATTCTTTGCATCAATAAATAGATCATTGTTAAACAGACAATATACAGAATTATGGCACTAATAAGCGTATTTGTAAAATCAGCATACATGTCGGCAAAGAGGTCACGTTCTTTGATCTTTATATTTAATAGTCCATGTATCTCACCAAGCTTATAATCATATGCATTTGTATACTTATCACGTATACTTAGTATAGCATTTTCTCGTTCACCGTGACATTGCAGACAAGACTCTTTAATACGAAGCGGTTGAGTATAATAGAAAGCATCATCTTTTTGTAAGAATTTTTGTTTTTCATTAGGATGTTTTCTAAAATATTGGATCATATCCAATTCAAAATCATTAGCTATATTGTCAATATTACGAGGACGGTCTGAAACAGTTCGTATGAGTATATCACCTTGTACACTTGATGAAAAACGATCACTTATCTCTGATATGGTTTTAATTGGAAGCAAATGAATCGTTTTCTCATCTACATCAATATTGTTATTCAGAAAAGCATCTTGATAGGTTTGACGAAAAGAAGAAATGAAATTTGCAAGAGATTCACTCTCTTTTAGGACAATAAGTTTTTGTGTATATTCAATTCCTTTGTATTGTTCATAGGTTTTATAGCTTATTATGAGCAATATCAATAATGAAAACAAGATGAAATACTTCATATTACGCATAATCAACCCTCCTATTTATTATTGTATTTTATAAGCTTGAGTTATATTTTACCATATTTTATCAATTAAAGTTTTACTTTTATAATATGCTTAGATAGTAAAATTATTTGAGTATTTAGACAGTCATATTATAAGAAATCGTTTAAAAATAGATAAGAAATAGATATAACCCTAGCTTTTTCTGATTAATTTAGCTATAATTCCGAACTTTTCTGCAAGAGAGTATCAAACTCCTTATTTAGATACATGATAAAATGTATCTCCTATTTACCGCGCATTGACGTGTGATAGTTTGGTATCAAGTTGCATAAAACAGGGTGCACCCCACTTTCGCCTAGCGATGGGGGCTATCGGCATATAGTGCCAGATAACATACTTGTAACTTTAGAACCGTTCTATCGCCAAGACCTTACCACCCCACCAAAATAACAACATAAAGAAAACAATATATGAAATTTACTGATTTTAATTTAAAAGACACTATTCAAGCGGCTGTAACAGACGCAGGATTTACAGAACCAAGCCCCGTTCAACAAGACGCTATACCTTTAGTCTTAGAAGGTCACGACATCGTTGCCCAAGCACAAACAGGTACAGGTAAAACTGCCGCATTTGGTCTTCCTATAATGAGTATGATGAAAGCTGACGGTTCTGTAGAAGGACTTGTTATCGTTCCTACACGTGAACTTGCAATGCAGGTAAGTGATGAGCTTTTCCGTTTTGGTCAAAAAAGTGGTCTTAAAACAGCAACTGTTTATGGTGGTACACCATATGGTAAACAAATTGACCGTATCAAACAAGCTTCTATCGTAGTTGCAACACCAGGTAGACTCCAAGATCTTCTTATGAGTGGTAAGATCAAGATCAATCCTCAGTTCGTTGTACTTGATGAAGCAGATGAAATGCTTGACATGGGTTTCCTGGACGAAATCAAAAACATCTTTACGTACCTTCCTAAAGAACGTCAAACACTAATGTTCTCTGCAACTATGCCAAGTGCTATCAGAAAACTTGCAGAGCAGATCTTAAAAACACCTAAAACTGTTTCTATTACCAAATCTGAGAAAACAAACACAAAAATTACACAACTTTATTATGTGGTTCAAGAAAGAGAAAGAGATGATGCTTTAGTAAGACTCATCGATTATAAAAACCCAGAGAAATGTATTATCTTCTGTCGTATGAAAAAAGAAGTAGATAGACTTGTTGCACACATGACTGCACAAGGATTTAAAGTTTCTGGTCTTCATGGAGATATGGAGCAAAAGCAAAGAGAAGTTACTATTCGTGCATTTAAAAGTGGTGGGATAGATATCTTTATCGCTACGGATGTTGCTGCTCGTGGTCTTGATGTCAATGACGTTACACACGTATTTAACTACCACATTCCTTTTGACTCTGAGTCTTATGTTCACCGTATCGGTCGTACAGGTCGTGCCGGTAAGTCTGGTGAGGCGATCACTTTGGTAAGCCCTAACGAGCTTAGAACGATCAAACGTATCGAAAAAGATGTAGGTACTATAATGACTACACAAGTCATTCCTACACGTATGGAAGTACAAAATAACCGTGCAGATGCACTCATTGCTAAAATAGCAGAGACAAAAGTAACTGAAAATGCTATTGAACTGGTAAAAACACTTCAACATGACTTAGACATAGTGACTATTGCACACCTTCTAGCTTCTCTGGTACAGGAAGAGAGTTTTGTTAAAGGTAAAGACAACATCGGTCTTGGAATAGCAGAGGTTGAACTTCTTATAGAAAGAGCTATGCAAAACCGTGGTGGTGGCGGAGGCAGTGGCGGCCGTAACCGTGGTGGTTACCGTGGTAACAAACCAAGAAGTGGCGGAGGCGGCAGTGGCAGTAGTAGACATGGTCGTAACGGGCGTTCTGGCGGTGGTGATCGTGGTGGTCGCAGCGGTGGTGGACGTGACAGCCGTAACGGTGGACAAGGCAGCAGAAGCTAGTCACCCTTCCCCTACATTTTCCAAGTACATCTTTTTAAGATGTACTGTGTACTTCTCTTCAAAATCATTCTAAAATCAAATATATAAATAATTCAGTAAAAACAGTATTAGAGCTATGTTATAATTGCCAATATTTAAAATAAGGCTTAATAATGAATACAATTAAATACAAAGCACTGTTGCTAGCTCTACTTGTAGGGTTCAGTACCTTTTCAATGGCTAAATCATCTGCCAAGACTCTCGATCATGATGCAAATATGGCAATCAACAAGTTTATAGATGAAACGCCCGGTGGAGATGCATTTTTAGTAAATGCTAAAGCATTTCTTGTATTTCCAGACGTTAAAGAAGGAGGATTCTTTATAGGTGGTAAATATGGTGAAGGTGTATTAAGACATAAAAGAAAAACTTTAGGATACTACGAAATGATTTCAGCATCTGTTGGGCTACAAATGGGTGTACAGGAGTACTCTTTGATCATTGCGTTTACAAATGATGCAGCACTTGAGAAATTCCTTATGGAAGGTGATGACTGGGAAACAGACGTTGATGGTAAAATAGCTGTCGCAGAGTGGAACTCAAAAGAAGAACTTGATGATGTTGAATTTTCTGATTCAATGGTAGCCTTTCTCTTTGACTCTAAAGGTATAATGGGTAGCTTCACAATGGAAGGTACAAAATTCAAGAAGATCAATCCAAAGTAATTATATTCTCGTTACACTTTACACAGATGTAACGAGAAAATATCATATTTCTCTTTCTCAAACCAATTAATCTTCATAGATGCTTCACACTTTTTCCCTATACTTATATTGTTATAAGAAATAAGTATTATAATTATAACATAAGGATAAAAAATGGATTTAAAAAAATCATTTACTGTTCAATTATGGATCTCTGTTCAATTAATAATTTTATTGCTATCGGCTTATTATATTTTTTCTTGTAATCATGAAAATGTAGAGGCTCTATTTATAGGAATTGAAAGTATATTAGTCTTGCCTGCAGGACTCATAACACTTTATTTTCATGAAATATTTCAAGCTCATCATTATTTTTTAACTCATGAAGCTTTCTTTTTATATATTTTTTTCAATTGGATACTCTTTAATGTTATTGGGTACCTGCAATGGTTTGTTGTTTTCCCAAAAATGATCAATAAATGTAAAGAACATGGTTGTTTACATGGGCATGGTGTTTAACCTTTAGTTACAAGAAGAAGACCAGAGGTTAATTATTCTCAACTTCTAGAAAGAATACTGAGTACACAAACCCTGATTTTAAATATTCCTGTATGAGCAAGAATTCACCTCTTGCTCTACATCAATTAATTTTCCCGTTATTTTCTGCTATGATTAGTATAAAACTAAGGAATACCTATGCGTATGAAATTTAGTGAAGATCAAGATAAAAATTTCTTTTTTTCGCAACCCCATCAACCTTTTTTTGTTTTAGCCTTCATTAATGCTATCGTTACTATGGTCGTCTTTTTACTAGCTTACAAAGGATATATTTTTCTTTCTATATCTCCAACTGATTTTCATTTTTATGGACTGACATATCTTGTTTTCACTCCTGCATTTTTAGGTTTTCTATTTACTACATTTCCTAAATTTACATCTACTGATGCTATAGAAAAAAAGATATATATACATATTTTTACGATTCTTTATTTTGGTGCTATATTGTTTCTATTAGGAAGCATAGTGAGCCCTTTTCTCTCTTCTATAGCGTTACTTCTTGTATTTTATGCTCATTTTAGAGGCTTTTTAATACTAAAAAATATGTATGACACTACGACCATGGAAGATAAACAAGATATCTTTTGGATACTTTTCTCTATGGGCTTTGGTGTACTGTCTCATTTCCTATTTATTGTGGCACAGATATTTTATATGCCTTTAATGGAACTTGCTACTGAAATATCTATGTATCTCTATCTTTTTCTACTTACCTTTTCTGTAGCGCAACGTATGGTACCGTTCTTCTCTCATTGTATGAATGATAAAAATACTAAGCTTTTACAAACCGTTTTTGTACTCCTGTCATTTCACATACTTCTTGAAGCCATTTATTCCAACAGTTCATTTCCTATTGACTTTGTTTTAGCCTATGTCATAGGGAGAGAACTACTTAGGTGGGAACTTCCATTTCCAAATCCAAATCCTCTACTTTGGATCCTGCATATTTCACTCTATTGGGTTCCACTTGGCTTTTTCCTGGGAGGACTCACTAACTTTATATCACTGATCACTGATATCCAATTTCTTGCTTTAGATACCCACACACTTATCTTAGGTTTTGTCTTTACAATTCTTATAGGTTTTGGTACACGTGTAACGCTGGGACACTCTGGAAACATGATGCAAGCAGATAAATGGACAACATATCTTTTTTACTGGACACAAGTGGTGGTGGTAATGCGTATATTGGTTTCGTTGATAGCAGCCTTTGGATGGAACATTATGGTTCTCTTTGACATTTCTGTGACTGCTTGGCTCTTAATGTTCATCTTCTGGGCTGTAAGGTTCTTTAGAGTGCTCATAGCTGGTAAAAAATTAACACCATAAGTATGATGAACTATTATCTACTGCTGATACAATTTCTATTTGCATTGGCTGGGCTATTCCTTCTTTGGAAAGGTATAGGGTATTTTCATCGTATGTGGCAATATAAAAAACTCAAGTCCATGCCTTTTCCAAACTCCTATGAAGAGATACTCCATAATATACATCAATACAAAATCTTGTCACCTCTTCATAAAGAGAAACTTCAACTTTTAATTCTGATCTTTATAGATAATAAAGAGTTTGTTGGTGTAAAAATGACCATTAACAATGAAATCAAAGTAATCATTGCATTTTATGCCTGTTTGATGCGGCTTGGGTTTGATCCGGGTGATAAAGATGATGTTAGTACCATCATCGTCTATCCAAAACATTTTATAGTAAATGAAACATACTCAAGTGGTGGTATTCAGCATACGGAAAAATCCGTTTTAGAAGGACAATCAGCCAATGGTACAGTCGTGATATCATGGCAGGATATTAAATATGATATAGCACAACAACATAAAGACAATGTCATCATCCATGAGTTTGCCCATGAATTGGATTTTGAGGACGGTTTTGCAGATGGTACACCGGTACTTGAAGATTCTAGCTATCGTAGATGGTCTGAGATCTTCTCTAAAGCCTATGATACATTGCGTGGACAAAGAGATAAGGGTGAAAGTTCAGACAAAATAGCACTTTTAGGGACCTATGCATTAAAAAATGAAGCAGAGTTTTTTGCTGTGTGCAGTGAACGTTTTTTTGAAGCACCTAAAGCCTTCAAAGCTTATTTTCCAGATATCTATCAAGAACTTAAACGCTTTTATAGACTTGATACAGAAGCGTTATTTAAAGATCTATCAGATCCTTGATCTCATCAGCATACATCACCTCTTTTTCAACCAACTTGTCTGAAAGTGCAATGATGTCTTTCTTATGTGTTTTAAAAAGCTTCATTAACTCTTCCTCTTTCCCTGTGATGATCTTTCGGACTTCATCATCAATGATCTTTGCAGTCGCTTCACTGAAGTCTTTTGGCATAGCCATCTCACGCCCAAGGAAAACATGATCTTCACCTTTTTGATAATAGACCGGTCCAAGTAATTCACTCATACCCCACTGGCTGACCATATGGGTTGCTAAAGAAGTTGCTTCTTTAAGATCATTTGCAGCACCGGAAGAGAGATCACCAAGCAGTGTACGCTCTGCGACCCTCCCTCCAAGCATTACGCCGATCTTGTCAAGCAGATAAGCTTGAGGGAAATTTTTGATATCCTTGAGAGGCAGCTGTTCTGTCATGCCTAGTGCTTGACCACGAGGAATAATACTCACCTTTTCTATCGGGTCTGCATGTTCCAGTAAAAGTGCTGAAAGGACATGACCACTCTCGTGGATGGCTACTCTTTTTTTATCTTTTTCATCCAATACAAACTCTTGCTCGACACCCATAAGTATACGATCACGGGCATACATGAAGTTATCCTGTGTCACATGTTTCTGACCTTCTCTAGCCGCATGCATCGCCGCTTCATTGACAAGGTTGGCCAAGTCAGCACCAGAAAAACCAATGGAAATCTTGGCTACTTTTGCCAAATCAACAGAGTCATCTATACGTACTTTACGGATATGAATATTCAATATCTTTTCACGTGCATTTACATCAGGTAAACTCAATGTTATTTTCCGATCAAATCTACCAGGTCTCAACAATGCAAAATCCAGGACATCAGGACGGTTGGTCGCTGCAATGACAACTACCTGTTCTTCAGATTCAAATCCATCCATCTCTGCCAAGATCTGATTTAGTGTTTGTTCTTTTTCATCGTGACCACCACCTATTCCTGCCCCTCTGGCACGTCCAACTGAGTCTATCTCATCGATAAAGATGATAGCAGGAGCTTCTTTTTTTGCTTTCTTAAAAAGATCACGTACCCTTGCTGCTCCTACCCCTACAAACATCTCAACAAACTCTGAACCACTGATAGAAAAGAAAGGTACTTCTGCTTCCCCGGCTACTGCTTTGGCTAAAAGCGTTTTACCCGTACCAGGAGATCCCATCAGTAAAATACCTCGAGGGATCTTTGCACCTATCTGTTCATATTTGTCGGGATTTTTGAGAAAGTCAACGACTTCATAGAGTTCTATTTTGGCATTTTCTACACCGGCTACATCATCAAAGGTAACAGAGACTTCTTGTTTAGCATATTTTTTTGCAGTAGAGTGCATGAAGTCAAATATGCCTCCTCCCATACCACCTAACTGTTCTTTCATTCGCCGTGAACTGTAGAAGATAAATCCTAAAAAGACAAAAAGAGGTAGCAACATGAAAAAAGAAAGCCAAAAGTTTGACTCTTTTTGTGACTTTATATGCATATCAACCTTATTCTTTTCAAGTAATTCTAAAAATGTTTTATCTTCAAAAGGAGGAAGTGTAGTTCTGTAATATCTTGCACTTTCACCTACTCCAAATTTTAATGTTGCTACAACCTGGTCACCATTCACACGAATCTCTTTAATAATATTTTGTTCAATTTTACTTTTAAATTTATTATATGAAAGTGTTTCACTTTGTTCTTGAACAGCCATATAATTAAATAATTGAAATCCAAGCATCATCAGTATAACCATGACCCATATATTGGAAAAAGGATTAAACTTATTCTCTTCTACCGGCTCTTGTTTCATGTTTATTTCCTTTTGAATCAATGTAGATAGTATTATTGTACCAAAATATAGAAAGTCATATTATATGCGATATTAAGAATTCACACTTATTGGCTATAATACGAAAATAATGACTAGAAAAGAAAGCGAATAATGCTGCCGCTTGAAGATTTCTTCTCTCGATAACTAGCCGATATAACATAAAAAAAGCATTCACAAGGTAACCCAATGAGTAAACTTGATCTTAAAGAAACAAAACGTTTTTTACCTACTACCAGACAAGAGATGGATGCGTTAGGATGGAAACAGTGTGATGTTATACTTGTTTCTGGTGATGCGTATATCGATTCTCCCTTCATCGGTGTGGCAACTGTAGGGCGTATGCTTGAAAAGCTAGGCTATAAAGTAGGTATTATCGGTCAGCCTGATATCAAGAGTGATAAAGACATTAAACGACTGGGTGAACCACGTCTATACTGGGGTGTAAGTGGTGGAAGCATCGACTCGATGGTGGCTAACTACACGGCTACAAAGAAATTTAGAAACTCAGATGACTACACTCCGGGTGGTAAAAATACCAAACGTCCGGACCGCGCAGTACTTGTCTACACAAACCTCATACGTCAAAACTTTAAAAATACTGTGCCTGTTGTACTTGGTGGTATAGAAGCAAGTCTGAGACGTGTAACACACTATGACTACTGGACCAATAAGCTTAGAAAGCCTATTCTTTTTGACTCCAAAGCAGATATACTCATCTACGGTATGGGAGAACAGGCCATCCGTGACCTGACACATGCCATTGATAAAGGTATCGACTGGAAAGATGTACGTGGTGTATGTTACATAAACAAAGAACCTGTAGAACGTTATCATCAACTCCCCTCTCACCAAGATTGTCTGGATGATAAAGAAAAGTACATAGACCTTTTTGATCTCTTTTATGACAACAATGACCCCATTGCTGCAAAAGGACTTTGCCAAAAAGTAGATACACGCTACTCCATACAAAATCCGCCATGTGATTACCTGAATGAACCAGAGATGGATGAAGTCTCTGCGCTTCCTTTTACAAGAGAGCTTCACCCTTATCACCGTCCGGAAGGTAAAGTCAAATGTTTGGAGACGATCAAGTTTTCCATTATGACACACCAGGGATGTTGGGGTGAGTGTAACTTCTGTGCCATTGGTGTACACCAGGGACGTACTATCCGTACACGTTCTGAACAGTCCATTGTTAAAGAAGCCAACCAGTTTAAAGAGTACAAAGACTTTAAAGGGATCATCTCAGATCTTGGAGGTCCTACAGCTAACATGTATGGCTATGAGTGTAACAAAAAACTCAAGCTTGGTACCTGTGACCATCAACGTTGTGTAGACTCCACACATCTATGTAAATCTATGAAACCAGATCATACACGTGTCATAGGTATGATGAAACAGGTACGTAACATAGACGGTATCAAAAAAGCATTTGTGGCTTCAGGTATACGTTACGACCTCATTACAGAAGATAAGCGCAAGGGGTACTCATATCTTAAAGAGCTGGTCGAACACCATATCTCAGGACAGATGAAAGTTGCCCCGGAACATACAGAGCAACATGTACTTGATCTTATGGGTAAACCTGGAAAACAAACTCTCGTAGACTTTAAAAGACTCTACGACAAACTAAACAAAGACATGGGTAAAAAGCAGTTCCTTACCTACTATCTTATAGCAGCACATCCCGGTTGCGAAGAGAAAGACATGCATGAACTCAAACGTTTTACCACCGATGAACTGAAAATGAATCCAGAACAGGCACAAGTCTTTACACCAACACCAGGTACCTACTCTGCTGTAATGTACTATACAGAAATGGACCCTGTAACACGTAAAAAGATATTTGTTGAGAAAGACACACATAAAAAAGAGAAGCAAAAAGCCATTGTTCAGGCAAAAATGAATCATAGCAGCGGATTTTCAAGTTAATGCCTAAAAGACCGATCTACATCACTGACCTCGACCATACTTTTTTACGTACTGACCAAAGTATCAGTGACTTTAGTACAGAAGTTTGGAATGCCAAGAGTAAAGATGCCATACTCTCTGTAGCTACAGCAAGAAGTTTTCAAAAGACCCATGACTTTTTAGACAAACTTCATCTGGATGCCCCGATGATACTTTTGGATGGTACCATGATAGTCTCTCCTGACAAAAAACTGATAGACCTTAAAACCATCAACAAAGCATTAGGTGATGCAGTAGTTGAGATAGGTTTAAAGTTCGATATAGATCCTTTTATCATAGGGCTTAAAGATATGCAGCTCAATGAAACTTTTTTGTACCCTCGTAAACTGAACGAACATCAAAAGTTTGTACTTAAAGGCTATAAAAACGACCCACGTATGCAGTTCAATCCTCAAAACAAAACAATGGATATGAACTTAAAGATCGTTTATTTTGGTGACTTCAAAACACTTAAACCACTGACTGAAAAACTCAAAAGTACTTTTAAAGATACCATAGAGTGTAAACTCTCCCCTGAAAAATACTCAGACGGCTACTTCCTCACTATCCTTCACCCCGAAGGAGATAAAGCCCATGCCCTGCAAAAAGTCATGGACTACCTCGAACGTGATCCTTTGGATGTTACAGTATTTGGTGACTCTGTAAATGACATAGGCATGTTCAAACTTGCCGGTACATCAGTGGCAGTTTCTAATGCTTTAGAAGAAGTGAAGGCTGTTGCGGATGTTATATTGCCACATTCTAATGATGAGGATGCTGTGGCTAAATATTTGGAAAGTAAACACTAAGCCTAAACCCACTTATTATTTATATATTATCTCTAATATATTTCTACATTCACATTCTATCTTATGGGGAAAAAGCTAATCTTCCCATTCATCATCGTAAACATCATCACTCATATCATCATAATTGACTGTAAAGATCTTACTGTAACCTCTATTTTGAAGTTCATCATCTATACTTTCAAGGTTAAATCCCGATTTATTACATATTTCTATAATCTCTGAAATATCTTTTTCCATCACATCATTGATATTCATCTCGAATTCTATGTCAGCTATAGTCATGGTTTACTCCTATTTTACTAGAAACAATTTTCCCAATTATACATCATTTTTTTCTTTTTAATCAATACATATTCATTAATTGTGCATTTAAAAGTTCAAGTCTCTCAAGAGACCTATATCAAGCCATTCACCTTCATAGAGTTCACCTGTGACTTTTCCTTCTTTCATCGCAGCTCGCAGCAGAGTAAACGATACTAAGCCAGACTCATCATTAAAAGAACTCTATAATATTAGTGCTATATGTCTATTTTATTTGTAGTACAGAAAGATATGGCTAAAATAAAGGCTGATATCGGTGCAGTAACGGTAGTGGTCATGCATATTCTTTTTATTGCAAACTACCTTGTTATGCTTGATTTAGATATTTTAATAAAAGTCTATCTAGACGTAGATAGCGTGCAACACAAATCTTTTGAGTCAGGTCCTGAGGTTCTTCCTTTCATTCTGGGGATGGTTTTATGTGATCGGTTTGAGGAGGAACTTCTATGTCAATTCCCAACTTGAGAAATACTATCGCTATAGGATCGGTTGCTACTCTTTTGCTGGTAGAACTTAGTATGTTTTACGACTTTTTTTATCCATTTCGTTTTATGTGGAATCAAGGGAAGATAATCGAGTTATTTCTATCATTGATTTTGTTCTTCTGGAGTCTATTAGGCTCATTCTTAATATTCTTTAGTGGTCGCAGTTTTTTTAGAAAAATAACGTTACCGATTTTTCTTGTCTTCTTTCTTTTTAATATGGGTTCCTTGCAGGTTGCGAAGTCACCTATTGGTTTCCAAACCACAATCCAGATTGTAGAGAATTTTCAATGGTGGTTTTTGGAAGTGGTTGAAACTTTTGGCTTGACTGCACTACCTTTTATAATAATTTTTATTCCAATTGTTATTTTCGTCGAACGGTTACCAAAATTTTTAACATTGAATATCTCCCCAAAGGCCTATTTCGTTCCAATAAGCGCGGTAATATTTAGTATTATTGGTCTACAAAATAGTCATGGCTTTTTTGATCGATATCCCTCCTTTTTCAGGGTTCCATCAATGTTTATATATGCCAGCCAAAGCCGCATTTACAATGGTAAAAAATCTGAGCTTTCTTACTCGGGCTCTTTGGATGTGCAGGTTGAGAAAATTGTCCTAATTGTGGATGAAAGCGTCCGTGCGGACATCTTGGGAATCAATGCATATAAAAAGGACACGACACCCTATCTTTGCTCTCTGGAAACTGGAATTATAAATTTCGGGTTAGCCGCTTCATCTTCAAGTTGTAGTGATTTTTCCAACCTCGTTTTAAGGACAGGTGTGAGAAAAGAGGAGATTCCAGATTACAACCAAATGACCTTAAAGAAACCTTCGGTTTGGCAATTTACTAAGAAAGCCGGATTTTATAATGTTTACCTGGATGCCCAGAATGCTGAGAAAGGAGCGCACTACCATAATTTGATGAATGACCATGAAGCTTCGTTCATAGACGAAATTATTAGAGTGCGTCAGAAAATTGCCTATGAAAGCGATGGAGTTGCCCGTAGAAAGCTAATGGATTATCTCAAGCAACCCGGTAAGACCTTTATCCTGCTTAATAAATATGGTATTCATTTTCCATACTTTAAGAGCTACCCGAAAGAGTACAATATTTTCACTCCCGCTCTTAAGTACGGTGAGCCAATGAATGATAGAAACAAATCTCTAAATTCTTTTATGAATGGAATACGCTGGAGCGTTGATGATTGGTTTAAAAAATTGTTATCAGAAAGTGGGGATTTTAGGCCTTACGTTATTATATATACAAGTGATCATGGACAAAACATAGTCGACGATGGAACACCATCTACTCACTGTAGGCCGAGAGCAAATTCTTTCGAAGGTATTGTGCCTATGATGGTTTTCTCCAACAACGCGACAATTTTAAAAAGATTTAAGGCGGCTCAAGTGACTAGTTTCGACAAGACGAACCACTTTCAGATATTTCCAACGCTAATTAGACTTGCTGGTTACGAAGACTCGTGGGTAAGATGCCATTATGGCGCATCTCTTAGCGAGTCCCCAATCACCTTGCCAGAATTTTTTGTAGGAGATGCCTATGGTCGTGGATCAATAAGGAAATGGGTTTCAATATTTCCCACTGAAAATGAAAGTGATTAGGAAATTTAAGTATGGACGATTGTTCAACTTTGGTTGATTTTTTTCGTAGCTAGTATTTAGAGACTCTCGCTATGAAATTATAATGGATTAGGCCACTAGACAAATAATCAAGTCATTTTTAGGTAATTGTTTAAATATTATGACTACCTCTATTCAAAATCTCATGATAATACATCCCGCCGGAGTGAATTGCAGTAGAAAAACTACCACCAAAACCTAGACACCTACAAAGTAGAGATTATTTAGTTTTTTAAAGTTCACACTTTGAAACTTTATATACTCTTTTATATTCGGGGATTCGGTTTCCAATAGGTTTAGATAAATCTTTCCAATCAGACAAATACTCTTTTCCACCAATAGCAAGGCACTTACATTATCGCTTATTTCCTGGAATTTACTGAGAGTACCTAAACCAGAGCTAATGAAAAAAATATGCCTTCAATAGTTAGATAAATGAAGACCTTATAATCTAACATATTTTATAAGGTTATTCGCTGTAGCAACGTTTACGGGCTATAAGTCTTTACCTTTCAATAGAAAACCTTATAAAATGTTCTATATCGGAATTTTTTATTAGGTTTTTCATCAAATTTTATATCTATAAAATTTGCAATGTATTTTATTGAGTATGAATATTTTTAATGGCATTGACATCAATAGCGATTCATTAACTGTGCATTTAAAAGTTCAAGTCTCTCAGGAGTACCTATATCAAGCCATTCACCTTCATAGAGTTCACCTGTCACTTTACCCTCTTTCATTGCCGCTCTGAGTAAAGGTGCTAAAGCAGATTTACCATAGGATACACCTTCAAAAAGTTTGGGTGAATAGTAGCCTATGCCTGAAAAGGTATATTGTTTATTATCAATAACTTTTTGCCCGTCTAAGGCAAAATCTCCTTCAGGATTATGCTCTGGGTTAGGTACAAGTACTAAGTGCGCTAAAACGCCTTCTGCGAGTTTTCTGTTCGCTTGAAAATCATAGTCTGTAAAGATGTCTCCATTTACTACTAAAAAAGGTTCATCCCCTAGAAGCGGTAAAGCCTTGACTATTCCACCAGCACTCTCCAGTCCGCCCTCTTCCTGCTCATCCGAGTACTCTATATGAACACCCCACTCAGATCCATCACCTAAAGCTTCTGGTATCTGGTAGCCAAGATGTGCGATGTTAATGACTATATCAGTAAAATCATCATGTGCCAAGCGTTCTATATGCCAAAGAATGAGAGGTATGCCACCTACTTTAAGTAAGGGTTTTGGCGTTGTGTCAGTCAGTGGTCTCATTCTTGTTCCCAATCCTGCGGCAAGTATCATACATTTCATAGTAGAGTTTCCTTTTTAGTGTTATGATAGCACTCAATACGTGTTAGGCAGTGAGGCACTTAAAATATCTTCATCGTTGCAGGTGCATCTTTAAACTCACCATACTGCGATTTTAATAAAGAGATCAATCCATTCAATTCAGGGTACTTATATCCCACCTCCAAAATATACTTCAATGTCATAGGAATATCTTTCAAATACTCTTTTTTACCGTCCCTGATGGAAAGTCTGGCAAAGATACCAAGTATCTTGATATGTCGCTGTAAACCTGTAAAGTCAAACCAACGGATGAATGTTTCTTCATCTACATCCAGATCTTTTAGGTCTCTAAAAAGTAAGATGAGTCTTCGAAGCTCTCTTGCATCAAGCTTAACATAGGCATCACGGAGCAATGAGACCAAGTCGTACGTCAAAGCTCCATCTCTTGCATCTTGAAAGTCTATCACTACTATATCATCATTACTGTCTAGCATTAAGTTTCGCGCATGATAGTCACGATGCACAAAAATACCTTGTGGCTGACTCAGTACCTCTTTGGCTATCAGAGAAAAACTCTCCAAAAGCATACGCCCTTCCAAACATTCAAGGGTAGTATCCAAATACTCTTTGAGGTACCACTGTGTCATGAGGTTCATCTCTTCTAATAAAAAGCTCTCATCATAAGGTTCCAAGCCTTTAGAAGAAGTGCTTTGTAGTTGAACCAAAGTTTCAATGGCTTTGTCATAATAAGGTCTTGCATCAACACCTTCAACACACTTATCGAGTAAATGGGTAGAGCCTATATCCTCTAAGAAAATGAAACCTTTATCCAGATCATAGGACTTTATGGTCGGAATGCGTACTTCTGCATCCATGAGTCTCTTGCCCATACCGATGAAGATCGGGACACTTTCTTTGGCCTCTGAAGCATCCATCACAATGCCACCACCATTATTTTCAAGACGATAGTAGCTTCTGGAGCTTGCATCTCCATGTAGAGCGCGAAGATCTTGCTCCTCTATACCTAGCGACTCCAACCATCCTTTTAACTCTTTATGCATATATGCCTCCTAAAACTGCATTTTCTCTTGCACCTGTTACATCTTTTAAATTGACTTTTTCATTGTGCATACGTTTGTACGCAAGCCATGCAAAGGTCATAGCCTCTATCTGGTCTGCATTGGTAGCTATGGCAACTTCAACATTTGGCATCAATGATTTAATGCGTTCAACAAGGAATGCATTCTTTGCACCCCCGCCACAAAACAATGTCACATCGGAATTGAATTTCAGAACTTCATTACTTATGCTCAACGCTGTAAGTTCAAGAAGCGTTCTTTGTACATCTTCTGGATTATGCGTGTGCCCAGAAAGATATCCTTGTAGCCAAGCTTTATTAAATTTTTCTCTGCCTGTACTTTTAGGATATGACTTTTCAAAGTAATCATCTGACATCATACGATCCAAAAGTCCATAATCTACAGAACCTGTTCTCGCCCACTCTCCATCTTTATCATAGGAGACGCCCTGATGTTCTGCTACCCACATGTCAAGAAGAACATTTCCACAGCCTGTGTCATACCCTATAAGTTTTTCACCCAGTACTGTGATATTTGCCATACCACCGATGTTCACAACCGAAACGGCACTTTTAATATTACTAAATATAAATTCATGGAATGCTGGCGCAAAAGGTGCCCCCTGACCGCCAAAGGCTATATCTTTACGCCTAAAATCTGCAACCACTGCTATGCCTGTTTTTGCAGCTATGATATTAGGATCACCCAGTTGCATAGAAAAAGGATGCTCACCTGTTGGTGAATGCCACAGTGTCTGTCCATGTGAACCAATGGCGGTGATACTGCTTGCATCTATGTTCTCACGAATAAGCAAAGCACCTACAGCCTGAGTGAAAAGTAAACCTAAACGATGGTCTATCTCCCCCTGCGCTTCCAAAGTACTTCTATTCTCGATCATCATTAATATATCTGACTTGAGTTCCAGAGGAATTGGATACTCCAAAGAGCTGATAAGTGTACAGTCTGAATTACCTATTTCACACAATACCACATCTACTCCATCAAGTGATGTTCCGGACATGATACCTATATAACGTTCTTTATTCATCATTATTTTTCTACTTCCGTTGATTGGTACAAGTAATATAACGCACTATTACTAAGCGATTGCTATGGTTTATAAATCTATATATTATATCAGATAATAATTTGAAAAATGAAAGTGATTTATACTAGATATGTAAGAATAAAAGTTATTAGAAATACAAACAGTATTAATCACAAGTAACTAGTCTGTTATTTTTTGTATACTACATAAAATATAGTTATATAGGAGAATATATGTTCAAATTTAATTTAATGAGTCTCGTTCTACTCTTTGTGTTGTCTTCCTCTGTATTTGCACAGAAGAGTGAAAATACTTCCATCCTGCAATACGATGCACAACTAAGTGAGTATAAATATGATTTTGAGGTGAACTATTTTCACTTTGATTCTCAGGGTCAAGCATTGAAAATGGCATATATCTATCTTCCAGGAAAAAAGAGTAAACCGATCGTCACTTTGATGCATGGAAAGAACTTTAATGCAGATTATTGGACCTCTACAGCACTTTATTTACAGGAACAAGGGTATGGGGTGTTGATCCCTGATCAAATAGGTTTTGGTAAGTCATCAAAACCTACCAATTATCAATATTCTTTTGCATCCTTAGCACATCATACCCGTGCGTTAATGAATACTCTTAAAATAGAAAAAAGCATTGTCATTGGCCATTCAATGGGAGGAATGCTAGCCAGTCGTTTTACACTTATGTATCCACAAACGGTAGAAAAGCTGATTTTACTAAATCCGATCGGACTAGAAAACTATTTACAGTATGTAGAATATAAGGATACTGACTTCTTTTATAAATTTGAACTGGGCAAAACAGCAGAAAAAATCAATAATTATCAACAAAAAAATTATTATGATGGACAATGGAATGAGAAGTATGAAGCACTGACATACTTTATGATAGGACAGATACAGGGTCCGGATAAAAAGCAGATAGCCTGGGTCAATGCACAGACATACGATATGATCTTTACACAACCTGTTATTACAGAATTTAAAGACTTCTCTGTGCCTGTCAAGCTCATTATAGGAACTCGTGACCGAACAGGTCCTGGTCGAAAGTGGAAAAGAGCTGGTATTACTTATGAACTAGGACGTTATGACCTCTTAGGAAAATCTGCAGCTAAGCTTATCCCTGATGCAGAGCTATATGAATTAAAAGACTTGGGACATCTACCTCAGATTGAAAATTTTGACCGTTTTAAAGATGCCCTGAACAGTGCGCTGGATATTGCAGATAATAGATAACAGATTAATATCCTTTCCATGTTTGTTGTTTGTATAAGTGAAGTTCAACTATACTTCAACAAATAAAACAAGTTAGGTAACTATGAAACTAAGTAATCGCGCAAAAAATATAGCACAATCTGAGATCAGAGCGATGTCTATCCTCTGTAATGAGAAAAATGGACTCAATATGGCACAAGGACTTTGTGACCTTGAAGTACCACACCCTGTTGTAGAAGGGGCAAAAGAAGGGATAGACAGTGGTAAGAATACCTATACCTCTGCATACGGTAATTACAAATTAAGAGCAGCTATAGCAAAAAAACAGAATGATTTTTATGACCAGGGTGTTGATGTGGACAACATACTTGTGAGTCTTGGAGCAACAGGAGCTTTTTATGCTACTGCTATGTCTCTACTCAATGAAGGAGATGAAGTCATACTTTTTGAACCTTACTATGGGTACCACGTAGCAACGCTAAAATCTATAGGTTGTAAAATAAAATACATCCGAACTACCCCACCGGCTTATGAGATAGACTTTCAATACCTGAAAGATCAGATATCTGAAGATACCAAAGCCATACTCATCTGTAACCCTTCAAATCCGAGTGGAAAAGTTTATACCAGAGAAGAGCTGGAAAACCTTTCAGAGATCATCAATCAAAACGACCTGTTCCTCTTTAGTGATGAGATGTATGAACATTTCATCTATGATGGTCTTGAGTTTGTATCTGCACTTAGTATAGAGAGTTTAAAAAAGAGAACCGTTGTCATATCCGGTTTTTCCAAGATCTATTCTATCACGGGATGGAGACTGGGATACGCGATCACTCAAAAAGAGATCATTGATGCAGCTTCTGCATTTAATGACCTAATATACGTCTGTCCGCCAGCACCACTGCAAAACGGTATACTTAAAGGACTGAACGAACTGCCAAAGTCCTACTATGAAAATGTAGCCATTGAGCATCAGAAAAAAAGAGATAAATTCATCAAAGCGCTCAATGATGCCGGACTAAGTGCAGAATATGTTAAAGGTGCCTACTATGTACTTGCTGATATCTCTAAACTGGAAGGTGAAGATGATAAAGAAAAAGTTGTAAACCTTCTGGAAAAAACAGGTATCGCTGCTGTGCCTGCAAGAGCATTCTATCAGGACAGTAAAGGTATCAATCTCGCAAGATTCTGTTTCTCAAAAAAAGAAGAAGAGCTTGATATGGCTATTGAGAGATTGAAAAACCTTCAATAAGCAATATGAAGCATAGGTATCTATCTTAGTCTAGGTAGTTATGATCTTTGAGCTTCTTTTCAGAACCATACTCTCTAAGTGCGAGAGCTATGAGTATAGTAGCTACTACAAGTATTCCCATACTTACAGAGAGTTTGATATACAATGTAGTATCTATTTCATCTGTCCACATCACTACCATGGTGAGAATTACCCATATAACCAAGAGTATCGTAGATATTATCGTTGCTATTTTCATTATTTTTCCCTTTCCATTAACACTACATATGCTTCACGCTTGAAAAAAAGAAGCATTCTTCGTATATCTTTTTCCATTGTCACTACTCGCCAGCCATTTTGAGCATTTTTATTTAAAAACTCACTAAACTTTACAGGATCTACCTTAGCTCCAGCCAAGAATAGTGAGCCTAACATACTCTCTTGATAAACGATCGCTTTATATTCGACATTAGCTCTTTCCTGCACACTTGTTCCTTTAGCTTTGATTCATTTATTATAACACAATGCCACTAGCGTTCATACGATTTGGTTTTCCCATCATCATTGCCCCAAATGCCACTGCTGTTCCAATAAGTATTTGCCATGCAAATCCTACTTTAAAACCTAACAATGTCTCCAAATGATCACCAAGTACATAAGGCTGAAGCAACAATACTGTCATGAACCCTCCCAGCAATGCCAACGGCACAGTCGTAGCATTACCACGTTTGGTAAAGATAGCCGCTCCAAAGACACCAAGCAACCCTGTGTACGCAAACGCCATCACACCTAGGGCAAAGCTAAGCAGTGGCAGTTCTGTGTAGCGTTGCCAGTAGTAGCTTAGCATCGCCATGAGTGAGAGTGCGACTGCGAAGAATAGTACCGCGTTACGCCCTGCTTTGACGAAGTGCATCTCATCTACATTTGCACGTGCTTGTTTCCATGGTTTGTAGAGGTCTTCTATAGCTACAGAACTCATGGCTCCCAGCACTGAATTAGAGCTACTAAGCGCAGCAGCTACGGCACCTACTGTCACAAGCCCTCGCATACCCTCTGGCATCTCGTGTAAGATGTAGTACATAAAGATGGTTATCTTCTCACCTTCAAACTTCTGCACTACCTCTGTACTAAGCCCTGAAAGTTCTGGGTGTTGGTAAAAGAGGTAAAGCAGTAAACCTATGAACAAAAAGAGTATGGCTACAGGGATAGTAAGGTAGATACTCATCATGAGTGAATTTTGTGCTTCTTTGGCATTTTTACATGTCAAAGCCCTTTGTGTCATATCCTGGTCAAGTCCGTAGGCTGCAATGTTGAGCAATAGCCAGCCACCAAGTAATGCCCAAACAGAAAAGCCGCCAGACATAGACCAATCTAGTAAGACAAGTTTGTTATCAGCCTGTAATGTGGAAACGATGGTACTAAAATCCGTGTTTATCGTCATATACAAATAAACCAGTACAGCAATACCTGCTCCAATATACGTTATAGCTTGAATAATATCTGAAAAGATGACCGATTTCACTCCACCAAAATAGACATATGCCAAAGCACCCAACATTAAGATACTGATAGAGATAGCTACATGCGTAGGTGTGATGTCTAAAAAGAGTATCATCGAGATGGCCAGTGCACCTATATAGAGTCTAGCCCCTGAAGCAAAGAGACGACCGATGAGGAACATCACCCCTGCCTGCTTTTTAGCACGGCTGCCATAACGTACTTCTAACAACTCATAAACAGTCACCGCATTGATAGCATAAAAACGGGGAATGAGGACTTTTGCTACAAAGATCACAGCTAAAAAAGCTGAGATATAAAAGCCAATAAAAGTAAGGTCTTTCCCATACGAGTACTCAGGACCTCCAAGAAAAGTAGCTGCAGACTGTGAGGTAGCCAGGACAGACATAGCTACGGCAAACATAGGAACGCTGTTCCCTCCTACAAAATAATCACGTGTACTCTTGACCTTCACTTGGCTTAAAAGCACGGATGTAACTGTTAATACTAAAAAATATGCAAAAAATATTCCCCAGTCAAGGGTACTGAATGCAGAGTTCATTAATTCCCTTTAGGTGGTGCTTTAAGATTCAGGCACTTTACACCATTTCTGATATCTGACATGAACTTTTCACCAGGATCAGATTTTACAGTTCTATACCCTTTGTCTTTTTCCAGCCACAAAGAAGTACTCTCCATTTGCTTATACTCATGATGACCGACAAGATACTCAATACTAGGGTATTTTGATTTGAGATAAAAAACAAGATCTATATTTGCCTGTCGTTGAGCAGGAGTTAAATCGTCTATCTTGTTACCCTTTCCTCCTACATTCTCAATACCAATACTTGAGTAGTTCAGTCCGATCACATGACGGGCCATCCAGTTCTCTGGCATCAAACGGTAGATCGTACCGTCACGTGCTACCATAAACTGAGAAGATACATTTAAAGCTGAGGCTTTCACGATATCTTTTCTATCTGAGAGAAGCTTTTCCGGCTGTAAACGTTTAAATGATTTGTCAAAGTCCATTTCCGCAGTCCAGTGAAGTAAAATGATCTTAGGCGTGATCTCTATATTGTCCACATCTTTTCCGTAATGTGACTTGATATACTCTTTGGTCATTGCGATACGATCAGGCCCGAAATCTATGCGCTTATCAGTGATCTGAAGTGGTTGTATGAGTTTTGTTTTGCAGACTAAAGGCTTCACTTCCTCTTTCCCACATGCAGTGAAAGAAAGGAGTGCGATACATAAGAGTAGAGTTCTTGTCATTAATAAATCCTGAGTTCTAGTTGGACTTATTTTATCTAATCTTGGCTATGGTTTTCTTTTTCTCTTAAGAGTACCCAAACAAGAATCACTGATGGGATCCCCAAAGATATAATATAACTTGGGATATGCAGCATGTCATGTCTGTTTAGGTATAGAAAACCTAAGATAAGTACAGCATATGCCCCTAATCTGTAGATGGACAGTGCTGCTTTTGTGTCTTTTATAGTTTGATAGACAGTGCGTCTATTCTCTTTAAGTTTCTTTTTCTCTTCTTTAACCGTTTGCACAAAGTCTATTTCTTCATCTTCTATGGTATCTTCACTATAGAGATCATAAGGGTCTTCAAGTTTGTCTATAACATCTTTACTATCATCCATGGTCACAATGTTATGTTTAACACGGGCATTGACCATACGTCGATAGCTGAGTATAGAGGCCACCATTACAAGTGAAGCAGTGATATAGCCTATTTGTGTATTGTAAAGCACTTTCATATCAAAAAATATGATTGACACTAATAGTAGTAAAACATCAACAGTAATAAGGACCGTAAGGATCTTACGGTTCATACTATTCATCGTCATCCTCTGCGTCATACTTGTCTTGTTGCTCTTTTTTGTAGGTATATCTTGGGTCTTTTGCGAGTTCATCCAAAGACTTTTTCTGTTTAGCATACGCTTTGTAGACATTAGAAACAGCAGCACCAATACCTATAAATACCCCTATCCAGAGTGTCCACCAGGCTCCTGTAAGCTTTTGTAGCCCTATTCCAATACCTACACCCATAAGTACAGCAACAACCATGGATATACCAAGACTAAGTCCGTCTGCGGCATTCACCAGTTTTTTAAATTTAGGTTCTTCTTTTCCCATTATTTCTCTTAAATATAATTATTGTGAGTTATCACTGTCTATAACAGAGCGTTTACCAAGTTCACTATCGATCATCAAAAGTCCATAGCCATCTCCACCAACCATTTTTAACTTTGATATGATCTCACTGACTGTTGCTTCTTCTTCAACTTGCTCATTTACAAACCACTGCAATAGGTTATATGTAGCATGGTCTTTTTCCTTTAAAGCATAGTCACTCAATTCATTAAAGTTTCTAGTCATGTCCTGCTCATGCGCTAAACTATCTTCATATGTTTCAAGCAATGAACCAAACTTCTTAGGTGGCTTAGCAATCTCTTGAAGTACTACTTTAGCATCTTGCCCTATGAGATAGTTATAGATACGTGTAGCATGCTCTTGCTCTTCTTGATACTGCAACAAAAACCAATTTGCAGAACCTGAAAAATCATTTCTATTACAGTATGCAGACATCGAAAGATATAGATATGCCGAATAGAATTCTTTGTTTAATTGTTCGTTCAATTCTTTTGTCATTTTTTTTGAAATCATGTGTATCCTTTAATCAATTTATTTAGTATAACAAAAATCTCAGCCTCTAGCATTAAGCTAAGCCGTGATCTCTGCCATTACTTCATACGCAGCCTTGATAGTTTCATCTATCATTTCCTCTGTTGTAGCAGCACAGATAAAACCTGTTTCATAGGAAGAACATGCAAGGTAAATACCTCTGTCCAACATTCCCTTATGGAATTTGGCAAATGTAGCAGTATCATTTTCCAGTGCATCATCAAAGTTCTTAACAGGCTTATCTGAGAAAAAGAAACCAAACATACTTCCTCTTACATCAGTCACTAAAGATATATTCGCAGCATTAGCAGCTTTTTTGAAACCATCCATAAGTTTTTTAGCTTTGTTTCCCAGTGACACATAGAGTGAAGGATTGGAC
Organism: Sulfurovum sp.; assembly: GCF_041562805.1. GTDB lineage: Bacteria > Campylobacterota > Campylobacteria > Campylobacterales > Sulfurovaceae > Sulfurovum. The sequence goes on along the minus strand of NZ_JBFFOH010000015.1, from coordinate 4,268 downwards.
TTGAGTTTTTTAAGACTTGTAAGACCTGCCGCCATAGCAACAGGGTTACCTGAAAGTGTACCAGCCTGATAGACCAGACCTTCTGGAGAAAGGTGAGCCATGATCTCTGCTGATGCACCAAATGCACCTACCGGCATACCTGCACCGATGACCTTACCAAGTGTCACCATATCTGGTTTCACTGTTGATATACCCTGTGCACCCTTAAGTGACGCTCTAAATCCACTCATGACTTCATCAAAGATGAGGAGTGCACCATGATTGGTACAAAGACATCTTAGTTCTTCCAAAAATGCTTCCTCTGCTGGGACTAGACCCATATTTCCAGCGATAGGCTCGATGATCACACATGCGATACCTTCTGGAGACTCTTCAAAACATGCATGTACTGATGCAATGTCATTATACGTTGCCAATAGTGTATGTTTTGTAAGATCTGCAGGTACACCAGGACTTGATGGGCTACCAAAAGTAGCTAAACCTGAACCTGCCTGTACAAGAAGTGAATCAGAATGCCCATGGTAGCATCCTGTGAATTTTACTATCTTATCTCTACCTGTCACACCACGAGCTAAACGGATAGCAGACATTACTGCCTCTGTACCGGAACTTACGAAACGTACTTTATCTATGCTGTCAAAAAGTGTAACGATTTCATTTGCCAATTCTGTCTCTACTGTAGTAGGTGCACCAAAACTCAGTCCTCTTTTGACAGCTTCTATCACAGAACTTTCTATCTCTGCATCTGCATGACCGAAAATAAGTGGTCCCCAACTTTGCACATAATCAATATATCTGTTTCCATCAATATCAAAAAGGTATCCACCCTCTCCTCTTTCTATAAATGGTGGTGTTCCTTCTACTCCTGAAAATGCACGTACCGGTGAATCAACGCCTCCAGGTATCACTTGATATGCTTCTTCAAATGCTGCTATACTTTTGTCATATGCCATGTTATTAATCCTCATTATGTATAATTGCAAAGATTATACACTAACGGCACTTAGGGCTATATAGCAGGAGAGAACCATCAGAAAGCTGAAAGCATTATTACTCTCTTTATTGTTACATTTGCTTATTTTGCTTCTTTTTACCAAAAATTGGAATAATATCACTCTTATGCCTCCTCCGACACAAGATAAGAAAATGAGTCTTAATCTACAGCAAATAGCCACGCCTCCTCCTACGCCAAAACCACAACCTAAGCCAAAGCCAATAGTTCCACCTCAACCTGTTGTTACGCCACCTGTGCCTAAACCTGTAGTGGAAAAAAAGATAGAACCTAAACCTGAAGTAGAACAGGTAAAAAGAAAAGTGTTGGATGAGAGTAAAAAGGTTTTTGTAGAAAAAAGTACGGAAGAGAACAATGTAACCAAGATAGAACCAAAACCTGTAAAAAAAGTCGTTAAAAAGGAAGTAAAGAAGAAAAAGGTGGTTAAAAAGAAAAAAACATACAGACAGCCTAAACGTTCAAGTGATCCTCTTGCCAATGCACTTATGGGCTCAGGTACTTCTATGTACGCTGCCAAACCAAGCCGACGAACCTCATCTTCTGGCAGTTATGGTCAAAGAATGATCAACCAACTGTATGGACCAGAATTTAATACCTATAGTGAGACCCAAAAGAAATTCATTAAGAACAACCTGGGTACGATCCACCGCATTACACAAAATACGCTTACCCGGAACGGTTATCCGGATATTGCGGTGAGAACCAGACAACAGGGAACCAATGTGGTTTCTTTTTACTTGCACCCAAATGGTGATATTTCTGACCTTAAACTTAAAAAACACATAGGGTATGAGGCTTTAGATCAAAATACTATAGACGTGATACGCACAGCCTATAAAGAATATCCTCTACCAAATAAGAAGACTAAAATCATATTTTATGTAAAGTATAGTATCTATTAACACACAGTATTAAAGAGGTGGTTTTTATGAGTATCTTAGAGAATATCTTAATTAAACTTCCTTGGTGGTCCGTACGTAAAGCCACTCGAATACTTATACATGCTTTTACAGGTGCACTACTCCTAAGTGTCATCGCTTTTGCACTCTATATAAAATCACTTCCTTCTCTTTCTACATGGCATACAACCACACTGAAAAATGAGTTTACTGCTGATTCTGAAGTGAAAGATTTTGATGCCTACATGGCATTGGAAGACAAACTCTTTTCTGAACTTGACAGTGAAGTATATGATAAGATCTTACCTAATGAAAGAAACCGTCTCTACCGTTATACAAGAGACAGCTTTTCTGACCCTAAACGCTGGAAGAAAGCATGGAACAGAAGTTTTGAACTCCCTGTTAAAAACCCAAAGATGGGAGTTCTTCTTTTACATGGTATGTCTGATTCTCCCTATAGTCTTCATACACAAGCAGAGTATCTACATAAACATGGAGTATGGGTTGTTGCTATGCGTATGCCTGGTCACGGTACCATTCCTTCAGGTCTCAGAGAGATAAAATGGCAGGATATGGCAGCTGCTGTCAATATAGGTATGGAGCGATTAACACAGAAACTTGGAGACAAACCCATCCACATCATGGGCTACTCTACCGGCGCACCTTTGGCATTAAACTATACACTCTCAGCACTTGATGACTCTTCATTAACATTACCTTCAAGTCTTATATTTTATTCTCCTGCTATAGGGGTTACGAAAGCAGCACCCCTTGCTATATGGCAAAGTCGTATAGGACATCTTTTTAATTTACCCAAACTCGAATGGAATTCCATCAATCCTGAATTCGATCCTTTTAAATATGCCTCTTTTGCAGTGAATGCAGGTGATCAAGTCTATCGTGTGTGTAATGAAGTACAAAAAAATCTCGATAAATATCTTTCAAATAGCAAGCCGAAAAAACCGTTTCCTCCTGTCTTAAGTTTTGCTTCTATTATAGACTCTACTGTAACCGTCTCTGATACAGTACATAAGTTCTATGAACGTCTTCCTAAGGGAGATCATTCACTGGTACTCTTCGATATGAACCATAAATTCAACTCCTACCATCTTGTTAAAAAGAATATTTCCACTTCGATCCAAAAACTACGCGACACTCCATCAAATCCTCGTTATAGATTTGACTTAATTAGTGATATGAATTCGACAGATGGACATCTCATGCAAATAACAAATAAGAAAATAAGAAAAAAACTTGATCTTGCATGGCCTCGTGATATCTATTCACTCTCACACCTGGCTATGCCGATAAGTAATCATGATCCACTTTATGGAGATAGAGATGCACCAAAAAGCCCAGGTATAGAACTTGGTTATTTGGCTATGTATGGAGAGACATCTGTCTTACAGACATCCGCAGGATCTTTTCTTAGACAACGGTGGAATCCTTTTCATGCCTACACGAAGCAAAGGGTTCTGGAGTTTATGGGGTTGGAATAAGTTGTTCGATCAAGGTATACACTGGAAGAGATTTATTTTAGTCTCTTCCATAACACTTCTACTGTTTCTTCTGTACCCTGTACCAAAAGAGGTTCTGCTTTAGGGTCAAGCCAACGTAACACTTCTTGTATTTCACGCTCACTCATCACGGTACATCCAGCCGTTGGAATATCCTTGATATGTATAAAGATACATGAGCCAGCACCTTTTTTAGACGTTGCACCATCTGTGATGCCATTATGATCAACCACTATCCCAAACTTGTAGTAGTCTTGAGGAAACTTCATACGTTCGTGACTTTTGTAGTCTCTGGCTATCTTGGTACTGTCAACGATCTTATTATAATACTTAGAGTTCACATCATCGACACAATGATCTGTCTCTTTATAGACCTCATACGGATAGTTGATCTTTAAGGGTGCATATCCAAAGGCTTGATTGAGTTTAAAGATACCTGCAGGCGCTTTACCGTCTCCTTCTTTTTTAATGATCTTAGCATCTTTAGGTACATCATGTAGTCCTATACCCCAACCTAAGCCATTTCTACCCAGTTTAATACCTATCTCTTTTCCTACTTTTTGCCAACTTGTGTCATGAAGTTCATAACGTTGCAGACTACCTGTAGGAGTAGACCAGTTTTTTGTTGTTACAACCAAAAGTTGTTTTGTTTGTGCCTGTAGTGTGATAAGTGTCAGACATAGTGCAAGTACAATCTTCATGTGGTATAATCCTTCTATGGAATATGGAATATTATCAATAGCAATCCCGTTGCTGACAATCATTTTAGCTATTATAACCAAAGATGTGATCGTTTCACTCATGAGCGGTATATTTGCAGGTTTACTCGTATTGAATGCT
>NZ_JBFFOH010000014.1:0-37506 GCF_041562805.1 Sulfurovum sp. | reverse complement strand
TTACTATAGCATGGAATGCCCTGACGATATTTATACTGAATCTGGCAGCTATTATCTATCCAATTTCCAAGATAAACAAGCTTACCGCAATGGAGGCAATGAGATATGTATAAGATAGCCCAATACCTTGCATGGCTTAGCCTTTGGAGACGTAAAACACGTTCGTCAATGGTAATCATGATGATTGCATTATGTCTTAGCGGTCTGCTTGGGTTACAAGGACTTTATGACGGCATGATCAGCCATATGATCAACACAACCATCAGAAGTGACTCCGGAGAGATATCTCTCTACAACAAAGAGTATCGTCTAAACAAAAGTCTTGACTATAGACTCACTCCCCTCTCAAAATATGAAGATGCATTCTCTCAGATCAAAGCAATTGACGCTTACTCCATTCGTTTGGAGAAAGAAGGTCTCATTGCTACAGCACACAAATCACTTGGAGCAACCCTCAAAGGTATTTCTTTGGAAAATGAAGAAAATTTTGGTCAGCTCAATGCGTTCGTGACTGAAGGAGAATATAGTTTTGGCAAAAAAAACAAAGAGGCTTTGATCGGTTCAGCATTGGCTAAAAAGTTCAATCTTTCTATAGGTAGCCGCGTTATCTTTACAGCTCAAGATGTTACTGGAGAGATCAACTCTATCTCTTTTCGTATCGCTGGTATCCTCAAAACCGGTAATCCTTCTATTGATGATAACTCTGTTTTTGTCTCTATGGAAAAGATGTCAAAATTTCTCAACCTGCAACAGAGTGCTACACAAATAGCCTTACGTATTAAAGATACAGAACATATAAAAATAGTACAAAATGAGCTGCAAAGGCTATTACCCGATACAGATGTACTTCGCTGGGATGAGCTCTATCCTTTATTGATACAGATGCAGGAATTAATGAATATCTTCAATTTGGCTTCTTACGCCATTGTCTTTATCGTTGCTGCACTGGGTATCTTCGGAGTCATGCTTGTCTCTGTTTTAGAACGGATGCGTGAGTTTAGCATCATGCTTGCCATAGGCGCACCATACAAGATAGTAAGAAATCAGATCATAATGGAAGCATCTTTTTTAGGGCTTATCGGTTATATAGCAGGTGCTTTTCTAGGATGGATCCTCCTTCTATATATGTCAACTGTAGGTGTTGATATGCGCTCTTTTGAAGCAGGATTGGAACTCTATGGTTATAGTGCAGTCATGTATGCGAACATGCATCTTTACTACTTCTTTCAAGCTTTTTTTGCTGTATTTTTTGCTACTCTACTTTCAGTGATCTGGCCTCTACGAAAACTTAAGAAAATAAAACCTATACAAGTCATACAAGGAAAAATGTTATGAAACTCAACCATGTCTACAAAACATTCTACCCTGATTCTCCCAAAGAGGTCAAAGCCCTTACAGATATCAATCTCACATTTGAAAAGGGAGAGTTCACTACCTTGAGTGGTGAATCTGGATCAGGAAAAACCACCCTTCTAAACATTATAGGGGGACTTGACTCAGCTACAAGCGGACAGATCTTTTTTGAAGGAGAAGAGATATCTGCTTACAGTGAAGAGAAGATGGCAAAGCTGAGACTGCAGGACATAGGATTTATTTTCCAAGCGTACAATCTGATACATGTACTTACCGTTCGTGAAAACATAGGGTTCATCATGAAGCTGCTCAAGTTTGATGAGAAAGAGATAGATGCACGTATACTGGAGTTGGCTTCCATCTTGCAGATAGAAGATCTCCTGGACAAGCTTCCGGGTGAGATAAGCGGTGGTCAACAGCAACGTGTAGCGGTAGCACGTGCAGTTGCATCACGTCCCAAACTCATACTCGCAGATGAACCTACTGCAAATCTAGACTCAAAGAATAGTGAACGCCTCATGAACATGCTACGTACACTCAATGAAAAAGAGCATGTCACTGTCATTTTTGCTTCACATGACAAGTATGTTCTAGAACAGTCCAAACGTATCATTGTTCTGGATGATGGAGTTGTCATTGAAGATCGTTAACTGGCTAGGACTGATTTGTCTTACAGTGCCACTCATGGCTGTAGAACATGATTTCAGCATAGAGAACACCAACTATACGATTTCCAAATCACCCTATCCTGATGGGGATCGAACCCTCTACAATTACAACAGATTACGACTGACAGATAAGATCAAAGAAGGAAATTGGTTTGCCCATATCATTGCAGATATAGATAACTACTACGGAGAGGATTATATTGAGAGTTTTGAATACCAATTCTTAGGTACTATCAATGCAGACACACCTTTTGACATAGAAACCAATTCCAAAAATTATGGAAATGGTGAAGTGTTCGGGCGACTCCATCGTTTCAATGTAGGATACTCAGATGAAAAGCATAACGTTGTCTTTGGTCTGCAAAAGGTCAGTATGGGTGTAGGACGTATATGGACACCTACTGATCTTTTCAACCCCAGGAACCCGCTTGCACTCGAACCTGACCAGGTCTATGGAAACTATGCACTCTCTTATATCTATGCGCTGGGTGAACTGAGCGAAGTCATGGGTGTTGTCGCTAAACGTCATAATGACGAGTATAAGTATGCAGGAAGGATCAAAAGTAACTTTGGTGTTGTAGACATTGCACTTGATGTTCTTTCAAGCGATGATGCACAAATGATCGCTTATGAACTTGAAGGCAATCTTTTTGAGACTGGTATAGAGTGGCGAAGTGAAGGTGGTTATTTTAAAGATAAACTTTTAGACAAAGAATTTTTTCAAGGTATATTGGGACTCGACTATGGTTTTCAAAATGGTCTCACTCTGGTAACAGAGTGGATACACTCTTCAAAAACCTACAGTTTTGATGAGATACTTCTACATCAGGAAAGTACCTTAAGCAACAACCGTCATCTCTCCAATGATTATATTGGAGCTTCAGCCTATTATGACTTTAACTTGCTCTTCAACGGTGCACTCAGTATCATCTACAGTCTGGAAGACCAAAGCAGTTTTGTATCACCTCTTATAGAGTACAGCATCAGCGATGATGCATCCCTAGCTCTTGGGGCCATGCTTTATAATGGAAATGACGAGAGTGAGTTTGGCAGTGTGGACAACAGCTATTATCTACGTTTCAAAGTCACCTATTGATCAGAGACTACTATTGTGGTTCAAATAAATCTTCCAATTTTGAGTAAAATTTGGTCATGTATATGAATAAGATAAATAATTTACATGATATAATCAAAAATAATGTCATAAATGGATTCCTATGCTGAATAGATATCATAAAAGCATCTTCTTCTTTTTACTGCTCGCTATGTCTCTTTTACATGCGAATGTACAAATTGATGACTACCAACCTATCAGTGAATGGGAGGAACATAAAGAAGCTCTGCTCTTACTCATTATTATGGCTTTTGTAAGTCTCTATTATTTTATACGTATATCCAAGTTAAATCGTGCATTACAACTCTCAAAAAGTCAACTTGAAGAGCATGAAAAAGAACTTGAACAAACAGTAGAAAAACGTACCAATGAAAAAATGGAACTAGAAGTAGAAAAATATAAAAACTTCGAGCACATCTTACAGTCATTTATCAATATCATTGAAGACCGTGATGCCTATACGGCGGGACATTCACAACGTGTAGCACACTATTCCCGTTTAATAGCTGAGCATATGGGACACTCAAAAAAAGAGTGTGATCTTGTTTATCATGCTGGTATTCTACATGATATTGGAAAGGTTGCAACACCTGATTCCATATTGATGAAACCTGATCTATTTGACGTTCATGAGAAAAAGCTGATAGAAGGACATGTCAACGTGAGTTTTAAAATACTTTCTGCCATCCCCATGTATATGGAAATGGCAGAGATCATACTCTATCACCATGAACGTTATGATGGTAAAGGCTATCCTTATGGTGTTAAAGGTAATGACATTCCAATACTATCACACATCATGATCGTTGCCGATGCTTTTGATGCTATGACAACCAGTCGTATCTATCAAGTACGCAAAAGCATTCCTGAAGCCATAGAAGAAATTCGTACACATACATCTACTCAGTTTCATCCACAGGTTGCGCAAGCTGCCATAGAGGTCTTTTCTGAAATTAAGGATATACATACATTCGAACAATTACCTACCACCCAGTTAGAACAAGAGCGTTTCTCTTATTTCTATCGTAATCAATTGACTTCTGTATACAATCAAAACTACTTGAATTTTATTTTAAATAAAAATTTTGACACCATGAAATACATATGTTTTAATGTTTTATATCTGCACAACTTCTCTATTTCTAATCAAAAAGAAGGCTGGGAATATGGAAATGAACTACTTATTAACTTTGCAAAGTATCTTCGTAAAACCTATCCGAATTCATTGATCTTCCGTATACACAGTGTTGATTTTTGTATTATGTCCACTACCCACACAGAGATTGATATTGAGATGATAAAAAAGCTTGATTCTTTTACAAAGTCTGATATCGCCATTACACACAAACATATTGATCTGCGTGAAATAAATATGGGTAATCTTCAAGAGCTAGAAGCAGAACTCTATTAAATATTTTACATTGTAAAAAAATGTATTATTCATTTTCAACACTCTCTTGAATATCTACAAATATTTTAGGGTTAACTGCTACAATATAAAATGACCAACAAAAGTCATTCCTAAAAATAGTACTTAATACGTTTATATTGTATTTACTTTAAAGTACAATATATAATATGAACTTTTTTCAACAATCGATTAAAGGAATATCATTATGACAGAGTATTCAACTATTACCGTTGACGGCAATGAAGCCGTTGCACTGGTAGCCCATAAGATCAATGAAGTAATCGCTATTTACCCTATCACCCCCTCCTCACCAATGGGTGAATTCAGTGACCTTTACAGTTCAAAAAAACAGAAAAATATTTTTGGTACGATTCCGGAAGTGTATGAAATGCAAAGTGAGGGAGGTGCGAGTGGCGCCATTCACGGTGCATTGCAGGCGGGTGCACTTACGACCACATTTACAGCTTCTCAAGGGCTACTGCTGATGATACCCAATATGTATAAAATTGCCGGAGAACTGACTTCAACGGTATTTCATGTTGCATCCCGCTCCCTTGCGGCTCAAGGACTCTCCATCTTTGGGGATCATCAGGATGTGATGGGAGTAAGACAAACAGGATTTGCTTTATTGTCTTCCAATTCCGTGCAGGAAGCACATGATTTTACTCTGATCTCACAAGCTGCAACCTTACATGCACGTATTCCATTTTTACATTTTTTTGACGGATTTCGAACCTCCCATGAAGTAAGCCGTATCGAAAACCTTTCCGATGACGTCCTTAAAGCAATGATCGATCTTGATCTGGTCGAAGCGCACCGTAAACGAGGTCTAACACCTGATATACCTGTGCTTCGAGGTACATCACAAAATCCTGATGTCTATTTTCAGGGGCGTGAAAGTGTCAATAAATATTATCAGGCATTACCGAAGATCTTACAAGAACAGATGGATACCTTTGCTGAGTTAACGGGAAGACCATACCGACTTTTTGATTATGTCGGTGTCGATGATGCAGAGAGAATTATTGTATTGATGGGTTCTGGTGCCGAAGCAGTCGAAGAAACTGTGCACTATCTGAACGCTCAAGGTCAAAAGGTAGGGATGATAAAGGTACGATTGGCCCTGCCCTTTGCAACTGACTTCTTTGTCCAAGCACTTCCAGTATCAGTTAAGTCAATTGCCGTACTTGATCGAACCAAAGAGTCCGGAAGCCTTGGCGAACCTCTATATCATGATGTGCTTACTGCATTGTTTGAACAGCGTTCAAGCCTGCCTTTTGAGATGCCCCATATCATAGGAGGACGTTATGGTCTTTCTTCCAAAGAGTTTACGCCCGCTATGATTCTTGCGATCTACCGGGAACTTTCAAAAGAGTCTGTAAAAAATCACTTCACGATCGGCATTGATGATGATGTCACCTTTACATCACTGACCTATGATCATGATTTCATTTTAGATAACCCTACTCAGTTTGAAGCTTTATTTTATGGATTGGGTTCGGATGGAACAGTAGGAGCGAACAAAAATACGATCAAGATAATCGGTACAGAAACAGATCATTATGCGCAGGGATATTTTGTCTATGATTCGAAAAAATCTGGTTCTATGACCATATCCCATCTACGTTTTGGTTCCGATCCGATCCATTCCAGTTACTTGATACAACAGGCCGATTTCATAGGTGTACATCAAGCTGTATTTCTTGAAAAACTTGACTTACTTGAGATCGCTAAACCAGGTGCAGTTTTTTTACTCAATACCCCTCATCCCAAAGAGGAAGCATGGAAACATCTACCTCGTGTGACACAAGAACAAATTATTGTAAAAGGATTGAAATTTTATGCCATTGATGCCTATAGTGTGGCACAAGCCAGTAAAATGGGATCCCGGATCAATACGATCATGCAGACCTGCTTCTTTGCTATCAGCGGTATACTTCCCAGGGATGAGGCGATCAAGAAGATAAAAAATTCGATTCAAAAAAGCTACGGTAGCAAGGGAGATTTGATTGTGAAGATGAATTTTGCCGCCGTGGACAATACTCTCGAAAATCTGTATGAAGTCGTTGTGCCCACAAAGGCAGAGAGTATCCAAGAGCTTAAACCGGTTCTTAAGGGGGTACTGAGTCCATTTATCTCCGAAGTGATCGGTAAAATAACCGCTTACAAAGGTGATGAACTTTCAGTATCACAGATCCCAGATGATGGGACATGGCCGACAGGGACAACCCAATACGAAAAGCGAAATATTGCCCATGAGGTTCCTGTCTGGGATGTTAACACCTGTATTCAATGTAACAAATGTGTTTCAGCCTGTCCCCACTCGGTCATACGCTCCAATATCTTTGATATCTCCTTTATGAACCAAGCTCCTGAAGGGTTTGACTCCAAGTTGGCCAAAGGGAAGAAATTCGGTGAAAATGATCTTTTCAATATCTCCGTAGCAGTCGAGGACTGTACCGGATGTGCATTATGTGTTGAAGTCTGTCCTGCCAAAAACAAATCGCAGACCAATCTCAAAGCAATCAATATGGTACCGCTTGCCCCTATCAAAGAGCAAGGCATCGCACAATGGGATTATTTCCTCTCCTTGCCAAAACTTGATCGCTCAAAACTTGATCATGATGATCTTAAAGAGTCACAGTTTCTCGAACCGCTCTTTGAATTTTCTGGGGCATGTCCTGGTTGTGGTGAGACTCCCTATATCAAACTTGCATCCCAGCTATTCGGAGACCGTATGGTGATCGCTAACGCTACTGGATGCAGCTCGATTTACGGAGGAAATCTTCCTACGACACCATGGAAGAAAAATGATGAAGGACGCGGACCGGCGTGGTCAAACTCTCTCTTTGAGGATAATGCGGAATTCGGGCTTGGTTTTCGTCTGGCCATTGACAACCATACAGACCATAGCAAAAGCTTGCTCCAAGGTCTAAAAAACAGCCTTGACAGTGATCTAGTTGAAACGATACTCAATGCGCCTCAACATGATGAAATGCAAATCAACGAACAGAGAAACCGGGTTAAAATCCTTCAATCTGCCCTTGAAAAACTTGAAAGTAATGAAGCAAAAAGTTTATTGAAAATATCAGATTATCTTGTAAAAAAATCTGTCTGGTGCATCGGTGGAGATGGCTGGGCATACGATATCGGATATGGTGGTCTTGATCATGTACTTGCAAGCGGTAAAAATGTCAATATTCTTGTACTTGACACCCAGGTCTATTCCAATACCGGTGGCCAGCAGTCTAAAGCAACTTTTACGGGTGCTGTAGCAAAATTCGCGGCAGGAGGAAAGGCAGGAATGCCAAAAGATCTTGCTGCAATGGCTATAAATTACGAAAATGTTTATGTGGCAAAAGTCTCATTGGGTGCAAATGACAAAGCAACAGTAAAAGCGTTTGTTGAAGCAGAACGCTATGACGGTCCTTCAATCATTATCGCCTATTCACACTGTGTCGCTCACGGATATGATCTAAAATATGGTTTTGATCAGCAGAAACGTGCTGTTGACAGTGGTTTATGGCCTATATTCCGTTTTAATCCAGATAAGATCAAAGAAAATGAAAATCCGATGACACTTGATTACAAAGGACCAAAATAGATGTAAAAGATTTTATGTACCGTGAGACCCGTTTTAAAATGGTAGAAAAAATGAATGTTGTTGTTGCAGGTGATTACCTCAAAACAGCGACTCACACAGCGCAGTCTCTCTATAAACGATATCAAAGCCTGCATGAACATTATCAGCCAACACAAGAGGAGGTCTAACCATGGAACTTACTACTACTTATTTAGGGCTTGAATTAAAAAATCCCCTTATTGCCAGTGCTTCGCCGTTAACGGCATCGCTGGATAGTATAAAAAAGCTTGAAGAGAAAGGCATTGCCGCGGTGATAATGCATTCACTGTTCGAAGAGGAGATCAACCACGAGATTCATCAGATCGACCACTTTTTACATATTCACAGTGATTCGAACGCTGAGGCTACCAGTTATTTACCCAGTGAGGTAGGTTTTGACAATCTGAACTCTGAATATTATCTTGAGGAAATAAGAAAAGTCAAGGAGGCTATCCAAATTCCAGTCATCGCCAGTCTCAATGGTGTTTCTGCAGGAGGATGGGTGAAATATGCAAAAAAACTTCAGGAAGCCGGTGCTGATGCTTTGGAGCTTAACATAACTTATATCCCCACGTCTATAGACATGGAGGGGCATACGGTAGAACAAATGTATATCGATACAGTTGCACAGGTGAAAGAACATATTTCCATTCCTCTCAACGTCAAAATGAATGCCTATTTTTCAAGCCCTGCAAATATGGCCAAACGTTTTGTAGAAGCCGGAGCCAATGGTCTAACCATTTTTGATAATCCAATACGTGTCGATGTAGATCTTGAACTTTTGACACCTTTGCAGCGTGCCAATATCACCAGTTCTACAAATTTAAGTGAAATATTGCGCTGGTGTGCGATTCTCTATAAAAAACTGCCCTGTTCTCTCTGTGCCAATACGGGTATTCACAGTGCAGAAGATGTTCTCAAAGCCATCATGAGCGGAGCAGATGCTGTGGCATTGGCTTCAGTGCTTTTGATGAAAGGTGAATCCGAAGTAACAACTATACTGAATGAAATCACCCAATGGATGGAAAAATACGAATATGACTCTATCTCCCAGATGAAAGGGAGCATATCACTGGCTCACACTGATAACCCAGCTGCTTATGAGCGTAACTCATATATGTATGCCCTTCAACAGTATCGTCGCTAAGATGGAGCTTACATCCTTTAGAACACCAACAGAGAAAATCTCTGTTGGCTATGCTAGTCTTTGATACATAAATGGTTACTTTTTTAAGGAATTTTCCTTAAAACATTGTTCTTCAAGAGTCACTTCAGAGCAAAAGAAAAAGATCATACTGAAAAACCATCACGCAAGATCTACATTCTTTTGGAAAAAATCCCGCGCTACAATCACAACCTCAGTTCTCACTTTTTAGATTTAGAATTTTCCTGACGTTTTCTACGCTTTATCTGAATACGCTCACGAATATTTTCAATTTTACGCATCTCTTTATCCCCCATTTCAACTTTAGTATGTGCAATTTCTTCACCAAGATCAATTTTGAGGATATCAGATTTTTTCATAGCCAATATCTGAGAAGCAAACACACTACGATGTCCAGTAATTAAAAAGCTGATAACCACCGAAATAGCAGCATAGTGTGCGACCTCCAAACCAAATAGTTCCATAGCCATAATAGTTGCAGCGATCGGGGAATTTGTGGTTCCGGCAAGAACACTAACAAAACCAAGTGCAGCAAAAAAAGATATATGATCACCCATAAAAGTACCAAACACATGACCACTGGTGGCACCTATGTAAAAAAGGGGCGTAACTATACCGCCACTCCCTCCAACACCCAGAGTAATGGAAGTAAATATCGTTTTAAGAAAAAAGCCATACCAGGGGATGTCTCTATGAAGAGAAGTGTCAGGCTGAAGTATATTGTCAATGGTTCCAAGTCCTAATCCAAAATATTGATCTCCTACAATTAATGATAATCCTATCAAGATGATTCCGCCTGCAAAAGCTTTTACATAACTATTAAAAGGAATTTTTTTAATCAAACTGGAACTTCCTCTTAGTGTTGTTATAGTAATATCAGAGATAAAACCAAAAAACAGACCCGCCAAAACAACTTGCATGATCAAAACAATATCCAATGAAACACTCTGATGAAAACTTATATCAAAATAAGTATAGTCAATTCCAAAATACTGTGCAGTTGAAAATGCCGAGAAACCAGCGATAAAAGAGGGAAGCAATACATCATAGCGTATAAGTCCGATTACTAATACTTCAAGCCCAAAAATAGCACCCGCGATCGGCGTACCGAAAACCGTTGCAAACCCGGCACCAATTCCGCAGACCACCAACTTTTTACGATCCGCTTTACTAAAATGGAAAATTTCTGAAATAAAAGATGCCATGCCTCCGCCAATCTGTGCGGCAGGTCCTTCTTTACCGACAGAACCTCCGGAAAAAACTGTCAGTACAGTAGCAATTAACTTGACTGGAACAACCGATATCTCTATTTTACCACTTTTTTTGTGTACTGCTTCAATGACTTTTTCCGTGCCATGTCCCTCGGCATCCGGAGCATATTTCTTCACTAGCCAAACAGTTAAAGGCAGTGCAAGAGGTAAGAGATAATAATATTTGAACGGCAACACATATCGAGCTTCTTCTGAAAACCGTAGTATCTCTAAAAAAAATGTTACACTTGCACCAATAACAATACCGATAATCGAAGAAAATATCAGCCACTTAACAACACTAAGAAAGATACTAAGTTGTTCAACAGTATGTTTTTTCATAATGTCTTTTCAAGAGAAAATTTATTATAAAAGTACCACCAGACATCCCTGACTTTTTTATTATAATATTTTACATTATAACACTTCTCGATAAAAGGGGGATTTATTATGAATCTTTTAAAAATGTAAAAAATTGCACACATTACTTTTGAGGATTTTCACGAAGTTCTTTTAACTTCTTCTGATACTCTTCTTCATCACCATAAGATAAGAACTCATCATAATAGTTATGTTGAGAAATAACCTTCTTCGCATGTTTTATAGGACAAAAATAAAGTTCTGTCCTACCTGCAATGGCAGAGGCATACAGCATTAAACCATTAAAATAGGAACAGTATAAACAATTGAGTTTTTCAATCGGATTTAAATATCCAAGATAATGATGATCAAAGTGCATATAGTCACTGCGTTTTATAAATGTAAACTTGAAGATTCTAAATGCTACCTGTTGATATACAAAGAGTAACACATCAAATAGTATAGCAGGAAGGACCATCCCATAGATGATAGGTGCGGCAAGAAAATGCAAAAGAGGAACTTCTCCAAACCAAGTTAAGAGGTTTTTCATATTCTCTTTTTGCCTAGCCAAAACCTCTTTTTCAAATGTCACATAACCATTTTTAATCTCATAGGAAATATGACTCTCTTGCAGAGCGATCTCTTCAGTAAGCTTTAACTTCATAGCTTCTATCTCTTCAACGATCTCTCTGATCTTATCATTCATAGATAATCCCTTTTATGGTTCAAATTTACATCTTATGCATATTATACATACATAATGTAATAGTTTGATGATTCATTTTTATCTCATAATTTAAAGATATAAGAAGTAGACAATACTAAATAATAAAAGCGCTCACTACACAGAAAATGTATTCCTGAATGCTTTTGCTCCATCTTTACTTGACTCTATCTGATCAGAAATGTCATGAAATGAAAATCGTAACTTACTTTGCTCTATGGTTTCCATCTCTTTTATCTTATTAATGTTTATGAGGTAAGAGCGATGTATACGTACAAAATCATGCCCCAGTAATTGCTTTTCAAGGTCTGATATTTTGTGTGCATAATAAGAAAAACCTTTAGAAGAGCGTAACATCACTTCACTCAGATCCGCTTTTACATAGTAAATATCTTCAGGTTTAAAAAGATAATAATTCTCACCGTTCTTACTCATAAGACGAAAATTTTTATCACTTTTTGTTTCCAGTTTTACACGTTCTATAGTTTGCTGTAACTGTTCCATGCTAAAAGGTTTTACAAGGTACCCCACAGCACCTATATCAAAAGCTTTAAGCGCATGTTCATCATACGCAGTTTGGAAAATAATAGCTATATCTTCTTGATGATAACGCAGTTCATAGCCTAATTCCAAACCACTAGTTTGAGGCATATTGATATCTAGCAGCACAAGATCAAAATGTGTCTCTTTAACTGCTTCCAGAGCACTCTGTGCATTATCTGCTTCTATAATATCTTCATATCCCAATGTATTGAGCATGCGCTTGAGTCTTGCAAGTGCTAATGCTTCATCATCAACAATAAGTATTTTCATGACAATCTCCTAAATAAAGTGTAAAAGTAGGTTTTTCTTTGTTTGTTATCTCGATAGTGCCCTTACAAAGAAGTTTTAAACGCTGGGCCAAATTTGTAAGTCCTGTACCAAATGATGTATTCTTCATAGCTTTACCATCATTTTGTAGTATGAGTTTATTTTGTGACATATCGTAAGACAAAGATATATGCAACACTTTCGGGGCTATGAAACCATGTTTTATAGCATTTTCTACAAGTAACTGGATAGAAAATTTTGGTACATGAACTTTAGGTATTGGATCAGCTATCTGCAGATCGATCAAGCCTGAAAAACGTATGTTTTCCAACTCTACATAATCACGTACATTTCTAAGTTCATCAGTAAGTGGTATGAGTGCTTTTTCATCCATAGTATTACGTAGAAATGTTGAGACTTTCAAAATAGCAGCTTCTGCCTTGTCTTGATCCTGATGGATGAGTTCAGCAATAGAATTTAGGGCATTAAATAAAAAGTGGGGATTGAGTTGCGTCTCCAGTGATCGAAGACGACTTTGTACATAGTGATGATCCACTACTTCTTTTTCATTACGCATCTTGACAAAACGGTAAAGCAAAGCACCTACAATATAGGTTAGAAAACCTATCGCTACTGCGATTTGTACAGGGTGTGTATGAAATAGTGGAATGAGGTCAATATGTAATAGTTCTGCCGCACTGGTACTGAACAATGTACCTAGAAACCCAGAAAGAAAGGAGAAAAATATCGCTAATGGAAGCCAAAATATTTTTGAGATCTTAGGAAGAATAGAGTGGTTCATATACGTAATAAAAATAAGTGAAAAAAGCGTAATAGAAAAACCAAGTAAAGCGCCAAACAATGCCCCCTGATACCAGTCTCGTTCCAGGAGTACATACCCTAAAGAAGAAAGAAGCATTGCAAACACCACACCTATGAGCAAGATGTAGAGCCAGTCAAATGTTTTAATACGCAAAGCAATATTATACATGAAGTAACTTCTTCAGATTATCTACCCCAAGCATCACTCCAGGCCATCCCTGTGCCGCATAGACTGTATCACCTACATGGTACAAACCTTTTATCGGTGTGTCATTGGAAGGGAGTTTTGGCAGAAAGTTTTTCATGGTGATGGCATTGCCTCCAAGTTGTGAACGATTGATGTAACGCATAAAACTTTTAGGCGTTGCTGCAAAGTGATGTACGATATCATTTTCAGTGATCTCGAGTATATCACAGATGGACTTTATCATTTGATTTTTAAGTTCCTCTTTTTTAACTTTGTACATACTTTTGTCTTCCCACCATCTGCTGTCTGTATGTATCGATGCAGTGATACTATAGTGTCCATTTTCACAGAGCACATTATCTTCCACATCTGAAAATGATACGAATACGGCATTTGAGATACTGTGAGCATAGGTCTCATCCTGAATGAGTTGATAATGATGTGCATATTTCTTCGTACTTTTAATGGTCATATAGAGCATAAAAGAACTTTGGTGGTTGTTGAGTTTTTCATATTTTTTGTAATAATGTTTAACCTTTGTATCATTCTGGTCAAAAAGTTTCCCACTGTCATAAACTGTAGAGTTGAGTATTACATTCTTGGATTTTATGGTTTCCTTTTTGGTATGAAGTATATAGTGGTCTATATGGCGTTCTATCTTTTGTATCTCCGTATTTCGTCTTATATCTTTCATCTTTGCTGTCATCTGATCAAACAGTGCGCCAAAACCACCTGGAACATAATGTGTTTCATTAAATGTGTATCCCAAAGAGAGTGCTGCTGTGAAGAAGTTTATATCACGTGAAGGTGCTTGCGCAACTATTAAGATCTGTGCCTCTAAAAAGCGAAGATACTCTTCAGAAATGTCTCCATAGAAATCTTGGATAAAATCATAAGCATTCGTACGTAAATAACGCTGAAATTTCACTAGCATAGGAAAAAAACTTGTGAGTGACTGTAGTTTATGCCATAAACTTCTATTACTGTAGTAATGACCATGTAACTCATAAAATTTTCCACCTAAATTGTGTATCAGTGTCCAAAAATCCCTATTTTTGGGATGAGGATAGTTCTCTTCTAAAACCTCTAGAAAAGTGTCCAGGTCAGAAAAACGAGGTGTAGTTTTCCCATTCTGTATAATCACTATAGAGGGGTCACTGCTAATGATATCAGGGATAAGCCCCAAGGCATCAAAGTGAGATTTGACAATATGACCTTCTTCGTATCCTGCAAGTGTCGTAGCACCTGTATTATAGGAATAGCCTCTATGTTCAAAGGTAGAACTGCATCCGCCAAGATACGGTTCTTTCTCAAACAAAACTGTCTTATGTCCTTTGGCATCAAGATAGGCAGCTATACTGCTACCACCGATGCCTGACCCCACTACTGCATATTCGATCATCAAGAATCTTTCATACTTTCATAGAGGTTAGTAATACATTTTACAAAGGCTGGATGGTCATTGGGTGCTTTTGCCACACGGTACTCCTCAAATCCAATATCTTCGGTGATCTCTCTATACTCTACATCCAGTTCAAATTCTGTTTCAGAATTATCAATGGTAAACGCTATTGGATAAATAATAACCTTTTTTTTCTTCAGACTCTTGAGCTTATCATCAAGATATGGACGTATCCACTCCAATGGTCCAAGACGTGACTGATAGGCAAGATGAGTCTTATGAAAATTTAACCCTGCCTCCAGCAGTGCTTTTCTCGCATGATATACATTGTATTTGATATGACGTTGGTAGTCGTCTCCTTTATCTATGATCTTTTGTGGTAACCCATGCGCAGAAAATACCAATTCAAACTCATCAGGATTATCCGTTCCAAGTGTCTCTTTAATACGTTCTACCATGGCAGCGATGTAGTCTGGATGTTTGTAATAACTATTAAGTGTTTTTACTTTTGCATTGATACCCTGTTTTTTAATGTTCTCTTCTAAATCCTCTATACTTGAGAGTGTTGTTGTACTCGAATAGTGAGGATAGAGAGGGATCGCATATATCTCATCCACATTTTTTAGTCCCTGAAGTGTGTCAGTTGAATAAGGAGGTGTATAGCGCATTGCCATATGTACAGTAGCATCTATCCCTGTTTCGAGTTTTGAAATAAGTTTTTTGGTGTACCCTACCAAAGGTGATTTTCCCCCTAACGCAGCATAATTACTTTTAGCTTCCTCTTTTCTCTTCCAAGTAATAATTTTTGCTATTAGCATACGTATTGGCTTTGGTGCAGAGATGATACGTTTGTCATTGAACATATTGTTCAAAAAAACTTCTACCTCATCTAAATTATTTGGACCGCCCATATTCATCAGTAAAATAGCTCGTTTCATAATTACCTCACTTTTTTATTTATTTTATAAAAAAAGTGTTTCTATTCGTAGGCTAATAATGTCAATTGGTGGTGAAAACTAGGTTATCTGGTGTTGAAGAGATGTTTCTATATCCGCATATTCAAAGACAAAACCTTTTTCCTGAAGTGCAGTTGGATAGATCTCTTTTGAACCTGTTAGGACTAAGCTGGCTTCCCCATACATGATACGTAAAACAAATTCAGGAACAGGAAGTATGGTAGGACGATTCAGCACTTTTCCCAATGTTTTGGTAAAAATATGGTTTGTAACGGGATTGGGTGAAACAGCATTGAAAACACCTGTTAGTTTCTGATCAATAACAAATTGATAGATACGCACTAGATCTTCAATATCTATCCAACTTGTCATCATCTTTCCGTTACCGATGATACCGCCGACACCCCATTTAAATGGGGTAATCATCTGTGCCAATGCTCCCCCCTCTTTTCCAAGTATCACACCAAAACGTAATATAGTCGTTGGCTTCTTACACAAAAGTGCTTCTTCTTCCCACTTATGGGAAAGTTCACCTAAAAAATCATCAGCGATCTCTTTACAACCCTCATCACATTTTTTATCATCAGGATAGATACCTATAGCTGATGTAGAAATAAAATGCGTAACATTACTTTGATTAATTGCCAATACAAGACGTTCCGTACTCTCTATACGGCTTTTTATAAGTAGTTTTTTATATGGATCGCTCCAGCGTTTGATGATAGGAGCACCTGCAAGATTGATAACAATATCCACACCTTCTAGCTTTTCTACAATCATGGGTGTATCATCTTTTCTATCTACAATAATACACTCTTTAAAATGACTTTGTAGAGCTGTTCCAACGAAACCGCTGGCTCCGGTAAGTGCTATTTTCATGATTTTCCTTTTTTCTCACTATAGTGTGTGATTATGGACTCTATGTGTAATCACACGTAATCAATTCACTGTAGGTCTATTTGAGTGATCGTTCTACCTTATCTTCCACTAGTGGATGATCCAAAACTATATCATCTTTGTTTCGCCCACTTTCTTTGATATACAAATCTAACTGAGGGAAAGGTATCTGTATATGGTGTTTATTGAGTGCTGCATAGATAAATTTTAGGAAATCTGATTTTGTACCTGAAGGCTTAAGCGTTGATTGCCCTTTGATCCACACAACCAGTTCATAGTCTACAGAGCTTGATCCCATAGCAGTCATCCAAACAACGGTAGTGTATTTAGCAGGCTTTGAGACATAATTAAGATTTGAGAGTTTAAGTTCTTCCAAGATCACTTCTTCTACTTTTTCATTAGGCGTACCATATGCGACAGAAAAAGGGATATGTATTCGTCTAATATCATTTTCTAAAGTCCAGTTGACAACATTGTTTTGAATAAAAGAAGAGTTAGGAATAATGACATCGATGTTATCATTGGTTGTGATGGTTGTCGAGCGCATCTTCATGTCACTGACTGTACCTCTAATTGTATCTGAAACCTCTATATAGTCTCCCAAGCGTATAGTTCTTTCAAACATTAGAATGATACCTGCGGCAAGGTTGGAGACGAGAGTTTGTAACCCAAAACCAATACCGATAGAGAGTGCTCCTGCAATTAGGCCTAGATTTGAAAAATCAAGTCCTATACTTTTCAGTGCTATCAGTAAAGTGATTAATGCAATAAGATAGTAGCCGAAACCAGAGATCATTTTAGCCGATGAATAGGAAAGTTTCTCACTCGTAGCAAAATTCATGATCTTTCGTTTATAAAATGCAGCAAGCATAAATCCAAGTATTAGAACAAGAAGCACTTTAATGATGTCCATAATGGAAATATTTTGTTCATTAAATACAAAAAGAGATTCAGTGAGTTTACTGTGAGTATAGTCATAAAGGCTTTCAGCACTTTCTTCTACATTTGAAATTGCCAGTGCTACATTACCTGCCTTTTCTTTGAATAATGATTTTAGAATAGTACGTTTGAGCGTATAATGATTCATAAGTTCTGGGGTGAGTGCAGCAAGATCTGTTTTCCCATCATTGAAAAGGGTCAATGTTTTCTGGTTCTCTCCTTTTTGCAAATAAGCCAGAGAAAGAAGTATGGTTTGATCAATTTTTGTAGTGAGTGCTGCCATTCTGTCCATTGTGTTTACAAGAATTCTTTTTTCCAATATTTTAGAGACAGTTTCATGATGTATAAGTTCACGTTCTTTAGCCAGATTGAGTGCAACGGCTTCCTGTTCTATTGCAGGAAACTTTGTATTTGTATCTGTAAGATTTTTCTTTAATGCTGGAATATCAAAGATAACTCTTTTTAGCACTTGACTAAAATGCTTTTCTCCTTCTTCGGCTAAGGTTTCATATTCTTTTATGGAAAGATCATGATTATTTCCCTTAAGTTTATAAAATGCATACTGTAGTTGATAAAGCAGTAAGTTTTTTTTATCTTCAGTCGTAATGTCATGGATGCTTTGACTTAAATATTTCCGTTTAGATTGCATGATTGATTGTTCTTCTTTTAAGATACCAATCGTTGCATAAGTATCGGCAAGTGCATTAAGATAAGAAAGATAGTTTTCTGTGCTGATATTTTGGTCATCTGTCAAAAGTGCGTCAGGCAAAGGGTGAACTTTTGATGTAAAAGAGAGCATATTCTTAAGATTTGCCAAAATCATGCGTTCCGTAGCAATACGTTCAATATCAGCTTGATCTTGAGAATCTTCTTGTTCGATGAGTTTGTTCACCTCTTCATAATAGGCAATTGTATTGTTTCCCTCATAGAGTTTTGTATCTATGTCAGCAGACCATAAAAAGAGGGAGAGAAAGAATAATAGAGTTAATGATTTCATAAAATACTACCTTTTTTTTAGATTATAGCATAGTAGGTATCGAAAAATTTAAAATAAGCAGTCAAAGCTCATGTATAGTGGTTACGTGGCAACCACCCATTAATAATAGGCAGCAATAATGGCATAACATACAAAGAACATCAAGTGTGCCAAACCTTCAAAATAGTTAGTATGTCCCTCTTCTGTACTTTTCCATGCCAGGATGACAGTCATAATTAAAGCACCTACTTGAAGCGGGTTAAAGTCTAGCATCAGATTGATTCCACTCATATATGCCAAGGCCAATAATATAGGTACAGTAAGAAGAATTGACACTACAGAAGCACCCATTGCAATGTTGACAACCCTTTGAATCTGATCATTTCTTGCTGCTTTGATAGCAGTGAATATTTCAGGTGTAACTGCAACAATCGCAATGATCAAACCGGCAAGCCCTGCAGAGATACCATACTCTTTAGCCAGCTTTACACCATCGGTAGCAAAGACTTCTGCGCCAAGTGCAATAATCCCAATAAGAATAAAAATGACAACAAAGTTCCCAATGTTGTTAAAGCTCTCAAAGATATAATCACTACGCTCATTTTCATCAATTTCTTGATTCTCTTCTTTTAGCTTTCTTTTCAGTCTAAAAAGTCTGCTTTTAGCTGTTGCTTGAAAAAAATGAGTATGGGTTCTAGTCTGGAAAACAAAGATTATAATATAAAAAACCATGAGTACAGCGGCAATAATAATACTTGTTTCCTGAATCACTGCCTTACCATGTTCTGACTCACTTAAAAGACTCGGAACTAAGAGTGCTAAAGCGGTCACAAACAAAATCGTCGTATAGGTACTTGAAGTCTCTTTATTATGTTCCTGCTCTGTGAACTTAAGTCCACCGATAAATACAGCTAGTCCCAAAAGTACGTTCATATCTACTATGACTGCAGAGATAATACCTCCCTTTACTGTCTCAACAACTTCAGGAGAGTGTACAGCTTCCAGCAAGATAATATACAGAAGGATAATTTCTACGATAACTGCAGAAAAAGTAAGCACCATACTTCCGTAAGGCTCTACCAGTCTTTCTGATAGTATCTCAGCTACTTCAGAAACAGTTAAAGAGAGTGCAGCTATACCTATAGCCGCAAGTGCTGTAGCAATAGCACCCTGGCCACTTTTATGCATGAAAATCGCCATGACAATAGCCAAAATTCCTACTACAATGTCCCAGTAGTCTTCTACATAATATTTCAAATTATTCGGTTGTTCTACAATACTGTCTGTATCCATAAAATGTTTCATCCTTTATTTATAACAATATAACAGTTGCCAGTCCGAGGAAACTGAAAAAACCAACAATATCTGTAACGGTTGTCAAGAGTACCGTTGAGCCAATTGCCGGGTCAACACCAAATTTTTTAAGTGCTAAGGGTATCGTCGCACCAAAAAAACCTGCTGCAAAGAGATTGGCAATCATTGCCATAGCTATGACAAGTCCCAACATCGGTAGATCAAACCACAAATATGCAATGATACCCATCACTACACCATAAAGTAATCCATTTAAAAGAGCAATGGAAACTTCTTTAATGATAGTTTGACGAGCTTCGTCTCCGGCTATTTCACCCAGTGCCATTTGTCTTACTGTAACCGTTAGTGTCTGTGTTCCTGCGTTACCACCCATTGATGCAACAATAGGCATCAAGATAGCCAATGCTACCAAAGATTGGATTGTTTGATCAAATATCCCGATTACCAAAGAAGCAGCAATCGCAGTAAACAAGTTTAATCCAAGCCAAACAGCTCTTGATCTACTAATCAGCCAAAAGTTCTCTTCTTGTTCTGCATCGTCATTAACCCCGGCAAGATTATAGATCTGTCCTGTTGCTTCTTCAGATATAATATCATAGATATCATCGGAAGTAATACGACCTACAAGTATGCCTTTGTCATTAACTACAGGGATAACACTAAGGTCATAGTTACTTACAGTTTCAACCACTTTTTTAATGTCATCATGAGGCTCAACAGATATTGTGATCTTACCTTCATCATTGATGACATCTCTATATAACTCTTTTGGACCATGGAGTATGAGATCTTCAAGAGGAATCATACCTACGAATGTACGTCCATTTGAAACGATAAACACATGATGAACATTATCAATCTCATTGTTCGCTTTCATCTTTTTAAGACGCAAGATGGAGTCACCTATCTTTTCATCTACATGTGCCTCAAAGATCTCGACTTGCATGTGTGAACCAGCTTCATTTTCTTCATAAGAAATGAGCTTCTCTATAGTATCCCTATCCTCTTCGGAAAGATTAGATAAGATTGCATCCGCTTTTTTCTCATCAATCTCTTCGATATGCTGGATGAGCTCAGCTGCATCATTCGTATTAAGTTCTCCTGCTAGTCCTGCAAGTTTCTTTGGACCAAATCTTCCATATAGCTCTTCCTGATCTGATTTTGGGAATTCAATGATGACTTCTGCTAAGAGAGCTTTAGGGAGTTTGTTTAAAAATTGTGTAAATGTCTCTTCATCAACTTTTTTAACATTCATTAAAAGATCAGCGACTTCATATGGGTGTACATCGAGATTTGC
The DNA here is from genome assembly GCF_041562805.1 of Sulfurovum sp. Lineage (GTDB taxonomy): Bacteria > Campylobacterota > Campylobacteria > Campylobacterales > Sulfurovaceae > Sulfurovum. Next base: position 16,239 of record NZ_JBFFOH010000014.1, on the reverse strand, counting down.
ACCTTCAATGTGCTCACTGAGATAATTTTCTAAAGTCTGAACTTGTTCTAATATTTCATTGGTCATAGTATTCCTTACTATCTCTAAATATATTTTTCTTGATTATGTCATATCTACAGTGACAAATTCAATAATCATTGTGATGCTTCTCATTGTCAAGTCAATAAAATTAAGGCTATTGACCTAGTTCAATTATGCTCAATTCAGTAGAGGCGAAATTTTAGCACAGATGCTTATAAAAAAGCTAAAAAATAGAATCTCTCCAAAAACGTATTCCGTCAGCTTGTAGTGGGATAGGCAGGAAACATAAATGTTTTCTACAATCCATGAAAACGTGGATGTAGAAGTAGTTATTGTAACCCTCTTTGAGTCTTTTTGTGCCATATCAATACAGCAATTAAGGTTAGAATAACAAGAGAAAACATCAGAAAAACAACATTCAATGTACCAGTCTGTTCAGAGGAAGTAAAAGGCAACCCACTCGTATTCATTCCAAAAAAACCAACTAATAGATTTAACGGAAGGAAAATAGCAGAAATTATTGTGAGAATATAAATCATTTTATTCATCTTGTCATTTGACCGGGCACTGTAGAAATTATAGAGATAATCAAGTTTTGAAAGTTGATGCGTTGCTGAATGCATAATTCGCTCGATGTGTTCATGCATGTCTTCATAGTGATTCATTGGAAAATCTGTGGTTCCTCGATAGTGATTTACCATTACTAGCAGCATTTCAGAAGTTCGTGTAAGTACTCGCTGGATGAGTAATATATCTCTCTTAAGACCTATCCAGTCTGCCATAAAATTCTCTATATTCATGTTCTCATATAGAAGTTCTTCCATGTCTACGATTATGCTCCGATACTTTTCAAAGGATTTTAGAAGTGTATCTATTATTGGGTCAATGATTTTGTAAGGTCCTAGAAAACGATCTTCAAGCAATTCAAACTTTTTCTTGTCTCTATTATATAAAAAACTATTTCGTCCCTCAATGATAAATCCAATAGACTGAGCTTCAAGCTTTTCACCTATAAAAGGCAGGCGAACGATTAGCATATCATATTCTTCATTCTTATCAAATATTGACGGATGTGCTGCATTATTCAAATCTTCTAAGTGTAGGGAATCTAAAAATTGTTCGAAATGTTCCATAGTCAAAGACCTTATATTTAGTATTACTATATTGTAGCTAATATTTTTTTGAAATGCTGTTTAGGTCTTATCGCTTTGATATCATTAAGACGATCAAAACCTTATAAAATATATTATTTTATAAGGTTTTCAAGCAATAAGATGCTTTACTGATCTATCTCTTGATCGCTCAATCTATTAGCCTATTGATTTCCCCATATCGTATAGTTACACTTGATGAAGCGAAGCAAAGAGCCTACAATCGGCATCTTTTCATACATATTCTCCGCTGCATCCCAATAGTCTGTGTGTGAAATAATCTTATCTTCATGATTAATCATCAATCGGCTGACACCTTCAAAACTATGTTCTTTTTTTCATTTTTAAACGTGAAGACAAACTCCCATTTGACATAGGCTACATTATTTTTGTCCATATACTCATTGATGACAAACCTTGGTTTATCTAAATTTTGATACATATGCGCAAATATCTCATACACAGAAGCAATACCTTCTACTTCATTGAAGGGATCTTTAAATGTGACATCGATACCTTCAAAACGTTTCCATGCCTGAAGTACAGATTTTTTAACAGACTCTGTGAAGTCACATCTATATCTACTATTTGAAGTTGTTTTTCATAAATTTTCTTGAGTGCCAAAAGTTCTTTTGTACTGCTTACATTTCTAGCACTTATGATGACCAAAAACCCTTTTGTAACCACTGATTAACAAGCTCAAGTCCAATTCCACTACTTCCACCAATTATCCATATACGTTTTTTCATCTATGACTCCTTTCTCTAGATTTTAAATCTATTTTTATAGTTTCACTTAAATGACATTTTTCAATATAAGCAAGAAAGATTTTGCATCTTTATAGTTCACATCATAAAGTGCTTCACCATGTCCTATATTGAAAGACTCATAAAATATGTTTGCGACCTCTTGATTTTCATAAAAACCAATGCCCCAACCACTACAATCACGTTCATGCAAAAGTTCTTCACCGATCAACTTTATATCTGTATGGCGAGAATCATTCTCTATACGTGCATATAATTTATCAATGGTTGCTATGGGACCTTGAATGATCTGAATAAAGTGTTTATCGTCACAGAGTAACATCCCAGAAATATAGCTGTTATGGTTATATTTCCAAGAGTGCGTTAAAATATTTAAGATTTCATCATAATCAACATTCTCCTCAGCTTTACTTACATAGATCAACGATTTAAAAAAACAGGTTTCAATTTCTTCTTTCATAGGAAATCCTTTCAATACATTTTAGTATTATCCTTGATGTAAGTTTATGATTTATCTATCTATCTTTGTAGTCTTTTATTGTCGATTGATGACTAATAATAAATAGACAAATAGGTTTTATACCAATAGCGATAATCCTTCCATCATGTAGGTTTAGTATCAGAATAAAGAAAATTATTATTATCCTGATCCTTTTTTTCCACTTGATTAAAAAATATTCATATTTAGTAATCAACTTGTATTATTCTACGCTATACTCCTACTATGATTAAAACAATAATTTTATGTATTTGTTTGATGGGTACTGCGTTATGTGCTGATGGGCAAAAGGAACATAAACACCTCTCCTACGATGTATCATTGCCATTGTTAAACAGCATACATAATGATGCCATTGTCCTTGGTAGCGGGAAAAAGGTGCTATATGTGTTCATTGATCCTCTTTGTCCACACTCACGCAAATTCATCACCATGATCACTAAAAATCCTACGATGCTTTCAAAATATCAATATCAGCTCTTTTTATATAGTATTCCGCGTTTAAAATCAACGGATGTTGTATCTGCAGTATATATGTCATCAAATCCTATAGAAACACTCTTGCAGATCATGATAGAAGAAAAGGTGAGTTATGAAAAAGGCAATGAAATGACAAAATCAAGGGTCAATCGAATTGCTACAGTAGCCCAAGAGATAGATGTATATAAACGCCCTTATATCTTTATCGTGAAATGACAGGGCAAAAGGAATTTTAAATGAAGTATCATTACACACCCAATATGAACCGATATGTGGATATTGTACTCAAGTATCGTCTGCAAATCATATCGTTCTATGTGTTCTTTGTTGTTCTTATGGGCATACTCTATACACCAAGATTTCTCTCTTCAGATGCACTGTTTTGGCTTAAAGATTCAAAACAGTTAGAACAAACACAGGCAAAAGAGTTTGAAACACATCATCTTTCAAAGTTGGTAGTACGTATTGAGACTTTTGATGAAGATATGCACCAGTCGCTTAACGAACTGCATGAAGAACTCGTAAACCTTGAAGGTGTACAGAAAGTATATTCGTTGTTCAGTAACGATTTTGTTGAGACAAAAAAAAGTAGTGATGAATCTGAGATGCTAACAGTCATTAATGCAGGTGATTTAGATACCATTAGGCTTAGTAAACTACTCAAAGAATTACATAATGATTATGGTAATGTTGCTGAAGATGATTTTAAAACATTCTATTATTTTATCTCTGGAGAAAAGTTTGTAGATATTAGTAAACTCAATATACCAGGTACCTATACCTATGACATGAATGATGGGGAAATTAACTGGTATTTTTTAAGCAGTTACATTATGATAGTTTTACTTATTACAGTTTTGATATTTCGATTGTTATTTAGAAGCCATGTAGCGTTTTTTAGTGCTACATTACTCATATCTTTTAGCACAGTGTTGACTTTTACATTTATAGTGATGACCACAGGTATCAAGGCGATTCATTTTAGTATGCTTTTTATTGCTATCAGTATCTCACTAGTGGAATTTTTGTATTTTTACTACCGTTGGCATGTCTCTCAGTATAAAAACAATAAACACCATTCAGTCGTAAAATTGTTAACCAGAAATATGGTACCGGCGATGTGGACATCCATTCTTACTATACTTGGTCTTGGTAGTTTGGTTTTTATAGATTCTGATATTATCAAGCTGCTTAGTCTCAGTGTGATATTATCGTCATTAATAAGCTATATTTTAAACCTAACTTTTTTACCGGCATTTTTAAGTTATTTTGAAATTGAACATGCGCATGTACCATATGCAAAGTTAGTATATATACTTACGTTTAAAGAACTTCGTTATAACAAAAAATTTCTTTTTGGATTTTTGGGATTTGTGTATTTATTGTTGGCTATAGGAGCTTATTTGATCTATGGTGAAAGTAATAGATTTTTTAAACTCAATGTCAAAAATGAACAAATAGAACTTAAAATACCATATACAAAAATAGACCTGCCTTTTGTACACTCTATAGAAAAATTTACGGAAGCTATAGAGGAACGCTTCGAAGATGAAATAGATGATGTAATCTCTTTATCGAGTATTATAAATAGTCTCAATGATTCAAATACACAAACGGAAGTACTGGATGAAGAAGCCTTGCAACAAGCACTATTTTATATGGATCTTTATAGTTTAAGTGATAAGTATTTTGATGAAAATTCTGTTAATATTGTAATTAACATTTCGGATATTAATAAAGTGGAACTTATCGAGTGGTTGTTGCAATATAAGGGAATTGAACTCTATTTTGTAGATCAAGCTACACTCATTGGAAGTGCAAAATATAGCCAAACGATTTTACTTGCGAGTTCATTGTTGACAGCATTGATACTTATTGGGCTTATTACAGGGTGGATCTTCCGATCAAAAGCGATGGTGTTTGTCGGTTTTACTGTCAATACCATTCCTATTGTATTGTTTGGGATGATTGTAACTCTTTTAGCTATTCCACTTAGTCTTGAGATGCTTATTGCTACAACTATCTCAATTGGTCTTGCATCCGATGCCACTATACACTTTGCATTTAAATATTTTAGATTTCGTTATTTTGGTCGAACTCGTAAGCATGCACTTGAAAAAATGTATTTTTATTCTGGTATCCCCGTAATTATAGGTTCCATCATACTCATAACAGTTTTTTTAATGTTGTATTTTTCACAAGTACATTTTTTAGAACTCATCGGAATCTATAGTGCAAGTTTAATTTCATTATCATTGTTAACAGACCTATTTATTTTACCGGTAATGCTTTTGCTTATAGACAGATTTCAGGAGAAGCTTGAAAAGCCATCATCTCCACAGTCTTAGAATTGAGGATGTTACATCTTAGGTTACAGATTTAAGATGAACAGACAAAAGTAATATACTAAATAGCGAAGACTATGCCATAATACAAATATGAAACATACACTAACATTTGAAACACCCATACCATGCTCTGCCAAAACCCTTTTTGACTTTCATGCCGACACCAATAATCTTTCTCTCATTACACCCAATGATACCAGTGTCGAGATACTCAAACTTGACACACCTTTAAAGCAAGGAAATGAAGCCGTGTTACGCATCAAAAAAGGATGGCTTTCTTTTGTATGGGAATTGTCATTTGAAAAAGTGATATATCCCCATCTCATCGTAGATGTAGCTACACGCTCACCGTTTAAACTTTTTAGACATGAACACCATTTCATTGAGGTAGATGCCTCTCATAGCATCTTGCGTGATGTGGTGACTTTTTCTTTGCCATTTTGGCCACTAAGCAACCTTGCTGTATGGTTTGTGAGAAGTGATATGCAAAAGATGTTTGCCTACAGACATCAAAAGACCAAAGAGGCTATAGCTTCAACAGTTCCATAGCCTGTATCATATCTTTGTCTCCGCGACCGGAAAGACTGATGATAATAGTTTTGCCTTTGATGGTTTCTTTTGGCATCTTTTTGAGGTAGGCGATGGCATGAGCACTTTCAAAAGCAGGCACTATGCCTTCAGTTTGGCTAAGCCATACAAAGGCATCCATCGCTTCATCATCGGTGACGTAGTCATAGACTACTTTCCCCTGCTCCATGAGGTAAGAGTGTTCAGGTCCTATGCCTGGGTAATCAAGTCCTGCTGAGATGGAGTATGCCTCTTCTATCTGCCCTTCATTAGTTTGTAGCAGATAACTCAGCTGTCCATGAAGTACACCTGGTTTTCCTAGAGCCAAAGACGCACCATGCTCTCCACTTTGCAGTCCTTTACCTCCTGCTTCTATGCCGATACACTCAGTCTGCTCTTCCTCTATAAAATGTGCAAACATGCCTAAAGCATTTGAGCCCCCACCAATACATGCAAGCACATAATCAGGTAGCGTATGTGCCTGTTCCAAGAGTTGTGCTTTGGCTTCATAACTGATGATAGCCTGGAAGTCACGTACCATCAGAGGGTAAGGGTGAGGTCCTGCAGCAGTTCCTATGACATAATAGGTATCTCTGGCATGTGTTACCCAATGTCTTATGGCATCATTCATGGCATCTTTGAGTGTTCTGCTACCAGACTCTACGGCGTGTACTTTGGCTCCCAGCAGTTTCATACGGAAGACATTTAGTTGTTGACGTTCTACGTCTTTAGCACCCATAAAAACCTCACACTCCAATCCCATCAGTGCCGCTATAGTTGCAGTAGCCACACCATGTTGTCCTGCACCCGTCTCAGCAATGATCTTCGTTTTTCCCATACGTTTTGCCAAGATACCTTGGGCAATGGTGTTGTTGACCTTGTGTGCTCCTGTATGATTAAGATCTTCACGTTTTAGATATACTTCTGCACCTATCTCATCACTTATATTCTGTGCTTTATACAGAGGTGATGGGCGTCCTACATAATCTTTGTAGAGTGCATTGACCTCATTCCAAAATGTTATATCAAAACGGTATTTTTTATAGACTTCATCTAGTTCTATTAGTACTGGCATAAGTGTTTCTGGTACATATCTGCCACCAAACTTTCCAAAGTGACCTCGTTCATCTGGGTCGAACTCAAATATGGTTGGTATATACGGTTTCATTAAAACTCCTTTATCTCATATACTATACTGATTAAAAAAGTTTTTGTAGTTTGTTTATGTCGGTTAAAAACATTTACAGACTTTTTTTGCACTTACTGCCTTAGTCGTAGTAGTATATAATTGCCACAGCCGGGAAAAGGCATAGCTTTATTACTTTGTGTCTCTTTTACATGTATCTTCTTCGTCATCATCATAAATAGTAAAGATCGGTGTAAATCCCATAAGTAGTAACTTTTTATCAACCGCTTTGGCATCAAAGCCACTTCTTTTAATAGATGATAATAGTTTCACCTGTTGCTCTCTACTCAATCCTGCTAACTCTAACTCAAACGCTATTTCGTCTATATTCATAATATACTCCTTTTAGATAATGTAAATGTCTCTCCCACTGTTCCATATCTCCCACGACCAGAAAAAAGCATAGGCTTATCACTCTGCTTGTCATTAACATGTATTTTAACAACATCCGCTATAAAAATTGTATGGTCTCCGTTTTTGTATGTATCACACACCTCACATTCGTAAATGAAGTCTGAGGCATTGAGTAAGACGTTTTTAAATCTGTCTACATTTTCTACTTCAAGGTTACTTTGTGCTAGTTTATCATTAATATCTCCATGTAATTTTCCCATCAAATTGACTGTTTCAAAGTGCTCAGAAGGTAGGAAATTGAGTGTGAAGCTTTTGTTCTCTTCTATCAGCTGATGTGTATAGTTCTCTTCACGTACGGCTACAGCATAGCGAAAAGGCGCCTTTGAGATAGGCATGTGCCATGAAGTAGGCATGAGATTGTTTTGGCAGGCTAGCAAAGCGGTGACTCTTGGTTGTGCATGTGTTGCTTGTTCTAAAGTATTATAGGTTTTAAACATTGGTTCCTCATTTTTTCTCATATTTTATACTGATAAAAAAGTATTCCGTAGTGGATTTATGTCTATTCGTTCTCAATATCTACCCTGACATTGTTGTTTCCAATAAAAAACTCTAAAATCCTCTAAAATATGATACATATTTTAGAGGTAAAAGACATAAGAGAAAACCTTATAAAATATTCCGGTACGGAAGGCTTTATAAGGTTTTGATTTGAAAGATATAGATCCATGGCCGCAAACATCGCTACAGTGGGAAACGTTATAAAATATGTTAGATTATAAGGTTTCAATATTCTGTTGACAGTAGAGCGTTTTGGTGATATTTTAAATTATTTTTTAATCACCTGAAAGGGTGATTATATTTTATTTCATTATAGGTTATAATTAATATATAATCATAAAGGAATTGATATGAAGCGACTTAAACTGTTTTTACTTACAAGTGTAATAATAATTTTTACCGCATGTGGTGGAGGTGGTAGTAGTGGTGGAGACATTACTCCTGTAGATATTAATGGATCATGGAAAGGAACATGGTCTAGTAATATTACAGATAATAGTGGTACTGTTTCAGTAGTATTACTATTAAATGGTACAGTCATAAGTGGTTCAATGGATTTATCAGGTTCTCCTTGTATATCCACTGGTGTTATTAATGGTACTGTCTCGGGTAATTCTGTTTCATTTGGTGTAATATCAGGTGATGATGAGATACAGTTTAGTGCCACTTATTCTGACGGTATTATTAGTGGAACTTATTCAGTCACTACTGGATTGTGTTCTGGCGATGAAGGTACATTTATATTAAATAAAGATGCAAGTGTAGAGCCGCTTATTACAACTTTAGCTTCCAATATTTCTAATCCAGACCATTTAAAAATAAAAGACACAAACTTATTCTGGTCTGATGACAGTGATACTCCTATCAAGAATAAGTCGTTGGTAGAGGGAAATATTACGGCTGTTGTTAGACAACTCGGTGATCCTGCAAATATTATTGTTAATGAACAGAGTTTGTATTGGATTGGTACAGGAATAGGTCTAGGAAGTACCTTAAATAAATCTACCCTTGATGGAACATCAACCACTGTATTAGCAGAGGGGAAGAAAGAAGTTGAAGCAACGAATGACATAATTTTAGATGATACAAATGCATATTGGATCAACTCGACAGGTTCTCCAAATACTTATACTATTGAAAAAGTTTCAATGATTGATGGTGAGATAACAACACTCGTGAGTACGTTAAAGCCAATTATAAGTATGACCAGGGATTCTACTCATCTCTATTGGCTGGAAGGACAATTCCCTGATCCTAGTATTATAAAAAAGATGCCATTAGGTGGTGGTGCAGAGTCAGTGGTAGTGGATGGGAACAATACATACAATAGTTTTACTGGAAATATTGTTGTGCAGGGTTTAGATATATTTGTTTTAGAAATACAATATCCTTATCCAGATAATTCACGACTCATAAAATTTGATATTATTAGTGGTACACCAACCTTTTTGGCTGATATTCCAGCTCTTCCAAAAAAGCTGGCTATAGATGAGTCAAATGTATATTGGATTGATTCTACTTCAATCAATTATGTTCCTGTAAATGGAGGAAATATTACCACATTGGCCAATGGATTGGACTCTCCAGTTGATATTGCACTTGATGCTCAAAATGTTTTCTGGGTGGAAACTATTTGTTGTGCTCATGGTCAGACTGGAAGTATAAAAAAAGTTCCTATTGCAGGTGGCATAGTGTCAACATTAGTTGATGAGGTAGATGCACCACAAGTTGTTGTTTTAGATGCATCGAATATGTATTGGATAGAAGGTGGTCCAATAGGACAAATAGAAGGTTTTGGGAGAATAGCAAAGATGCCTATTGAAGGGGGAATTATAAGTACTGTTATTAGTGGCATAATAGGAGAGTCAATGCCTATTGCTGTTGACGACACACATGTTTATTTCGCTGACAGATGGACAATAAAAAAGGTGCCACAAGAGGGGGGGGGAACTATTGAAAAGCTAGCCATTGCTGATTTCTATATTCATGACATTGCAACAGATGGGATTAATGTCTATTGGATTGAAGATGGACCATTTGCCAAAATTGCCAAAGTATCAGTTAATGGTGGAATAGAAGAAGTACTCTCAAATGAACTGTCAGGGCCATCAGGACCTATTATTGTTAATGGCACATACGTATTTTGGATGGCTCATTATGATACGATTGCGAAAGTATCTATTGATGGTGGTCTGACTGAAGTTATTGCTGCTGGACTTCCATTCCTCTCAGATTTTGTAGTAGATGATACCCATGCATATTTCTCTGAACAAGATACGGGATATATTAAAAAAGTATCAATAAATGACGGTACTATTACAGAACTTATTGGTTTAAGTGGAGCAACATGGCGAAAGTTAGCAGTTGATAGTCAAAACCTTTACTGGATTGACCAAGTGTTTCTCGGTAAGATTCCAATCAGTGGTGGTACTTCAACCATTATTGATAGTGGTATACAGTCTGATGCTTATAATCCAAACAGTATTATAGTTGATAGCACAAGTGTCTATTGGACAGAAGTAGGTTCTGGAGAGATTAAAATGGCCCAACCAAAATAAGAAAGTTAGTGCCATTGGATACTGAGAGCAAATTTCGAACGTTTTTGAGTCTAGTGGCAACTTAATACTTTTTCTAAAAATATTATTTATAAAACCTTATAAAATATATAACTTTATAAGGTTTTTTTTCAGAAAATATAGAATTATCTTAACTGAAGATTTATGTAACACTTATAGACACTTACTCTTTATCAAAGCTATCCACAATGATAGCGCCCATTGAAGCAGGCATTGAAATTACTATTAGGCGTTTAAATGCAACAAGTGTGTCTGTAAATAATGGAAATTTATCTAATGAAAACAGCACTAGTCCAACAACTATTGCTGTAATTGTATATGCAATAGCTATACGCAACAAAAAAACAGGAACTCTGTATTTAATATTGCCTTGGAATACACTTTGATATGCGAAAATACCTAAGAATAAAATTGATAGAATAAATACCATTAGCAGATTAGAGAAAGGAAGTGTTTCACCTAGTTTCCAGGCCTCTTCAGAGAAGGAAATTGGAACTGCTAAAGCAAAAGCACCGATAGAAACTTGTCCTGCATCCTCTAAATTAAAGCTTAATTTCATTGTTTTCCCTAATATTTATAATGTGTAACATCCTAATCAAGTCTCTAACTATTTATTGAAAGTAGCAGACTCTATTTATGTTACATTACTTCAATAATGTAGAGTATATCAAAAATGTCTTGATTATGTTAAGGTTTCCATTGTTGTATTTTTTGCCTCTAAAATTTGTAGTGTATTTTTGGATTTTAGAGTTTTTTGTTGAAATTGAAAGCCATATCACTAAGAAGCCTCACCATAGCAGATGAACTACCTAAATGTTCTGTGAGTGTTATCTTTACTTGCGGGTGTGAGGCATGTATCTTTTGAACCACTTCAGGGATATCTCTGGTAACATGGTTACCAGAGGCTAGGAAGTAAGGTAAGATGACTATCTCATTTACACCTTTATCTATACAGGAGAGAATACTCTCTTCCAAAGAAGGGGTTGAAAATTCTAAAAATGCCGTCATCACAAGCGCATAGCGTTTATCCTGCAAGGATTTCACTTTCTCGCCTAGTGCCTTGATCTCTTCATTGGATGAGGCTTTTCGACTACCGTGTGCTACGATGATGAGTGCATTATTTTGCATTATTTTTACTCTGATCTGGATAAATAAGTTTACTCGTATCAAACCCTGCTTCTTTTGCTTGAGCTAGCAGTCTGTTCAGTATCTTCTCATCAAGTGTAGGTTTTCTAGAGAGTATCCAGAAGTAACTAAGATCAGGCCCACTTATCATCGTATAGGTCTTGTAGTCTGTATCCATCACAATGTATGAGCCATAAAAAGGTCCAAAGAAAGAGACCTTTAAAAAACCTTTGTCAGATGCACCTACAAAGTAAGCTTTCCCTTCAGCCTCACTCCATATTTTCTCTGCAGTTTTGTAGCCTTTATTAAGTACCTTTACTCCACCATCTTCTCTCATACTATAGGTTGCAGATATACCTTCCATACCTTTTTCAAATCGGTGCTCGAGTCTTACTATCTCATACCATTTTCCAAGATATTCTGTGAGTTGGAAATTCTCTACAGGCATTACATTTTGTGGTTTTTTATCTTCACATCCAGTGAGTAGTAAGGTTATTGCTAGTGCTACGGGTAATAATAATTTTTTCATGATCCATCCATTTTTTGTTTATTTTATACTATTTTACAATAAATTAGTACTTGATCTTTGTTTGTTCATAGTGTCTGCTTTTCTTAAAATAGACTGTATCATATTTTTAAAGACCAGATAGTGCACTGGGGTAAGTGAATACCAATAGATTCTTCCCCATAGTCCACGCGGGTAAAAGTAGGCAGTTTGTACAAGTTCATTTCCTTTTATTTTAAATTCCAACCACGCTTTACCCGGTACTTTCATCTGTGCATAAAGAAGTAATCTTTCATTAGGAATGAGATCTTCTACTCTCCAGAAATCTACACTTTCTCCTATGCGCAACTTGAGGGTATCTCTTCGTCCTCTGTTGAGTCCTGCTCCACCTAGCATTTTATCCATCCATCCTCGTATTTCCCATAACCAGTCATAGCCAAACCACCCTTCTTTACCTCCGATGGAGCAAAAAGTACAGTAAACACTCTCTTTGGGTATACTGTCAATATTCATGCTTTGTCTATCCATCAAAACCGCTGAAGAAGGATCGTCTTTGTGTTGTCTCTCCCACATATCCTGTCCTCCCCCTGCATCACTCCACCTACTGAAGACTTGATTTTCCTCCATTTCCTGTATGGATTTCCTCACTGCTGCTTCAAACCCTATAGGGTGTATTTGGGGGAAATACTGCTTGGCATTGTCATTTTGTATCACCACTTCTGAAGAGAGTCCCTCTATCAGTGATCGTGCTACAGTGTAAGGTACAGGCGTAAAGAAATTGAGCCAATAAGACGATAAATTAATAGTAAGTACAGGAAGAGGAAAAATCCAGCGACGAAGACCTAGAGCACTTGCACATCCAAGCATCATCTCTTTATATGTCATTTTTTCACTGCCAATGTCTACTACCAGATTACCTTTAATATCTAAATCTTTCGATGCATTAAGATAGGTAATCACATCATCTACACCGATGGGTTGAGCAAGTGTTTTTACCCATTTTGGGGTGACCATGACCGGAAGTTTTTCAGTCAAGTGCCTAATGATCTCAAAACTAGAACTGCCCGAACCTATGATAACCCCAGCACGTATCCAGACGGTTTCGATCTGCTCTGGTTTACTTGAGAGTATCTCTCCTGTCTCAATGCGGCTCAACAGATGTTCGCTTGCGTGTTCTTTTACGCCTAGCCCACCCAAATAGATGATGCGCTTGACTCCTTTTTTGATGGCTGCATCCAAAAAGTTCTGTGCACTTTGTCTGTCAAGTTCTTTGTAATTTTTATGTTGCAAAGAGTGGATGAGATAGTATGCCACATCTATACCTTCAAGAGCACGTTCCAGTGAATGAGGATTAAAAGTGTCACCTTTGGCGACTTCAACTCCCAAATTAGGATCAAGACTTTTTGGGTTACGTACAAGCAGTCGTAAAGCGACATCTTCATTTAAGAGGGTTTGTTTAAGCCGTCTACCTATGTAACCATTTGCACCAGTGAGTAAGACTTTCATATTAACTCCTTTACCATAGTATAGTCTCTTTGAAGAATCATTCATAGCACTCTTATGTCAATTCATCCATACTTTTATAGATGAACAGACAAGTAGCTACTACGAATTTACACAATAAATGACTATAATTAATAAAAAAGGAAATACCTATGTATAAAGATAACACTCTTGAAAATACTTACGTCATCGGTGATGTGCATGGGTGCTTTCATACCTTACAAAATCTCGTGGCACGATTACCTAAAGATGCAGAACTCATCTTTGTAGGAGACCTCTGTGATAAAGGGTATTTCTCTAAAGAGGTAATTGCATTTGTTGTAGATAATGGCCATGCCTGTGTCAAAGGCAACCATGAGTATCTCATGCAGACCTACCTAGAAGATGCCATCATCCATGACAAACATTCTCCATGGAGTTTAGATAAACGTTATGGAGGGCTTAGCACGCTAGAGAGCTACCAACACGACCATGCCAAAATGATTGAACACCTTGAATGGGTGAGAGATCTACCCATCTATATAGAACGAAACAGATACTTCATCACCCATGGCTTTGCTCTGCCTTTTTATGCACATAGAGGTAACCCTGAGTACAATAAGGAGTACCTGCTCAACCGTTATCAAAAAGGAATGCAGGTTGATGATGCGGAAGTTATCAATATCTTCGGACACTGTGTCTTTGATGAAGTGGTTTCCGGTGAGAACTTTTACGGCATAGACACGGGATGTTCATACGGTAAAAAGCTCACAGCCATTCAACTAGGCACGATGCAACTCATCCAAGAGCCTATGGATGCCAGAGACTCAGATTACCGCATGAAAAAGATGGAGTTACAGCATCTTGATGAGATACTCCATGAGAGCATAGAACTCTCTGAACTCATCTATCACATAGACACCAAGTTCACCGACTTCGACCTTGTCTCCACAGAAGTAGCATCACACATCGTCACCACCTATGGAGAAGACGGTGTAGCTACCATCCAACAAATGCTGAAGAAAAAACAAGTGTTTGTTAGGCAGGTGAAAGAGGTTGTGGATGGGTATGGGAAGGAAGATAGCTGACTCTCGTTACACATCTCCTGATGTGTAACGTATACTCTAAATTTGTGTATAAAAAATAACTATCTGCAATACTAAACTCAACTAGATATAACTTTTCAGTTTTTCCATCACTTTATTGATAGCTACGGAAATAATCCAACGCCTCATCTCTAGCATCTTTATGCACCACCATCGGCTTAGGATAGTTCTCTATCTTATTTTTAAGTAAGAACGCTTCATTATGCAAACGCTTTACCTCGACCTCTCTTAACTCGGGCACCCACTTCTTAATATACTCAGCCTCTTTATCAAATTTTTTACTCTGCAGATAAGGATTAAAGATACGAAAATAAGGTTGAGGGTCTATGCCTGTACCTGCACTCCACTGCCAGGAGAGGATGTTCGATGCTGCATCATAATCAAGCAGATATTTCGCAAAAAATGCTTCACCCCACTGCCATGGAAGGAGCAGATCTTTGGTAAAGAACGAAGCACATATCATACGTACGCGGTTATGCATGTCCCCCGTTTGTAAAAGTTCTCTCACTCCTGCATCTACAACGGGTACACCTGTTCTTGCTTCACAAAATGCAGCATATTTTGATTTATCTTCTATGCCGTTAAAGCGGTACTTATGGTTGTGTGTCGCAAGATCAGGAAAATGAAAGAGCAAATAAGCATAAAAGTCACGAAAAATAAGTTGTCTAAAAAATGGCTCTGTATCTACACCCTCTTTTTTCTGAGCCAATAAAAAACGTAAGAGTGAACGTATGGAGAGTGTACCAAAACGAAGATCTATGCTCAAATGTGAGGTAGCATCTTTGTTTAGATAATCTCTCTCTTTTGCATAACCTGAAAGATTCTTTCTGAATTGTTCCAGTTTCATTTCTACATCATCAATTTTGAGAAGATTATTTTTGAACTCAAGAGAATCTATGTTTAAAGGTAAAGTCTCTTCACTATCGACATCTATTTTTGTGATACCTTCATAAGAAGTCTCATAAAGTCTCTGTTTAACATACACATATTCATGCATATGTTCTTTGGATAAATATGCTTTAGCTTTGTTGTAAAAAGGAGTAAAAACAAGGTAAGGTGTGCCGTCATCTTTGAGTACCTCTTCAGGTTTAAAGATGTATGTATCATTCAGATATCGAAAGTGAAGGATATGAGAGACTTTGATATCCCGCTCTTTCGCATATGTATCATAATCACCACTGGCAGCTACTTCATCAAAGCCTTCTGCTTCAAGTGAATTAAATATATCCAAAGGATCACCCCAGTAAATTTTAAGATCCAACCCTTTGGTTTGGAGTGACTTTTTTAACTTGAGGACTCTATCAAAAATAAAGCTAACCCGTCTGTCATCCACTGGAAGTGCATTGAGAATCTGTGTATCAAAGATAAAGACAGGAAGGACTTCACCCCCTAAAGAGAGTAAAGGATTGTCTTCGACCCTCAAGTCTCTACGGAACCATAGTATACGTTTCATTAAGACATTTCTAAAATAGGTATTTCAGTTTTATCATTGCACCGGCACTTGATTCAATACT
>NZ_JBFFOH010000013.1:0-38096 GCF_041562805.1 Sulfurovum sp. | reverse complement strand
GCAGCACTAGATGCAGGGGCAAATGGTATCGATATGGCAGCATCACCGGTAAGTGGTGGTACAAGTCAACCGGATATCCTTACAATGCTTCATGCAACAAAAGGAACAGATTATAATCTTGGTGATCTACAGCTTGATAAAGTTCTGAAGTATGAAGAGAGACTTAAAGAGTGCCTTTCTGATTACATGATACCACCTGAAGCAACACAGGTGTCACCTCTTATCCCATTCTCACCTATGCCTGGTGGTGCATTGACAGCAAACACACAGATGATGAGAGACTCAGGTGATCTTGAAAAGTTCGATGAAGTGATCTCTGCGATGAAAGAGGTAGTAGAGCGTGGTGGTTATGGTACATCAGTAACACCAGTGAGTCAATTTTATTGGCAACAGGCATACGCTAACGTTATGTTCGGACCATGGAAGCAGATAGCTCCAGGATATGGACGTATGGTACTAGGTTATTTTGGTAAAACACCAGTACAAGCTGATGAGGAGATCATTAAACTTGCATCTGACAAATTGGGTCTAGAACCTACCACAGAAAATCCTTTAGATATTGCAGATAGAGATGAAAGCAAATCTATCGCGCACTGGACAAAAGTACTTGAGGATGAAGGACTTGAAGTAACAGATGAAAATATTTTCATTGCAGGTGCTTGTGATCAAAAAGGTATTGCGTTTTTGAAGGGTGAAGGCCCTCTCATGGTAAGAAAAGGTAAAAATAATTGTAGCGGAGAAGCAGATATGGCAGGAAATTATACAGTAGTAGTAGATGGTAAACAATATAGTGTACAGGTAGCAGAAGGTGAAGGTGATATTCAAATTGCACCAGCACAAGTAAATGCAGTAGCAGAAGCTGCAGCACCGACAGTTGTATCAGGCGGAGCGGGAAGTGTAGAGATTAATTCACAAACGCCAGGTAATGTATGGAAGATCGTTAAAAATCCCGGTGAGACTGTAGCAGAAGGTGATGTGATCATGATTCTTGAAGCAATGAAAATGGAAATTGACATTACTGCACCTAAAGCAGGTAAAATAGCTACTATTAATGTTAATGTTAATGATTCAGTAGCAGATGCACAACTTCTAGCCACAATGGAGTAAGCATGAAGCTCAAACATCTTTTACTTTCGATGATGTTTGCTTTTACAGCACTCACATCAACAGTGCAAGCAAGCGTGCATGAAGCACCTGCTGCACCTGCACAAGAAGAACAAGTATATGAATCTAAATCAATTAGTACTCTTCTTGGAAGCTTTTTTGAAACTACAGGTCTCAATGCAATGGTAAACCCGAAAGAGGGCGTAAAGAATGGCCATGGTGAAGAGATGAGTTTCTTCTCTCAAAGTTGGGGTAAACTTATTATGTTTATCATTATCTTTATCCTTTTCTATTTAGCGATTGCTAAAGGCTTTGAGCCACTCCTTCTTATCCCTATCGCTTTTGGTGGACTTCTGGCCAATATACCTATTGCCAATATGACAGGTGATGAGGGAATGTTAGGTATTATCTACAATATGGGTATTGCTAACGAATTCTTTCCGCTACTGATCTTTATGGGTGTTGGAGCGATGACAGACTTTGGCCCACTTCTTTCTAACCCGAAAACAGCACTTCTTGGTGGTGCTGCCCAGTTTGGTATCTTTGGTTCATTAGTTGGTGCAGCAGCACTTTCTCAGTATACTGGAATGGTAGATTTTTCACTTAAACAATCTGCAGCGATCAGTATTATCGGTGGGGCGGATGGTCCTACTTCTATCTTTATCGCTTCGGCATTGGCACCAGAACTTCTTGGAGCGATCGCAGTTGCTGCATATTCGTATATGGCATTGGTTCCAGTGATCCAACCACCTATAATGAGAGCATTGACTACAAAAGAAGAGCGTCAAATTGTTATGAAGCCAACGAGAAAGGTAAATAGACTTGAAAAACTTATTTTCCCATTGATCGTCATCATGATGATTGCACTTATCTTACCGGATGCTGCACCACTTGTGGGTTCCTTTGCACTGGGTAACTTTGCAAAAGAGTCAGGTGTAGTTGATAGACTTTCTAATGAGATGCAAAATTCACTCATTAACATTGTTACTATTTTCCTTGGACTTGGTGTTGGTTCTAAACTTGCTTCAGATTCATTCTTGGTAGCTGAGACAATGGGTATTATGGTCATTGGTCTTATTGCTTTTGCTGCAGGTACAGCAGCGGGTGTGATCATGGCTAAGATCATGAACAAGTTCTCTGCTGAGCCTATTAACCCGCTTATCGGTGCAGCAGGGGTTTCTGCCGTACCAATGGCAGCAAGGGTAGTAAGTAAAGTTGGTTCTGAAGAAAAACCGGGTAATATTCTGCTCATGCATGCCATGGGTCCAAACGTGGCCGGAGTGATTGGTTCAGCTGTAGCAGCAGGTGTACTACTTTCTATCTTTAAGTAAGGTCGTTATACGTATTATGCTTCCTCATTAGAGGGAGTATAAGTTAGGAAATAATATATATTTTCTAACTTATGCTTTAGCATTATTAAAAAAAGAAAGAGATAGGATACTTATGAGTACTAAAACGCCCAACGGACTTGATAAACTAGGATTGAAAGATATCGGAGATGTCTATTACAATTTAAGTTATGACGAGTTGCAAGCGCACGAAGTAAACAGCGGAGAGTGTAAGATCTCAACATCAGGTACAGCAATGTGTGATACAGGAATCTTCACAGGACGTAGTCCAAAAGATAAATATTTTGTTGATCAGGCACCTTCAAATGAAAATATTGCCTGGGGTGATGTCAATGCCAAGATAGAAAAAGAGATCTATGATGAACTTCTTGATCTTACATTAACTCAACTTTCGGGTAAAAACATCTATGTAACAGATGTATATGCCGGAGCAAGTGCTGCAAGTAAGCGTTCTATACGTTTTGTTACTGAGGTTGCGTGGCAGGCGCACTTTGTTAAAAATATGTTTATTCGCCCTACAGAGTCTGAACTCGAAAGATTTGTTCCAGACTTTACTGTATATAATGCATGTAAAGCAGTAGATGAAAAGTATAAAGAACATGGATTGAATTCTGATGTTTTTGTTGTTTTTAATATAGAAGATAATGTTGCTATCATCGGTGGTACCTGGTATGGTGGTGAGATGAAAAAAGGTATCTTCTCTATGATGAACTACTGGTTACCACTTGAAGGTAAACTCTCTATGCACTGTTCTGCCAATGTAGGTGAAGAGGGTGATGTTTGTCTTTTCTTTGGACTTTCAGGTACAGGTAAGACTACTCTTTCTACTGACCCTAAAAGAGCACTTATCGGTGATGATGAACATGGTTGGGATGATCATGGAGTCTTTAACTTTGAAGGTGGATGTTACGCAAAAGTGATCAATCTTGATGAGAAATCTGAGCCGGAGATTTATGGTGCTATCATTAAAGATGCACTTTTGGAAAATGTTGTTGCAGACGGAAATGGTGAAGTTGACTACACGGATGGCTCTAAAACTGAGAACACACGTGTCTCTTATCCTATAGAACACATTGTAAACCATAAGAAAGATCTACAGGCAGCTCATCCAAATAACATCATCTTCCTTTCAGCAGATGCATTTGGTGTATTGCCTCCGGTTAGTAAACTGACCAAAGAACAGGCAATGTACTATTTCCTTAGTGGATATACGGCTAAAGTAGCTGGAACTGAGAGAGGTATTACTGAACCTGTAGCTACATTCTCTGCATGTTTTGGTGAAGCTTTTTTACCATTACACCCAACTGCATATGCTAAACTTCTTGGTGAAAAAATTGATCAGCATAATGTAAATGTTTATCTTGTGAACACTGGTTGGACAGGTGGTGCTTATGGTGTTGGTAAACGTATGAGTATTAAAAATACACGTGCTTGTATTACTGGAATTCTTGATGGTTCTATTAATGAGTCCGAGTTTGATACAACAAACACTTTTGGCCTTAAGATCCCTAAAACATTGAATGGTGTTGATACCGCTGTTCTAAATCCAAGTGTGGCTTGGAAAGACAGAGCAGAGTATGAAAAAACACGTGATAAACTAGCAGAGATGTTTATTGAAAACTTTAAGCGTTACAATGATGAAAGTAGTGAATTTGACTACTCAGCTGCTGGTCCACAACTTTAATCCAAATCTCCTTATAAAATCACTCTTATAGTCAATAAGAGTGATTATCTCTTCTTTAATCAATATTTCTGTATAGTTATACTAATAAAAATTATTAAAGGAAATAATATGGATGTAAATAAATGGAGAGCAACATGTAGACCTATCAGAATTGTTGCAGGGTTGGCACTTATTGGTTATGGTGTATACTCAGGAAACCAATGGTTCTATCTTGGTGTTATCCCACTTATTGCCGGACTTGTAAACTTCTGTCCAGCATGTATCATCACTAAAAAGTGTGATACACAAGCAAAATAAAACAAATGAGGAATTTCCTCACTTGTTTCCATCCTCGACGCTATGTATCAACACTCTTTTATTAATTCAACAATACTACTATTTAATAAAGTATAATTTCAAAATACATCACTTAAAAGGAAAAGGCTATGGATAAACTCACACAATATTTAGATGCTCATCCTCATGATGAACTTCATCCCTCAGACATAGCCAATCTTCTTAAAGATCTAGATGAAAAAAGTTTTTATGAAGCAGTACAGGCGATACCTAAAGAGCTTATTGCTGATGTTGCATTGGAACTTCCGGATAGATATTTTGAAGATATTATTGAATCTTTTACCACAAAAGAACTTGCAGATTCAGTTGCGGAACTTGAAAGTGATGACCAAACTGACTTTATGCAAGAACTTGAAGAAGTTGATGAAGGCATAGCTAAAGCAGTATTTAATCAGTTGGATAAAGATGATCAAGCAGATATCTTAAAGCTTAAACAGTATGATGAAGATGAAGCGGGTGCGTATATGCAAGTCGAAGTATATACGGCTAATTTACATCATACGGTACATGATGTAATTAGAGAATTTGCGCAATTAAGAAGAAAAGATGAACTTGAAAACGTAAATTATCTTTTTGTTACAGATGAAGAAAATATCTTGCGTTATGGTATAGGTTTAGATCACCTTCTCGTATTTAATTTTGATACAACGCTAGAAGAGAATATTAACGAAAATCCTGAAAAGTACAAGACAATTGTGGGATATGATCATGATGATATTCGTGATATTGTACAGAAGTTTCAAGAGTATGATCTATCGTCTATGCCTATTATTGATGAGAATGGCATATTGCTTGGGCGTATTACTTCAGACGACATCTATGATATCATTAATGAACAGGCAACAGATCAAATGTACCATTTGGCCGGTGTGAATGATGATGCAGAGGAAGATGAAGATATTTTTAAGGCAGGTAAAGTACGTGCAATATGGCTGGGTGTGAATTTGATCACGGCGATTATGGCTTCATTGGTTATAGGACTTTTTCAGGATACACTTCAAAGTTTTGTTGCTTTAGCTATATTGATGCCTATCGTTGCTTCTATGGGTGGTAACGCTGGTACACAGAGTCTTACCGTTGTTGTACGTCAACTCGCACTTGGTGACATTGCAAAACATGATGCATTTCGTACGATAAAGAAAGAAGTGATACTCTCTCTTGCAAATGGTTTTCTTTTTGCTATAATCATGGGTATAATAGCCTCAATGTGGTTTGATAAAGGGATGCTTGGCATTGTTATTGCAATCTCTATGGTTATCAATTTATTGAGTGCAGGTTTCTTTGGTGCCATGGTGCCATTGGTACTCAAAAAAATGGAAGTTGATCCAGCTATCGGAAGTACAGTGGTACTTACAACGGTGACGGATGTCGTAGGCTTCTTTTCGTTTTTAGGTCTAGCGACCTTGATATTATTATAAAGGTAAATTTACATACATGGATTTGTTAATTCTCTATTTCACTTTAGCTGTGGTGATATCGTTCATATGTTCTATTTTAGAATCAGTTTTACTCTCAGTCAATATGGCATATGTTTCAGTACTTGAAAAAGATCGGCCTATGGTAGGAAGACTTTTAAGAGGACATAAAACTAACATAAATAAGTCTTTATCTTCTATTTTAATACTTAATACGATTGCAAATACTTTGGGTGCAGCTGCAGTGGGGGCACAAGCAGAAAGTCTTTATGGTGTGGGTGCAGTATTGTATGTTTCTATTGTCTTGACATTTGCTATTCTTTTTTTGTCTGAAATCATTCCCAAAACTATAGGTGCAGTGTATTGGAAGTCTTTAGCGCCTATAGCTACGTATATAATTCATTTTTTCATTTGGATCACATACCCTATTATCATCTTAACACTCTTTGTTACCAATCGTATAAGTAAGGGTGTTGATACAACAAGTTTGACCAAAGAAGAACTTATACAGAGTACATTACATAGTGAAGATGATGGATTGCTTAAAGAACAGGAGTCTGATGTTATCGAAAATATTCTTCTTCTTGATACGATAAAAATCAAAGAGATATTAACGCCTAGAACAGTTGTTTTTGCCTTAGATGGAAGTAGAAGTATTAAAGATATCGTTGAGAGTGAACCAGCGATATTTAAGTTTTCAAGAGTACCTGTCTACGATGAGAGCATTGAAAATATTACAGGTATTGTAATGACTAAAAAGATCTTTAAACAAGGGCTTAAAGATGATAGTGTAGCGTTAAGCACAATACAAAAAGACATCTTCAAACTCTCAGAAAACTTACCTGTGTCTAAGGCACTTGATCTGTTCATTAAGAAAAAAGAGCATATGTTTTTAGTCCTTGACAGCTATGACCAGACTGAGGGTATCGTAACACTTGAAGATTGCGTAGAGACGATCCTTGGTGTAGAGATCGTGGATGAGAGTGACAGCGATGCAGACATGAGAGAAGTGGCAAAGCATAAAATGCGTATGAATCGCAGAGTAGACGGTGAAAAATAAAATGACTAAGATAGGAATGGTATGTCATTAGCTACGTTGGGGTTGTCTACAGATATCTTAAAAGCACTTCATGAAAAAGGCTATAGTGAGGCTACTCCTATACAAAAAGCACTTATTCCAGCCATGTTCTCACGTCGTGATATTATGGCTGGAGCACAGACGGGGACAGGCAAAACAGCTGGTTTTTCTCTACCTATACTACAAGAGTTAAGTAAAACTTTTGTAGAAGGACAACATTATCCTAAAGCAGTGATTATCGTTCCTACACGTGAACTTGCCCGTCAAGTACATGCTTCTTTTGAAGCGTATGGAAAATATCTACCTCTAAAAAGTATGGTGCTTTATGGTGGGGCTAATTTAACTTCACAAGCCAATAAACTCAAACTGGGTATAGATATTATTGTCTCTACTTCCGGACGTTTACTTGAGCATATCAATCAAAAGAATGTAAACCTCGAAAGTGTGGATTACCTTGTATTGGATGAGGCAGATACCATCTTAGACATGGGATTTGTACATGAAGTAGGGAAGATACTCCAATATCTTCCTCAAAGACGACAAAATGTGTTTGTCTCAGCAACACTCTCCGGAAGCGTTAAACGACTGGCAGAACAGATACTTCAAAAACCCAAACTAATAGAAGTAGACAGTATGGGAACTTCGGCACATTCAGTAGAGCAGATAGTCTATCCTGTTGATAAAGAGAAGAAAACAGAGTTACTCTCTTACCTTATCGGATCACGTAACTATAAACAAGTACTTGTCTTTGCACGTAAAAAAGAAGTGGCAGATGAAGTGAGCAAAGAGTTAAATCTTTCAGGGCTGAAAACAGCAGTCATTCATGGAAGTAAAAGTTCTGGAGAGAGGACTAGGGCATTAGAGGGCTTCAAAGAAGGGAAAGTGCGTGTACTTGTTGCAACAGATATCGCAGCACGAGGGTTAGACATACCCACTTTAGGTATAGTAATGAACTATGACATTCCTCATGTTACAGGAGACTATATACACCGCATAGGACGTACGGGAAGAGCAGGGGCTAAAGGCTTAGCGATTACACTCATCTCACCTGTAGAAATAGTAGCACTTAAAGATGTAGAACGTCTTATGGGGAAGAGTATACCTCAAGAAAAACTAGAAGGCTATGCACCTAAAGTTATACCTAAACAAAAAGGCGCACGTAAAAACCCCAACGAGCATAAAAATACAGATGGGGCTTTTGGTAAAAAGAAAATTAAAACAGCTACTGTACCTAAAAGTAAAAAACGTAAAACAACGAAGCGTGATGGGTTTAAAACATTTGATGCAGCTAAGCCAAAGGTGGAGAAGAAAGATAATAAACGCGGAAGAGGTAGAAAATAAGTCCCTATTCAGCGGTATATATTAGGCTCTAATCAGTTTCGATTTAAGATCCTTCAAGAGTGCTAAGGTTAGTGTGTCTCTACCATCGATGAGTTTCTTTCCGATAGTTAGTTTTACGCTGTGGAAAAGAAAAAGTTCTCCTGCATAGTTGATGCCTAAGATAAAAGTATAATCTCCAAAAGTAAATTTTTTCAACCCTTTTGCTTCAGGTTTCTGGGTAGGGTTTTTGATATAAAAACAGATTTCGTTGGGGAAGTCACTTGTACGATTATCGTTGTTATTTAAATATACTTCACCTAATTCAGATGTAACCTGAACGGAGAGCTTTTGGTCGAGTTCGTGTGTTATTATATTATATGATCCAAATGTAAATTGCATGAATGGGCCCTTGTGTATTAGATAAGATATTATAACCATGATTTAAATAGTTTTGAATGAATTTTTGTTTAATTAATAGGCAAATTCTTCATTGAGCGTGAGACTGTGTTATCGGTTAGCCTCACTTTGAACTTATTTGTAAACGATTTTAGTTATTTTATGTAGTTTATATTTCTTTTAAAGAAAATTTCCCGATCTCTTCTAAAAATGTAGTAGCATATGAGCCTTTAGGAAGATAAAACTCAACTGTAAGTTCTTTGGATTGACTGTCATACTTTGTTTCTACCTCTTTAGGCCATATCCATGCGAAACGCCGGTCACCCTTCAAGCTGCTTAGCTCCGTATCATCATACTCTTCTTCGAGATGATAGGCGTCACTTTTTGCACGTTCTGCATTAGCTCCACAAAGCAGACCTGTAGGAGAAATTTTTCCCTGCTTAAAACTTTGTGCACTTTGCAGCATATCTTTTACAAAGTTTGTTTTGCCGTAAGGATAAGGCATAGTGACATCACCTATAAAGAGTTTGAAGAATTGAGGTTGCTTAGCTAAGACTTTAACAAGTTCTATCGGGTATTGCAGTTTCTTTGCTGCTTCATCTGCTTTATTGTCAGTGATGATCGTTGAAAGCTTTACTCTAGAACTCAGCCATTTGTTATAGAGATAGCTTTGGTAGGCAGAGACGAGTAATTTCTCTTTACTCCCTTTAAGGCGTTTACCGGAGTGTGCTATCTCTTTACCCTGTAAATAAGAACGGCTGTCTTCTCCAAAGCGTTGGTAACCATAGTAATTTGGTATGCCGTTTACTTGCATTTTTTTTGCTGTAGTATTGAAAAACTTAGCATCTTTTTCAGAGATGTCGTGCAGGACGATTGAAAAACGATTGCCTTTGAGATGGCCTATCTTAATGGGTGTTTTACTATAACTACGTTCAAGTATCTCTATCTTCTCTGTTGTGAGGTTTTTGTTCAATTCTTTTTCATACTTCTTTGGAAGTGAAACATACTGTATGGTGGTTGCACTTTTATCTTTAAGGCCTGCATAACCGATATCACGCTCTTCAAGACCAGTTGCTTTAGCCAGAACAGTGATGAGCTTCCATGTACTCATGTCTGTTTTTTTGATTTTGAGGATAAGATAGTTTCCCGTACCTGTCGAAGGGTAAAGAGGGATCTCTTCAACGAAAAATCGTTCGATAGTCTGTTTAAAATCAAACTTGAGTGGTGTATGGTTATAGGCGTAGGTTTTAATGTGATTCATGGAGAAATTATAGCGAAATTATTATGTAGAGTGGGTATTTAACTAGATAAGATATGAGGGTGTTACTCCAAATAAAGAAAGATTATAAAATCCTCTATCATAGGTGTATTGTATAAGGTTTATTTTTCGTTCATATCAATTGTATTGTGATCTTTAATTTTTAACATTTTTTCCATTTTATGTGCCATCATTGGTTTTGCATAAATATAACCTTGCATATTTGTACAGCCATTTTCAATTAAAAAGCTCTTTTGTTCTTCCGTCTCCACACCTTTAGCAATAATATCAATATTAAAACTTTTCGAAAGTATGATCACTGCTCGTACAATACTGTCATCATCTTCATTATGGTGTAGATCTTGTATAAAAGTACGATCTATCTTTAACATATCAACAGGGAGACGTTTTAGATCAGAAAACGAAGTACAGCCTGTACCAAAGTCATCAATAGCAATTTTAATCCCAAGTTCGCTAATCTGTGTAAGCGTATCAATCACATTATTTGCATTCATTACGATCTGATTCTCTGTAATTTCAAGAGAGACCCATTCAGGTTTACATTCTGTCTCTTTCAGTATGGTCTTAAGTACAGGAATAAAATCTTCACGATAAAGCTGTTTCATTGAAAGGTTAAGTGCCAATACTCCTGGATTAAGACCTGATTTATACCACTTAACAATTTGTGTAAAGGCTTTTCTCATTACCCATTGATCCAAAGGTACAATGAATCCTGTTTCCTCAGCAAATGCAATAAATTTTGAAGGTGGTATGATTTTTATATGTTTGTGATTCCAACGTACCAATGCCTCTATGCCTGTCAATGCACCATTTTCACTATTGATTTGTGGCTGATAGTAAACAAGAAATTCGTCATTGTTTAAAGAGTGAAGTAATTTTTCTTCTAAATTCACACGTTCATGTGCTGTCTCTGTTAGATTACTTGAATAAAACTGATAGTTATTTCTTCCATTTTCTTTAGCCTTGTACATTGCAGTGTCAGCACAATGTAAAAGATTCTGAATACTGCCATTATTTTGCGGGTATAGACTGATACCTATACTACCAGAGACATATAGAACATGTCCATTAATATAAACTGGTTCAATTAAAGCCTCAAGAATTTTTTTTGCTAATATAGCTGCATCTGTTTTATCAAATAAATTTTCCATTAAAACGATAAACTCATCACCGCCTAGACGTGCTAAAACATCTTCTTTGCGAATAGTATCTTTTATCCGAGTTGCGATTTCGCAAAGCACTTGATCACCAGTTGCATGTCCCAAAGAATCATTAATAGGTTTAAATCTGTCCAAGTCTATAAACAATACTGCTAGTTCACGCGTATGCCGTTTAGCCATTGAAGTTGCCTGCTCCAATCGTTCAGTAAAAAATAGACGATTAGGTAAGCCCGTAAGGGTATCATTGTGTGCAAGACGATGAAGTATATCTCTCTCTTCTTGTAATGCCTTTTCCTCTTCCTTCTTATGTGAAATATCTCGGCATGTTACATAAATAATATCTCGATGGTTCATAGAGATGGGAGTTATTTTGACATCTATCCAAACATCTTCTCCATTTCGACCTGTATATACCCAATCAAAATTATGACTTCCATGGATCAAA
The DNA here is from genome assembly GCF_041562805.1 of Sulfurovum sp. Taxonomy (GTDB): domain Bacteria; phylum Campylobacterota; class Campylobacteria; order Campylobacterales; family Sulfurovaceae; genus Sulfurovum. Next base: position 26,530 of record NZ_JBFFOH010000013.1, on the reverse strand, counting down.
GCAAAGCGCATCATTTTTTTTTCTTTTATCGATGATCTTTGTCCATCTGGTTGTCGTTCAGGAGAAATATCTGAAGGGAGAAGACCATATAATAAGTTTTTGTGTTTAAGCCCTAAGGAATCAACTACAGCTTTATTACACCCAATACATCTCCCATTTTCTAAAATCAATAATCCGTCAGTGGATGCTTCAAATAATGTCCCAAATAATAACTCTTGATCTATACGTGCTTCAAGCTTTTCTAACTTATTATATATAGGTGCTAACTTTTTCCCTTTTTTGATAGACAATTATTTTTCCTCCCCACTTTTCTTTCACAGAAAACATTATATCATTTATAAGAAAAAATAATATAAAATACATGTGCATAGTTATCATTTAACTTTCACGATATTGACATGATAGTATAAAAATGTCATAAAATAGTCAAAATATACAAATGATATTCTAAGATAATCATTTTTAAGTTTTTTTTAAGTTTTATCGGAGATGAGAATCATATCAAATTGCTATAAGTAAAAGATTGTGTCAGCCACATTTTCCTGGAGCGCATTTCATACCGTTAAATTGTCCTGTAAGTGTGCCATCAGTACTTCCTTCATGCATTTTGTCCATTCTCTCTTTCATCATCTGTGGATGTGCAATGAAGTTGTACCCTTTATAGAGAGTGATACCACCATAGAGTATGACCAGTAGGGCAGCCAGTTTCATCATGGTACCACGCAGTGAACCTTTTTGTAAGAATTTTGTGAGGAAGCCTAAAAAGAAAAGTGCAGGAATGGTGGCCAGGCCAAAGGTTGCCATCACTAATGCACCTGCAAGAGGGTCAGCTGTACTTGCTGCAAAAATAGCAAAAGCGTAGACAAGCCCACAAGGTATGATCCCATTGAGTAATCCTAAAAGATAAAAACTACTATAAGATGTTTTTGACATCAGTTGCTTGAAGCTGTTTTGATACCATGTATATTTGGAAACGGACCATTCAGCAGAATTTAGAAACTTTATATTACCAATGAGTGAAAGACCTGCAAGTACCATCAATATACCGGTTATGACGAAGAGTACCCCCTTTGTAGTAGGAGTAAATGCGACTACTTGTCCCACATATCCAAATACAGCACCCAATATGGCATAGGTCGTAACACGGCCAAAATTGTAGGCTAGGTGTGAAGCTGTTTGTTGTAGATAATTGGTTTTTTGGTCAATTTTGGTAGAAGAGTATGCAACTACAATGCCTCCGCACATACCGATACAATGTCCAACACTTCCTAAAAAGGCTGTTGTTAAGATGATAATTAAATCGATATTGCCCATTTACGACAGCCTCTTTTAAAAATAATATCAAACTATAGTATTATTTTGTTAAAATAGTGTTAATAATGTATGAGGATAGGATTTTGTTTAAAAGTTTAAAACGTAATATAATGAAAATGTTTAGAGAGCTGTTGGTCTACCATCATAGTTCTTTAGAATATAGAGCAAAAGTATTAACACTTATGATCGCATCGAATGGTGACGTATGTGAATGTGAGAAACAAAAACTTAAAGAGATAGCACATAGTATTTATGGTGATAATCATGAAAGAGCAGAACTTTTAATAGATACAGTTATGGAATATCATACAAAGATCATAACTAACAATGGCCTGAATTTTGAGCATCTTATCCAGTTGGTTGAAAAAGAAACTAAAGAAGTGCCTCGATTTACAGCAAAGATAGATATGGGGCTTATTATGCAACTACATGAATGTATGGACAGTCCAGATGATATTCTTTTTCAACGGCGTATTATAGAATTTTTACAAGGGCTTAAGGACGAGTATGGAATGGTATAAATTCATCATTTTTGGGAAAGTACAGGGTGTATTTTATCGCAAGTCTGTTTCGCAGGCTATGATGAAGAAGCAATATAAAGGATATATACAAAACCTTGATGATGGTACGGTAGAAGTGGTAGCTGAAGTGTTTGATGATGATTTTAATACTTTTATAGGTATTTTAAAAGAAGGATCACTATTGAGCTCAGTAGAGGATATTCAATATGAGATCATCAATGATGCAGAATTTGCAACTGATGGTTTTGAGATACGATATTAAATGTTATACAGGAGAGTCAAATGAGTAGCGGTTGGGGATGTCAGTTTATGGGTACAAAAGGTGATGATAAAGAGTGGTGCTTAAAACTCCACCATCACTGTGAACCAGGATGTAAAGGATGTATCATTGCTGGACAAGTGGAGTTCTCCACACCAAATATAAGTGAAGAACAAGAAAGAAAAGTCAAGAATCGTAGTGACAATCCTCTAGGTCAGAAGTAACTACGCCATCTCTTTTCCAAATTTCGCTTTGAGTTTTGCCAACTTCGGAGGAATCACAGCCATACAATACCCCTGCATAGAATTTTGACGGTAGTAGTCTTGATGATAGGTTTCTGCAGTATAGTAACATTCTAAAGGTTCTATGATTGTAACGATGGGGTCTTTGTAGTCCTTTTGTGCGGCCTCCATCGCAGCTTCTGCAGCCTCTTTTGTCTCTTCATCTGTGTAGAGTATAGTTGAACGATACTGTGTCCCTCTATCTGCACCTTGAGCGTTTAGTGTAGTAGGGTTGTGTACGACAAAGAAGATGTCAAGTAGAGTATCAGAAGTGATGATACTGTTATCATAGGTGATCTTGATGACTTCTGCGTGTCCTGTATCTCCGGTACATATATCTCTGTAGGTTGGGTTAAGTGTGTGCCCGTTTGCGTAACCACTTTCCACATCACTTACACCTTTAAGTAATTCAAATACTGCTTCAGTACACCAGAAACATCCACCACCCAGTATGAGTTCTTGTTTTGCCATTTTATATCCTTTTGAACCCCTGGAATAGTATTACTATTCGCCAAAGGTCTATTTATCTTATATTTATTTTATTTGCTATAATACCTAATGTATTAAAAACTAATCTAAATATGGAGTGTTTCTTATGAATGTTAATGTTGTATGTCCGCATTGTCTCAAAGTAAACCGTATACCTAAAAAAGCGTCTTATGCAAAAGCGAATTGTGGTGAGTGTAAGAATTCTTTATTGAAAAGTGCACCTGTAGCAGTCAATGCAGATAAGCTGGGTACTTTTATAGCTAATTCTGATATCCCGGTAGTGGTAGACTTTTGGGCACCTTGGTGTGGACCTTGTGTGCAGATGGCTCCAGCTTTTGAAGAAGTCGCTTTGGCAATGCCACTTAAAGCACAGTTTGTGAAAGTAAATACAGAAGAGGAACAAGCTTTAGGTACCCAGTATGGTATACAAAGCATTCCCACACTTATCGTATTTAAAAACGGTAAAGAGGTCGATAGAATGAGTGGTGCATTGAGTGCTGGCAGACTGCAAAGCTGGGTTAGGCAGTCTCTGTAGATGAGTAAAATATTATTACTGGAAGATGATGCCAACCTGAATGAGACGATTACAGAGTTTCTAGAAGAGAAAGGCTATGATGTGGTGAGTGTCTATGATGGATATAAAGCACAGGAAAAACTGTATGAGAGTAAGTATGACCTACTCCTTTTAGATGTCAACACACCGGGTATTAATGGTTTTGATCTTTTAAAAGAAGCAAGAGAAGGTAATGTGGTAGCACCCGCTATTTTTATCACTTCATTAGACTCGGTAGATGATTTAGAGAAAGGCTTTGACAGTGGTTGTGATGACTATATACGTAAACCTTTTGTACTTAAAGAACTTCATATACGTGTAGAGACACTCATTAAACGTGCGTTTTACCACGAATCTAAAGAGGTGATAGAGATTTCAAAAAATATCTCTTACGATATTAGGAATAATGAACTTATTATTGATGGTGAAACGGTATCTTTAGGACATAAAGAATCTATGCTGCTTAAACTCTTTATGAAAAATGAGGGTGAGGTGATCGTTCATGAGCGTATCTATGAACATTTGTGGGAATTCGATGAAGAACCCAGTGATACGGCACTTCGTACCTACATAAAAAATCTTCGTAAAATTATAGGTAAGGAAAGAATTGTTAGTATCAAGAAACAAGGCTACAAATTCACTGCTGAGAAGTGAGAAAAAATCTCTTTTTAGATTTTTAACACTATATGTAGCTATGGTCATATTTATGATCACACTTCTCTCACTATTTTATTATCAGAGTCAAGAGAAACTGATGCTTTCTGACCAGAGAGCCATGCTGACAAAATATGCTTACATACAGACAAGAAGACTTAAAGTATTACATCATTTCTTTGATGAGAGGACAGAATATCCTCGTGACCCCCGTTTTAAATCAGCTATTTATGATCTGGAACATATGAAAATATTTTCTTTACTTCAAGATGAAAATGTACGTTTTGATGATGAAGAGATATATATTATTAATGATCATATACATTTGGTGAAGATGCTGGATGAATTTTATTTGGGAACAAAGTATCTTATTATAGAAGTTGAAGACAGTGGTGAATGGAGAGGGGAGATCTGGAAAAACATTGTTGGTTTTGGCTTTTTGGCCTTTATATTATTTATACTGTTTGGTCTCTACCTTGCAAAATTGTTTTTAAGACCAATGCGTAATTCTATTGTACTCTTGGATAGGTTTATTAAAGATACTACCCATGAGCTTAACACCCCGCTCTCTGCAATATTGGCAAACATAGAGATGATGGATACAGATGTCATGGTAGAGAAAAATAAGACCAAACTGGCACGTATCAACATAGCAGCTAAAACTGTTTCTGTCTTGTACAAAGATCTAACCTACCTTACTTTAGATCAGGAAAAAGAGAATCATGATGAAGAAATAGAGATCAAAGAGCTTATTTATAATAGAGCAGAATATTTTGCTGTCTTGGCCCAGTCGAAACACATAGAGTGTAATTTAGACCTGGAAGAGGCTGGGATCACTATGGATAGACGTAAATTAACCCGTGTGATAGATAACCTTATCTCTAATGCAATTAAATACAATAAACGTAACGGTACCGTGGGGATACAATTGCGAGAAGGGTTATTGGTCATCTGGGATACGGGTATAGGAATAAATGAAGATAAAATACCTTTTATGTTTGATCGGTATATGAGATTTAATAACAGTGAAGGTGGTTTTGGTGTTGGTTTGAGTATTGTTAAAAAAATACTGGATGAATATCATATTTCTATAGAAGTAGAGTCAACAGAAGGAGAGGGTACAAGAATGGTGTTAAGATGGTAAAGTCTATGATCCTTTGTATAGTGTTGGTATCAGGGGTGTTTGCACAGGATGCTTATGAACGTCATTGTGTTGAATGTCATAAAGAGTTACCCACATCATTACAGCGTATGTTTATGCATTATCTTCTTGTTTATAGTGGTGAACATAATGTAAAAGCAGGAATGAAACATTATTTAAAATATCCTTTACGAGAGATCTCTGTTATGTCTGATCTTTTTCTTGATAGCTATGGTGTTAAAGAGAAGACTAAGTTGAGTGATCGTGACATTGATGAAGCTTTAGATATATATTGGCATAAGTTTAAGGTTTTTAATAAGTTGAAGTAGTTACAATAACTGTGGATAAGGTTAAATTATAAAAAAGGAAGAGAATGAAAAAATTAGTTACAGCACTTACCCTTGTGGCATTTGCTATGGTAAGTACACCTACAGTAGCGACAGCAAGTGTAGCAAAAGGGCAAAAAATTTATAAAAAGAAGATGAGGAAATATTGTGGATTCTCAGGTGTGAGATTTGCAAGAGAGCATACTCAGGATGAATGGGAAGAAATATATGAAGATGGTGAATTTAAAGCAGAAACAAAGAGACTTTGCCCTAAATTAAATATTAAGAAAATAAAAAAGTCATGGTGGGATAGTGTGTATGAATTCACTTATGAATATGGTACAGGTGGATCACACGTTCCAAAGTGTTAATACTAATGTAACTTCTTGAAGCAGTTGTTAACCTTCTGCTTCTTTCTTTATACACTTCACAATACTTTCACAATTACATGATATTATTACTCATCTAAAAATTAAAAGGATATATATGAATAATGTAACTAAATTGGCAGTAGCTGCCTTACTTGGGCTTACAGTACTTTCATCAACAGCATCTGCGGATGTAAAGAAGGGTCAAAAAATTTACCTTAAGAAACTTAAAGCTCCTTGTAATATAGGTGGTGCAACATTTGCTCAAAAACATACTCAGGATGAGTGGGAAGCAATCCATGAAGCTGGTAAGTTTGCAGATGAAGTAATGAAGATCTGTCCTAAGGTAAAAAAAGTAAAAGCTAAATATATTCCAGATGTATATGATTTTGTTTATGAATATGCAAGTGATTCTGGCAACGTACCAGCGTGTTAAGCTTTTTTATTATAAAATAGAGGTGTAGATTTACGTAATGTAAATCTTCTGAATGTTAACAAACAAACTAAAAGGAATGAAAATGAAAAAATTTGCAATCGCAATGTTATTTGCTGGATCTACACTACTTATGGCTGATGGTGCAGCTGCTTACGCTAAATGTGTTGGTTGTCATGGTGCAAACGGTGAAAAAGCTGCTCTAGGTAAATCTGCTGTTATCACAGGTCAAGATGCTGCTAAAACAGTTGAACAACTTAACGGATATAAAGCTGGTACTCTTAACCAAGCTGGTATGGGTGGTCTTATGAAAGGTCAAGTAGCTTCTATGGATGATGCTACGATCAAAGCTGTTGCAGATTATATTGCAGCAATGAAATAAGTTTTTAAACTTTTACATTCAAAAGCCTTCTGGCTTTTGAATACTCTCTTCTTTTTTTCAAATCTATCTCATATCAATAAATTTTATTTAATCTATCTATATTTTCAAATGATATTTCTGACTGTTTTATGTGGTATTAAAATGCTGTGGAATATATGTGAACATGAAAGTGAAGTGCTGGAGTAGTTTATCGGTGAGCATAAAGCCCACCGATAGTTAAGTTATATTAACAAGCAGGTTCGTTACCTGTGTCACTTGCATATTCATATGCAAATTCAAAAAGATGCGGTGTCCATTTTTCTTTATATGTTTCCATCGTTGGGCATACTTCTTTTACTTTCGCTTCAAATGTTCCTGCTTTAAAAGCATCTTCCCAATCTTTTTGTTTAAATGTTGCTGCAAACTCTCCACCGGTTTTATCTCCACATTGGCCTTTGATCTTTTTCCCATAGATCTTTTGACCTTTGTTAATGCTACCTGCATCTACAGTTGATGTAAGCATTGTAAAGCCCAAAAGTGCTGTAAGCGCTAATTTAGTTATATTTTTCATTGTATTCCTTTGATGTAAATAAGATTTTTTAGTATATCCTACTTATGATTATGTTCATATATTATATAGATGAATTTAATAAATTTTTTTTAATGGTCAAAAAAGTTACATAAATATTTATACTACATACTGTTCCCACATTTTCCTGCTTCACACTTCATAGGAGGTATTTCTTTTTTCGGAATTTGTTTCGTATTGTCCGATGAACATTTTGTACTTAACCTACCGGTCTCTTCTACACGGACACAGGCGTATAGCTCTTTGGTTGTCATAGCTTTGAGTACACATTCACGTCTGCTGTCCTTGTCTGTAAGTTGATTTAAAATGTTCATTTTCTTTTTTACCAGAACAGCAGAACCATCAACCATACTGGCACCACATTTTCCTGGTCCACATTTCATTCCGCCTTCAGTGAGTGATTCTTTTTTTTCTTTATCTGTACATCCTGATATAAGTAGTAGCGTAAAGAGTAGTATAATCGTTAGTGATGATCTCATTTTGTTTCCTTAGATTTTTTTAATTGATGTTTTTCATACATTTCGTAAAAAATAGGTATTAGCAGTAAGCTTAATATCGCTGAACTCACCACACCACCTATCATAGGTGCGGCTATACGCTGCATGACCTCGCTTCCAACCCCTGTTGTATACATGATGGGAAGAAGCCCTGCGAGAATAGCAAATACGGTCATCAGTTTAGGTCTTACTCTTTGCACAGCACCTTCGTAAATAGCATCTGAAAGGTGTTGTCTGTTAAAATCACCTCCCATTTTTTTACGCATTTCTTTGACGCTTTCCTGTAAATAAACGATCATGACTATGGCAGTTTCTGCGGCGATACCAAGAAGAGCCAAGAAACCGACTACCACGGCGATACTCATATTAAACTGTAGCATATACAGGTAGAGCAGACCACCAAGCAGGGCAAAAGGAAGTGTAAAAAATACAATGAGTGTAGGCATCATTTTACCTAGTGCAAAATGTATCAGTACGAATATGACCAAAAGTACAGTAGGGACTATCCACTTTATTTTTTTCATCGCTGATTCAAGATACTCTGATTGTCCTGCCCACTCTATATAATAGCCTGATGGAAGCTTTATATCTTGTAAATATTTGTCAGCCTGATCTTTGTATTTTATGGCACTCATTCCAGCCTGAGGGGTGATATAGATAAACGTTACAGGGGTAGCCATTTCGCTTTTTATGACAGAAGCACTTTCTCTGTATTCAATTTTTGCAAAGGTCGACAGTGGTACAAAGCCAAGAGGTGTTTTGATTTGTATATTACGTATGTCATCAAGATTACGACGTTCTTCTTCTTCAAAACGAAGTGCGATAGGGTAACGTTCCAAGCCTTTATACATGGTGGTGATCTTTTTCCCTCCTATGGCTGCTGAAGTATACTCATGTATGAGTGCTTTAGAGATATTATAACGCTGTAAGGCCTCACTGTCTATGTTGATGTCTATAAAGAATCCGGCACTTGCCTGATCAGAGAAAACAGATTGTGTACCTTTAAGTTCACGAAGTTTTGATTCTATTTGCATTGCTACTGACTGTAGACCTTCCGCATCCTTTCCGTAAAGTTTGATCCCTAGAGGAGTTCTAATACCTGAAAGTAACATATCAATGCGTCCTCGTATAGGATAGGTCCATGAATTTACTAGACCAGGTACCTGAAGGGCCTCTTCCATTTCCGCCATCAGTTTTTCATGTGTCATACCTACACGCCACTGTGATTTTGGTTTAAAGGTAATGATGGTTTCGATCATGCCGAGTGGGGCAGGGTCTGTGGGAGAATTGGCACGGCCTCCCTTACCAAATACGGTGGCTACTTCAGGGAAACTTTTGATGATCTTATCGGTTTTTTGTGTCAGTGCTTTACTTTGATCTACCGAGATACCATAAGGTGTAACGGGCATATACATGACTGTTTGCTCATTGAGCATTGGCATAAATTCCCAATTTAGTTTCTGGTAAAGAGGCAGGGTAAATGCAAGTGCGCCAAGGGCAAGCAGAATGACAAGATATTTAAGTTTTAGTCCATACACCAGAAGTGGATGATACAACCAAATAAAAAAACGATTGAGTGGGTTTTTTGTCTCAGGCATGATCTTCCCTCTGACAAAGTATATCATCAGAACAGGTACCAGCGTGACGGAGAGTATCGCTCCTGCTGTCATAGCAAATGTTTTTGTAAAGGCAAGAGGATTAAATAGCAAGCCTTCCTGTCCTGAAAGTGCAAATATTGGTAAAAAGGAGACGACGACAAGTGCCAGTGCGAAAAAGATAGGCCGTCCAACGAGTTGAGAAGATGTAATGATGGTCTTAATGCGTTCACCCTCATCAAGAGGGCTTCCTTTCTCTTCTTCTTGTCTATGTATGGATTTGTGGGCATTTTCTATCATTACGATGGATGCATCTACCATGGCACCGATGGCAATGGCAATACCACCAAGACTCATAATGTTCGATCCTATACCAAAAAGTTTCATGAGTAAAAATGGTAGAGCTATAGTCAGCGGAAGCACAATAAGCATGATGAGTGTCGAACGAAAATGCATCAAAAATAAACCGATAATAATGATGACGATGATACTCTCTTCCAAAAGAGTTGTTTTTAGTGTTTCTATAGCTGATTCTATGAGTCCTGAACGGTCATAGGTTGTGACAACATCTACTCCCTCTATTTTGAGTTCTGACATTTTAGACTTAATGCGTTTGATAGCAGCATAAACATCTTCACCATAACGTACCATCACGATACCACCGACAACTTCTCCCTGCCCATTGAGATCGGCAACACCGCGTCTGGCACCAGGCACCATCTCTACACGTCCCAATTGGGAGAGTGTAAGTGGTACGCCGTCTTTTGTTGTGACTACAAGTTGTCGTATCTCATTTAAGTCCTTGATATAGCCTTTTGCCTGCACCATCCATTCATAACCATTTTGTATGACGATACGTCCGCCGGTGTCGTTATTATTGTCTTTAAGTGTTTTGGAGATATCTTTGATAGAAAGATCGTATTGTACAAGTGCATCGTTGTTTACTGTGATCTGATAGGTCGGTACAAAGCCACCAATGCTGGCAACTTCACTTACTCCATCTACACCCATAAGTGCGTATTTGTAGTAGTAGTCCTGTAGAGTACGCAGTTCATCAAGACTTTTTGTCTGAGATGTGAGTGCATACTCATATGCCCAGCCAACACCTGATGCATCAGGTCCAAGCGTTACTTCCATTGTATCTGGGAGCTGACTTTGTATGGATGAGAGTTGTTCAAGTACACGACTTCTGGCCCAGTAGAGGTCTGTACCTTCTTTGAAGATGATGTAGATCAGACCATTTTCATAGGTTGAAAAGCCGCGTACTGTATCGATGTCAGAGATAGCAAGAAATTGTGAAACTAAAGGATAGGTTCCCTGGTCTTCTATAATTTCAGGACTTTGTCCTTTCCATGTCACTTGTACAATGACCTGTGGAGGTGAAAGGTCTGGAAGTGCATCCAGAGGAGTATTTCTCATTGCCCAGATGGAACCTACGATAAGGAAGAGTGTAGTCATCAAGACTAAAAAACGATTTTTAACCGAAAGAGCTATGAGTTTTTCTATCATATTATCGTTTCCTTATAGTGCGTTCTTGTACACTGCAACTGCTTGCATGAACCCACTGCTGGAGTGAGAATAGCGTTAGCATAGTGTTTTGGGCTTTGCTCAAAATTTGTCCCATAATTAGTAGATCCCATTAATTTGTGCATCAGAGTCCATCATGAAGAGTGCATTATTTACTAATGTGTCACCCTCATTGAGACCTTTGAGTATTTCATAATGTTGCGAATCTAAAGGCTTTATGTCAATTGCTACAGGTTCATATTCCCCTTTAAATTCAGTAGCAAGAAATGCATACCATGTCCCATTTTTACGTATTACTGCAGTGCGGGGAATCACAAGACGGCTTTTAGCTGGTGCTGATGCATGTACTTTTACATACATGCCCGGCTTTAACAGTGCTTGTTCATTGTCCAGAGTCAGTCTCAATGTAGCAGTAGCTTCCTTAGCATTTAGTACAGGGTAGAGCAGGGATTTTTTTGCTGTAAATACTTTATGGATGCCTTTGGGTTCAACACTGAAATGCTCAAGGAGTGAGAATTTTTCTATCTCATTCTGATAAAGTTTTACTTCTACCCATACCTTTTCCAGGTTTACGATCTGAAAGAGCTTTTTTTGTGTGCTGAAAGATGCACCCTGGTTAATATTTTTTTCAAATATCCATCCGGACTGTGGTGCATAGATAGTGGTAAGTTCATTAACTTTTCGTTCCTCTTCAATACGTTTTATCTCTTCATCACTTACACCTAAAAGACGCAGTTTTGTTTGGGCACTCTGAAGCATCTGAGGTGACGGACGTTTTGCATTAAATGCCAAAGAGTGTAAGTAGTCTTGTTTAGACTGGTAGACTTCTGGAGAATAGACTTCTGCCAAAGCCTCCCCTTTTTCTACTTTTTTATAAAGTGTATCAGCAAACAGTTTTGTTACATAGCCTGAAAACCATGCATGTATATCAATTTTTCGTGAGTCTTCTGCAACGATATATCCATAGTTGACCTGTTTTTTGGATGTGGTCAACATGTTGACTTTTGTGGTCTTCACATTAAAAAGCTGTTCTATGGTTGGGATAGGTTCTTCTTTAGTTTCAGCCTGTAAAAACAGTGTAAGAAGTAAAAATGTGAGTGTTGTCTTGATAGATGTAAGGTTCATTACAGTTCTCCTATAAGAGATTTGAGTCTGGCCTGTGTCCGCAGGAATTCTGCTTTTATAGAGATACGCTGTTCTTCAAGTGCCAGTTTTTGTTCTAAAAGGTTGGTATATGCAAACATATCACCACCCTTTTGTATACTGGACTGACTCAGTTCAAACATATGCTCAAGCTGAGGGAGGCTTTCATTTTGGATGATGTTGTAGATCTGATATGCTTCAGTGAGTTTGGCATAGATGATATCTATCTCACTCTCGAGTGAAGATTTATAATCTAGAGAATCACTTACTGCAGCCAAGACTTCTTTACGGGCAGCTTCAGATCTGAGTTTTTCTGAGCCATAAAGAGGTAGAGAAAACCCTACAGTGACAGAAGCATAATCAGGATAATCTGAACGGTTAAAATAGCCTACTTTTACATAGGGATCTGGATTGATACTTAAGTCTTGAATGGCTTTATTTGCATCAGCAACATTTTTTTTAGAGAGTTTCATGTTATAATTTGGATTATTCTGTGATTTAGAGAGATAATCATATAATGGTTTGGGACGATTAATATGTAATCTATCTGAGATAGATGAGACTTTACCCTGTACAAGGTATTTAAGTTTGGCTTTTTGGCTTTTTAAGAGCATTTTATAGCGTTCAGCTCTTATTTTTATCTTAGAAAGCATCAGACTTGCAGACATACTGTTTGTATGACTTTTATTTTCAGTGGATGCATAGGACGTATAGAGATCTATATTTTGTTTTGCTACAGCCTTATACCTGTTTACAATATTGATACGAGCTTCGAGTTCTTTTATCGTATATGCTGTCATACGTATCTCTTCAGAAAGTTTTAATTTTGCCACTTCATAAGAGTCCATTATTACACTTCTTTGTGCCTGTGTAAATGTTTTTCGTGCATCTAACTTACCAAACCATGGGAACTTCTGTTGAAAGTTGATGGCATTGTACTGCATAGGTTCAAGGCTACGGTCAGAAGGGTTGTCGAACTGTATGTCATTGATCGTGAGTGAAAGGTCCGGGTTGGAGAAGTTTTGACTCTCTTCTATACGCTCATCCATTGCAGACAGACGGTATTGTATGGTTTGGAGCGAAGGGTGTTTTTTGATTGATTGATCAATAAGTTGGTGAATACTTTGTGCCCGGACTAAACCTGCAGCCAATAATATAAACAGCATAATGCGCATGATATCTCCTATATTTGCTTTTCATAGCTTTAGATTTATGGGTATTGTAATATAAGTCTGTGTACAGAACGTGCAGCAATCATTCAAATAGAATAGGGGTAAAAATACAAAAAAATATAAAACCTATAGATTTACTTGACATTGAAAATATTTTTGGCTAATATACCCACATATAATTAAATGAGCACTTGTAAAAACCCTAGAAGTTTACATTGGACAAGGGCATTGCACATTTTCTTGGTACTTTGTTGTCTCCCCTATTATTGTTAACAAAGAACTGAGAAACAAGCAATGTTGTAAATCACTCTAGGGTCTTTAGAGGTGCTAATTCAGATAGTGTGAATATAGCTAAAGGGTTTTGACCCAAAATTTTATTTTAGTGAAAGGAAAGAATATGTCTCCAAGTTGCCCGATATCTACAAGAAGAGTTGATTCCAATATGGTGAGAATCATTTCTTTCCAAGTAGCGCTTTTTGCTATGATATTTCTTGTTTCTCAAGAGAGTTTTTTCGCGTTAGTGTTAGTATTTGACTTTTTTATGAGAGCAATACGCCAGTCAACCTTCAGTCCATTTCAAATTGTTGGAACATTTGTACTTAAGGGATGGGGTATCGCACCTAAACTCTGTGATGAATCACCTAAAAGATTTGCACTGTATATGGGACTGGTCACTTCGTTGTTTATCGTCATCTTTTATGTAGCAGGATTTACAACAGTTGCTACAGTATTAGCCGTTATTTTATTAATTTGTGCATTACTTGAGACATTATTCGATTTTTGTATAGGATGTAAGATATACTATGCAATACAAATCGGAAAAGGTCTTTTAGCAAATGATAGGAATATCAAGTAAAACAATTTATGCTATCGCGGCACTTCAAGAGTTGGGTTCTATACCAAATGATGAAGTGCTTAAGATAAAAGAGATAGCAGCAAATGCATCCATCCCCCAGAACTTTCTAGAGCAGATACTTTTAGAGCTTAAAAAACAAGGTATATTGACAAGTATAAAAGGTGCTTATGGCGGTTATAAACTCGCTAAAGACCTTAAAGATATCACACTGAAAGATATCGTATTGATACTTGAATCAGATATATTTTCTGATGCTTGTAAAACAGATAATGCAGCATTAAAACTCTTTTGGGAAGATTTAAAACAGAATGTTTCAAGTATTTTTGAAATCCCTCTTTCTGAACTGAAAAACTATCAACTCAAAGCTGATCAAACACTCAATTATTCAATATAGGAACAGATCATGAACAATACGACTGATTTTAATTACTTCAATACTTTACTTGTCCAAAGTGTAGGCTCAAGAGTAGGGCCCATAGCACCTACTATTACACCGTCTGCTGCTTATGGTTATGAAAATGCCGAAGAAGCAGAAGGTATCTTCTCTGCAGAAGTCAATAAACCACTCTATGCAAGAGTAGGGAATCCAACAAATGCTAAACTCGAATCTATCGTAGCGAAGATGGAGGGTGGATTTGGTGCCATTGCTACTTCTTCAGGTATGGGTGCGATCTCTATGGTATGTAGCGCTTTTTTATCTGCAGGAGATGAGATACTTTGTATCGGTGGATTTTTTGGTGGTACCTATTCACTGGTGAATGAAACTTTAGTACGTTTTGGTGTGACAAATACTTTTTGTACTGTAGATGACTTTGAACACATTGAATCCACACTTAAACGTGGTATTAAAATGGTTATTTTTGAGTCTGTAGGTAATCCAAGCCTTACACTTCCTGATATACAGCGTATCATAGACCTTTGTAATGAGTATGAAACACTGGTAATGATAGACAATACGGCAACACCACTGTTGGTGAGACCACTGGAAATGGGTGCAGATATCTCTGTGCACTCTTCAACTAAAAATATGTCTGGACATTCAGCAGCCCTAGGGGGCATAGCAGTTTTTAGAGCTGTAAAAGAAGAGGGCGACAAACTTCTAAATGATAAGTATGCAGATGTACACAAAATAGTAAAAAAGATGGGTAAAAAAGCATTTATACCTATTTGTAAAAAACGTGCCATTCGTGATTTTGGTATGACTGCAAATGCGTTTGGATCATTTATGACGATGGTAGGACTGGAAACATTGTCACTCAGAGTAGAAAGAGTGAATAAAAGTGTTGAAACAGTAGCAGCCCTACTTGATGAAAGATTACCAGAAGGAGTGAGTGTCAATCACCCTTCATTGCCTTCAAGTCCTGATCATGCACGATACATGTCAGACTTCGCACAAGGTTGTGGTCCACTCTTGAGCATTGATTGTGGTACAAAAGAGAGAGCATTTGCTTTTCTTAACGAACTGAACCTTGTTATTCAAACAGCAAATATAGGAGATAATAGAACCCTTGCACTTCATATGACAAGTACTATCTACAGTGACTTCGATGCTGAAGCTCGTGAATTTCTAGGTGTACATGAAGGTCTCATCCGTGTTTCTATAGGATTAGAAGACCCTAACTCTATCGCTGAGGACTTTTTACAAGCTGCATTTACAGTATAAGTAGTTTGTGTGTTACGTTTTTTCATACTTATATCTTTCTTGTTGGTTCCTCTTGAAGCCAATAGTAAGAAAGATGGATTGGCATACCTCAATACTATTAGAGTACATGCCGGACTTATCGAACTTAAAACCAATAAAGCTTTAGAAAAAGCGGCTACTTCTCACGCCAAATATCTCATACAAAACCAGACGAATGGACATTATCAGAAAAAAGGAAAATCTTCATTCACCGGTACTACACCTTCTAAAAGAGTTATAAAGTCAGGGTATTCTTCTAACTATGTGATGGAGAATCTTTCTATCAATACAGTAGGATATGTAAAATCAATAGACAACCTTTTTTCTGCAATTTACCACCGTCTTGTTTTTCTGAATTTAGATAAGGATGAGATAGGTTTTTCTGGATCTTCAATAGAGAAAAAAAGAAAAATAAAACGTGCTTATGTCTATGATCTGGGCTCATCTTATATTTCTAAACTATGTAAACAATCATTTAGTATGGCAAGTGGTGTCTATTATATGAAAAATATTTGTAAACAAAATGAGAAGGTTATACCTAAGTCACTTTTTGAAGAAAAAAAAGATGAAATCCGGCGTAAAAATAGAGATATCATACTCTATCCATACGCTGAACAAAACAACATATGGCCAGCTTTTTATAATGAATCTCCAGACCCTCTGCCTGGTTATAAAGTGAGTGGTTTCCCTATTTCTGTACAGTTGAACCCTGCCTATTATAAAAATGTAAAGTTAAGATCTTTTCTTTTATATGATGCAAATGGAAAAGAGATCAAAGAGACTAAGATACTTCAACAGAAAAATGATCATAACCATCTTTTGACAGAAATGGAGTTTGTACTCATGCCATTGAAAAGGCTGGAGTTTAATACAAAATACACTGCTGTATTTGAAGCTGTTGCTGATGGGAACAAGGTACGAAAACGTTGGTCATTTAGAACATCAAAGCCTGGAAAAAAGATCTATAGGATTACTAAGAATAAGACAAAATTGACTGTACCCGTAGGTTCAACAGCAGTATTGTATATAGTGCCAAATTCAAAAAAAGACATCATGCAGAGTTACAGGTCAAGAGGAGGGATCAAAGTCTCTTTCCTTGATCAAAATACGTTAAAGGTCACTTTCCCAAAGAAACGCTCTTCGGGAAGGGTAAGTTTGGATATTGGTAAGAAAAAAGTTTTCTTTGATCTGCAGTAATTAGAAAGAAGCTTTTAATCCATAAAAGTAGCTTTGTAACTGCATCATACCTTTAGTTGCAAACTGCTCCATAAAGCTCTCCAGCTTATCTTTTTCTTTCCAGACAGGATCTTTGATCTTTGCGAGTTTTTCAACTTCTGCTTTAGCTTGACTTTTGACCCCAACACGGTCTATAAGTCCTGCATCTTTTGCTCTTTTGGCTGAAAAAATATGTGCATCTGCATAATTTTTTGAATCATTAATGTCTAAAGCTCTTGCTTCTGCAACATCTTTGACGAACAGTTCATAGGTATCTTTGGTAAGTGTTTCCAATTCTGCCCGTTCTTCTGGTGTCCATTTTCTGGTTGGTGTACCGGCTTCTTTGTAGGTACCTTGTTTCACTATCTGTGTTTCGATACCAATGGTTTTCATAAGCTCTTCTATATTGGCGCTTTCCATAATGACACCAATAGACCCCACGATAGAACCAGGGTTTACAATAATAGTATTTGCATAGATAGATGCATAGTAACTCCCACTTGCCATAATTCCAGAAGCATATGCGACAACAGGTTTATGCTCTTTCAATGCTTTGATAGCATAGGCTATTTCGATAGAAGGGGGAACTGCACCACCTGGTGAATTCACGTTGAGCAGTACACCTTTTATCTTAGGGTCTTTTTGTATATCTTCTATCTCTTTGAGTATGGCATCCGCATTCATGATCGGCCCTACAAGTTGTATCTCTTGTAGGTTTGCAGGCCTTAGTTCAGTCGTTGAAGTGGGCATAAGGACAACAAAAGCAATGAGTAAAAAAAGCATTCCTAAAAAGTGTTGACCTATCCATTTGATCGCTTTTCCTATAGTACTAAACATATTTTTCTCCTTCTATATAAACTTCCGAAGCTTCTTTGGTATGTAAAATAGTCCAGAGGGCTAACTCTTCCGTTCTTTTCGGTTCTTCTGGCAGTGTGACGACTGTAAAATCTGCAAGTTTATCTACTTCAATTTTACCACAGTTTAAACCTAAGATATCTGCGGCATCTCCAGTCACTGCACGTAGTAGTTTTTCGGATAGTTCCTGGATGGGCATATCATTGTGCAGCATGATCGCAGCTCTAAGTTCATCAAATATATTGAGTGAATCATTGGAGCTTAGACCATCTGTAGCGACCGTGAAAGGAAGAGGCAGATCTTCAATGGCAAGTCTCCCACATCCTAAGTATCGATTGGAACGTGGACAATGGGCAACAGAGTGTCCTTTTTGGGCCAAATAGTTTAACTCTTCTTCTGTTGCCTGTACACAGTGCGTGAAGTGTGTAGGATAAGTGTCAAAAGCATGCATAAATTCTTCGATATTCGTAACCGTTTGTGAACTGTTAAAGTATTTGAGAAAGAATGCTTTGAGTGTACCTGAACTTGATTCTAGCCATTCTCTTTCTGCTTGAGATTCTAAAAAATGCGCACTGAGGGGCATATTGTGTTTTTTGGCTACATTTACTGCTTTTTGTAAAATTATAGGATGCACAGAATAGGGAGAATGTATCGCTACAGCAGGTATGATACGAGAACTCTCTTCACATGACTGTGATGCTCTGACACGCTCTTGAAAGTCACCATAGAGCATATCTGCATACATGGCATTTGAACCTATGAGTTCATTGAAAAAAACGACACGCTGAGGGGTTTTTTCACAGATCTCAAGTTCATTACCAAAACTTGAGATAGCCCCAAATGTTGTGATACCCGAGCGCATCATCTTTGTACATTCATCTAGCATCATTTCGTTGTTACATGCACCTATAAGTTCATCACGGTGTTCTATGACAGAGTCAAGCCAAGGTTTAAAAGAGCCATAGGCTAAAGATGTTTTATTTGCTGAAAATTCCAAATGTACATGGGTGTTTATGAAGCCAGGGTAGAGTATGGAATTTGGCTCTGTTTGGATGACTTTTGCATCTGGATACTTTTTGGTTAATCCGTCAAGAGAATCTATGTCCTGGATCAGATCTGTAAAAGCAACGGCAAGATTTTTTTTAAAACCTGTCGGTGTGTAGATATAGTCGGCTACTATTATGTTCATCGTACCTATCCTTAAAACAATTTAGATAGAATAATACCCAAATAATATAAACAAGGTAGAAAATGAAAATAGTAGTTATCCAGGGTCCAAACCTCAATATGCTTGGAATTAGAGAACAAAATGTTTATGGTCCGATGAAGTTAGAAGATATCCATTCACAAATGAAAGCATTTGCTGACCAAAATAAAACAGAGATCGAATTTTTTCAAAGTAACTTAGAGGGTGAGATCGTAGACCGTATCCAAGAGTGTATTGGTGATGCGGATGGTATCATTATTAACCCTGCTGCTTATACGCATACATCTATCGCTATCCGTGATGCTATTGCTGCAGTGCAGATACCTACACTTGAAGTACATCTCTCAAACATTTACCAAAGAGAAGAGTTTAGACACAAATCATTTATAGCACCTGTATGTGCAGGTCAAATTACAGGTATGGGACCATTTGGTTACCACTTGGCTATGGTTGGTATGACACAGATACTTACAGAAGTGGCAGCTATGAAAGAACACCAGGCAAAAATGCAAGCACAGCAAAAATAATTCTATACTTCTCCTCTCCTCCGAGAGGAGGGCGATACCCCATTTTTAAAACTAAATCAAAGGTCAGCGATGAACTACATGCTCAAAGATGAAAATGCTATCTATTATGAATGTGGATACAGTTGTGATAATGCACTCTATCTTTCACTGGGAAGTGAAGCATTTTTTATCACAGACAGTCGTTATACGATCGATGCAACTGAGAATGTAAAAGGTGCAAAAGTTGTTATCAATGGTGATCTTTATGCTGAAGCAGTCTCTTTACTCCAAAAGTCCAGAGTCAAAAAAGTGATCTTTGATCCAAAAGAGTGGAGTGTAGACGGTTTTGATCGTGTGAGTTCTACATCCAAGGTAATATTTGACCCACAGGTCGATTTTTCGCATAAAAAGCGTATCATTAAAAGTGATGAAGAGTTAAAGATCATAGCTAAAGCAGCAAAACTTGGTGCAAAAGCTTTTAAAGCACTGGCTAAAGAGTTTCGTAAAAATGGTTTTGGGGAAGACGAATACACATTAACCTACAGGGCTAAGGGTGTTTTAGGTGACTTCGGTAAGTATGACCTGAGTTTTGATCCTATAGTGGCTATCAATGCAAATGCTGCAAAACCTCATGCTATGCCTACATCGACAAAATTGGCTAAAAATGATCTGCTTTTGGTAGATGCCGGTTTGAAATATAAACGTTATTGTTCCGACCGTACATGTACGGTACAGGCAGATAAATATTTTATGTTCGATACAAACCAAAGTTTTAAATCTAAAAAAATACAAAAAGCCTATGATACGGTACTTAAAGCACATGATAATGCCATTGCCAAAGCACGTTCAGGAATGAAAGCGAAAACAGTGGATGCCCTTACACGTGATATTGTTACTAAAGCTGGTTTTGGTGAGTATTATGTACACTCAACCGGACATGGTGTAGGGTTGGATATTCATGAAATGCCTTATATCTCTACGAAGTCAGATACAATTATTGAAGATGGGATGGTGTACACGATAGAACCGGGGATATACATTCCTGGTGAGTTTGGTATTCGTATAGAAGATATGGTAGCGATGGTAGACGGTAAAGCTGTTCTCCTGTAGGTTATGCTATGATAAGAAAAAAGATAGATGCAAAAAATACTTTAATTAAGACAAAAGATTTTCCTTCTATTTTATTAAGTAAAAGTGGTCATAGAGTGTTACTTGGGATAGGTGGGAATATTGGTGATGTAGTACGTCGCTTTGAACATCTTTTCCACTATTTTAAAAGATCTTCCTTCCTACATGTCATAGAGACAGCACCCATAGTGAAGAATCCTCCTTTTGGATACACAGAGCAGGGAGACTTTTATAACTCTTTACTGCTGATAGAAACGTTTCTAAGCCCTACGGCGTTGTTGCGTTACATATTACGCGTAGAAAAGGTTTTTGGGCGTAAACGTCTTTTTAAAGACGGCCCTAGAACGTTAGATATAGATATAATATTTTATGAAAATGTGAAAATGGAAACAAAAGAACTGACACTTCCTCATCCTGGTTGGAGAGAGCGAGAGTCTGTATTGATCCCATTATCAATGATGAAAGGCAATATACAATGGTCAATGAAACATTTGTAGCTTCTGATCCCAAAAGTGCATATGCACAAGCTGTGGAGAAGTATGGAGAGAATGTTGAACTTATTTCAGCAAAACAGATCAAATATGAAGATGGTAAATTACGTTGTGAAGTAGTGATTGCTGTACCAAAAGATCTTTTTATGGAAAAGTCTTTTGGTAAAATTTCTACGGAACATAGTGATCCTGAAAAAGAAGAAGCTGAAGCACTGTTGGCAGAATTGGGTGAATTAAAAAAACAATTGTCCTCGATGAGAGAGGAGATGTTAGATTCAGAAGATGAAAGTGTCATGCAAAAGGTGAAAACACTTTTCATGAAAAAAGGCATTGCAAAGCCTTGGTTGGATGATGTCTTAATGTCATTAATGGGAAGCAATATTCTTGATGATGCCACACTTTTGGTTTCCTATCTACTTGAAGAGATAGATGAAAACTTGGAAATATATAAAGAGACATTGGATGAACCTAAGATAATAATGCTCGTAGGTCCGACAGGTGTAGGTAAAACAACGACTATAGCTAAACTGGCTGCACGTTATGCCTACTTGATGGACAGACCATACAAAGTAGCCCTTTTAAACCTTGACAGTTATAAGGTGGGAGCTTTTGAACAACTTGCACACTATGCCGATATCATGCAACTTGAACATATTACTGTAGACAGTGTAGAAGATTTTACTACAGGATTAGAAGCTTTGGAGGACTATGATATCATACTGGTAGATACAGCAGGTATGTCTCCTTATGATACGCAAAAATTCATTAAAACTGTTGAGTTTGTTCAAACAGACATACCAAGAAAGATAGAAGTGAATCTTGTCTTCTCTGCTACGGTAAAATATGAAGATATGGATGATCTTTATAAGAACTTCTCATTCTTGGATCCAGCCTCAGTTATCATCAGTAAATTTGACGAGACGAAGCATTTTGGAACGTTGTTGAATTTTATGTTATTATACAAATTACCTATGAGTTATTTCTCAGTGGGACAAGAAGTACCTGATGATCTTATGGTTGCTTCAAAAGAGTATCTCTTAGAGCAGTTTATCGGGGATTTGGATGAAGAGTGAAACTCAGGCACTTCACTTAGCTAGAATAATGCAAAAACATACGTGTTATCCTTCGTATGATCTAGCATTTTCACCGATGATGGTTCGTAGTAAGAGTCTTAAAAAGTTAAGTGTAGATGATGTGCTTCTTATAGGTTTGGATACCTTGGAATTAGTACTGATAGATGGGGATACAATTTGTGCCAATGTACTATTTAAACAGACAGGAAATACACATGGTACAGAAATTGTATCTTTAGAAGAAGATACTGTAAAACAGCCTGATAGTAAAAAATATAAAACTCTAAATGTCTCTTTTAATAGAGTACAAAGTAAAGTGTTGGAATTAGGGTCTACGATAGATATAACACATATAGATCTAGAAAAAGTAAGTCTTAAAGTAGAAGGTAAAATAATCGCAGAAGGCTCTTTGGTTAATGTTGATGAAGAGATAGCGATACAAATAAAGAAAGTGAATTGATATGAAGAAGAAAGTACTAGTTGGTATGAGTGGAGGAGTAGACTCTACAGTGACATCAATACTCTTGCAAAAAGAGGGATATGAAGTTGAGGGTGTCTATATGAAACTTCATCAGAAGCCGGGCTATCATGAAGAAAATTTTACGAAAGCACAAAGAGTAGGTGAGTATTTAGGGGTAAAGGTTCATTTTCTTGATTTGAGTGAAGAGTTTAATGATAATGTCTATAATTATTTTGTAGAGAGTTATAAAGAAGGGCTTACGCCTAATCCTTGTGTCATGTGTAACCGTACTATCAAGTTTGGAAAGATGGTTGAGTTTGCAGATAGTATAGGTGCAGATCATGTCGCTACAGGTCATTATATTAGATGTGACGGTGAGTTCATCTATACCGCGGAAGACCCAAATAAAGACCAGAGTTATTTTCTCTGTGAAGTAAAGAAAGAAGTACTTCCTAGATTGCTCTTTCCTTTGGGTACATGGATTAAAGATGATGTCAAAGCATATGCAGCCAATATAGAAGTGCTTAAAGATTTTGCCACACAAAGAGAGAGCTCTGAGATATGTTTTGTGGAAAATACATATGATGAAGTATTGGCCAAACATATGGACATTGATATGCCTGGTGAAACTGTAGATACTGAAGGAAATGTAGTTGGTACTCATAAAGGATATATGCATTACACTATAGGGAAACGTAGAGGTTTCTTTGTCAATGGTGCACATGACCCACATTTTGTTATTGATATCAAACCTGAAACAAATCAGATCGTGGTAGGAACAAAAGAAAAACTCGAAGAGAATGAATTTGAAGTGAAACAGATCAATCTTTTTAAAGAGTTAACAGAGTTTGATTGTATGGTAAAAGTACGTTACCGTACACAAGCTGTACCTTGTCATGTCGTGATCAATGATGGCAGAGCAAAAGTCGTATTGCAGGAATCAGTATTTGGATTGGCAAAAGGACAGATAGCAGCATTTTATGAAGATGACAAGTTAATTGGCGGCGGAGTGATCTGTTAAATAGGAAATGAAACAGTTAAGTTAAAAGCTGTTTCTTAAACCTTCTTACATGCATCAAAACTTTTCTAAAAATGCCTACAGAGGCGCTCTATACTTTCATTTAAAGTTTTTGGATATAATGCTTTAATTTAATATTATCAGGATGCTTCATGCAACAATTTGACAGACAAAATTCGGCTTCATGTACTTCACACTCTTTTGCAATACTACTTGTACCTTTTCTCTTTTTAGTAGGATTGGTGCTTGCTTATGTTGGTATATTTCCTATCAATGTAGAGGCACATACTTTTGGAATAGTTGCATTTATATTTGTAGTATTTGTGTTTTTTGTAAAACATAATGCAAATTATGCGGTGTGTCATATGAAAGGTTCTTTTTTCGTTATGGAAGAGGACTTACAGTCAGCATTACGTGAAAATGCATTGACCATTATGGGTAAAACAAAATCTACACTGCACATTAAAGACTTTATGACCGAATATTATCAGGATATTCGTAATGACAATTTCGCTCGAGTGGCACCTTCTGTCTTTCCTATGCTGGGTATTTTGGGTACATTTATCGCTATTGCATTGTCTATGCCTGATTTTACAGTGAAAGATCTTAGTTCACTTGATCGTGAAATCTCTATACTTCTTTCAGGTATAGGTACGGCATTCTATGCTTCTATCTACGGTATTATGCTTTCACTTATCTGGACATACTTTGAAAAAAGAGGTATTGCAAAAGTAGATAAGCAGATCTTTGATCTGGAAAAACTGTATGGTCAGCGTGTTTGGAAGACATCTGAACTCATTAAACATCAACACATGCAAAGTGAACTGAAAGACCAACAGATCGTTCAGACACTCAAAGAGACATTTAATATGGACTTTATTAAAGAACTCAATGATCAGTATCTTAAAAACTTTACAACAATCATACATGACACAACGAACAGTTTTACAAAGTTGACTGTACATATGCAGGAAGCCTCTTCTGAGCTACGTGACACACTTGAGAATATACAGAATAGACAGAAGAGTGTAGATGCGGTTGAAATTATGGAGAAAAACATTCAAGGATTTAATGAAAATGCCCAAAACCTTCAAAAAACAATGGAACATTTTGATAGTTCAGTAGAGCATACTTTTGAGAAGATAGATGAAGAGCTGGGTCAAGCAGTAGAAAAACTTGCTAGCTTTGCACATATTATCTCTGAACAAAATGAACAGATACTTGAAAACACGGCAACATTAAAACAGCAAGAAAAGTAAGAATATGTTTAGAAAAGACAATACGAACGCAGAAAGTAATTTCTGGATCTCTTATGCAGATTTGATGGCAGGATTACTTTTTGTTTTTATTTTACTTATTGGTGCTATTGTATCAAAGTCTGTTATTCTAAAATCTGACCTGCACAACAAAGAAGATAGGCTAACCAATTTATCTGAGACACTTAAAGCAAAAGAAAAGAGGTTAGGTGAGTTGAGTGACAGTTTGGCAGAAAGTAAAGCACTTGTGAGTGTAAAGGACAGTCATCTTACTGAAAATGAAAAACTATTGGCAGAGAAAGAGAGATTACTTAAACTCAAAAATGCACGTATTACTGAAGATAAAAAGAAATTGATCGAGAAAGATAAACTACTTACACTTAACAATTCACGTATCGCGGAAGATGAGATAAAATTAACTGAAGCAGAGAAAGAGATTCAGCTTAAAAATGCACGTATTGCAAAAGATCAAATGATCTTGGCTGAAAATGAAAGAATGTTCAAGCTTAAAGTCTCTGAGATCGAAAAGCTTAATAAAATGTTACTTGAATCAAATGCCAAACAAGACCTCCTTAGCAATAAAATAGTGTTAGTTCAAGACTTACTTGATAAAAATAAAGATGCTTTGGAGAAAAGTAAAAAAGATATAGAGAAAAATCAAAAAAGTTTAAAAGATTATGAAGGGAAAGTACTTATACTTTCTAATCAGTTGACTGATGCAAAAGACACAGTAAAAATAAAAGATGAAAAACTCTTAACCCTTTTGAATGCAATTGATGAAAAGAAAACAAAGTATGATGAACTGGTAGCAAACCTTCAGGCACAAAAAGCGAAGATAAAATCTTTGACGGGTATCAAGCTTCAGGTTGTGGCTGCACTTAAAGCAGCATTGGGTGACAAGATCGATATTGATAAAAAGACCGGATCACTTAGACTGGCCTCGAATATCCTATTTGGAAGTGGAGATTCAGCATTGAAGCCTGAGGCCAAAGTAGAGCTTGAAAAAGCATTTGAAGACTATATAGGTACATTGGTTACTAATCCGGAAATAAAACCACATCTTGATAAAATTATCATTGAAGGACATACAGACAGCGTAGGTTCATACATTTATAACTTGAATCTTTCGCAAAAACGTGCACTTGCTGTTATGGAATATCTACTTACTTTAGACTTCACTAAAGAACATAATATTCAGCCGCTTATGACAGCTTCTGGTAGAGCATACCAAGATGCTATTATCATAGATGGTGTAGAAGATAAAAATGCATCAAGACGTATTGAGATCAAATTTAGACTTAAAAATGAAGATGCTATGAATGAGATAGAAAAGGTTTTAGATGCGCAATGATTTCAAACCTGTGCATCTTCAAAAGGCAAATTCAAAATTAGATAGTCATGTATTGTTATCAGAGCGATATAAAAAATATGATGATGCCTATAAAGATGGAAATGGTAAAAACTCTTTATGGAAAAGGTTTTTAGTATTATTTAAAACCAATCCTTTTGAGTTACCTGAAGAGCTCTATAAAAATAAATAACTTTGAGTCGTTCATTTATT
>NZ_JBFFOH010000012.1:0-39428 GCF_041562805.1 Sulfurovum sp. | reverse complement strand
GATTAGGTATGAACAGTAAAAAGCATAAGATAGAAAAAAATAGATAGAGAAAGAAAGTAAGAACACCATAAAAACAAGAGATAAAAAGAATATGTCATATAGAGGAACCAGAATCCTGGATGAAGAGAGTATAAACTAAACTGTACTGCTCTATCCCACAATAAAAAAGATTTGATTTAAAAATTTAAGTAGATTGTATTGTAGAGTAATTCTATTATGCGTTAGATCGGAGAACTTGGATTAGAATCTAGTTCTCCTGATTGTTAAAAGGGTGTTTATCTATTTTGTGTCTTCGTAATATCCAACACCAGCACCTATAGCAGTACCGATTGCTGCACTTTTGAGCACATTACCTCCACTTACAGCACCAACCACTGCTCCAGTACCGGCTCCGATCAGAGCACCTTTTTCTGTTTTTGGGCCAATCTGAGCACATCCTGACATCAATCCTGCAACTGAAACAGCAACTAACATCTTTTTAACGTTTATATTTTTCATCATTATTCTCCTATTAGTTTAGATTAACTCATTATATCATTAATTTTTATTAATTATCAAATCTTGAGTAAGTTATTTAGTCAGTCTTTAATTTCATTTTTGCTAACTATCAAATGAACGTCTAATCTACCTACTTACTAAAATACTCTATTTAGTTTCGTCTATTTCCAAAAAGCAAGATCAATCCACCTAATACTATGGCACCAGCGCCAGCCCAAACTGGAATATTTACCGTTTGTTTTTCTTCTATTGTCATCTCGATTGGTCCCACCTTGATAGCCTCTGTATCCTTAGTGTAACTAAAACTGCTGTATGCTAAACCTAGTGCACCAGCTATGATTAGTATGATCCCCAACATTTTGATTGTATTCATTTTATATCCTTTTAATTTGGATTCCGTACAAGCTGAGTATGAACTGGGTAACTGAAAACAGAAACTATACTCGGTACAGAAGTTTTTCTTTTTAAAATATGCGACGACCTTTAATAACACGAATTAAAATCACCACAATTGCGATGATCAGAAGGATATGAATAAATCCACCCATAGTATATGAACTGACGAGCCCTACAAGCCAGAGGACAATTAATATAATTGCAATAGTTTCAAGCATTTTATTTTCCTTTTATTATTTTAAATAATATTATAACATAAGATACACCATTACGTGTGGAAAGTTTTCTCTTTCATATATAAATGCTAATGAGGCTTAGGTTTGGCCACTTTTCAAAACATTCAATACATTTGTTGCATAACAACCTTTAGGCAATGTGAAGCTCATAACTGTGTAATTTTGTTAAATTACGTAACAAAGCTTTTGAGACAATAAACAATTCAACAGTGGGCTATCTACTCAAAACAAGCAATGCATAAATCCATGCTTTCCATAATTCATCATTCTACAAAAACCAAAACCTTATAATCTAACATATTTTATAACCTTATTCGCTGTAGTGACGTTTGCAGACTACAGCTCTGTACACTTCAATAGAAAACCTTATAAAATTCTATATAGGAGGTTTTATAATGAAGACTATAAAAGAAAGTAATGGGAACTTGTAGCTTATTTTATTGAGCTTAGTATATTTTATTGGAAATGATACAACACCTGAAAAAAGCTATACAAGTACTTCATAAGACAAATAATTACAGGATATTTTGAAATTCTATTGCATTTTTCTTTATTTGGATAATTTCTTTTTAAATGTAATACATTAAAACACTATGTAGACGCGATGTTGACAGATAAAAAATTGTAAATAAATCTTAGAGATTAAAATTACTGAATATTTACATGAATTGCGATTATTGTACGATTTTTTAGGTGTAATATTCATATAATATATAGTATAAAAAATTAATGAATGAGGATGATTATGAATACTACAAATGACATCAACACAGGTAGAAAAAAAAGTCGTATACCTGCAAAGTTGGATTACTTCCAAAGTGCTTCAGGACTGATATTGGGTCTTTTTATGTGGGGACATATGCTTATGGTCTCTTCAATATTGATAAGTAAAGACTTTATGTATGCAGTGACCAAGTTTTTTGAAGGAAGCTTTTTATTTGAGGGAGGAGCACCTATCCTGGTTTCAGGTTTGGCTCTTTTTATTTTTATTGTATTTATAGGGCATGCTATGTTAGGTATGCGTAAGTTGCCTGCCAATTACAAGCAATATAAGATCATCAAAGAAACATCAAACAATCTAAACCATGAAGATACAAAACTTTGGTTTATTCAGGCCTTTACCGGTTTTTCTATGTTTTTCTTAGGGTCTATTCACATTTTCATTATTATGACGAATGCTGATAATATTGGGCCTTATGCAAGTGCTGATAGAATTTGGTCAGATTGGATGTGGCCGCTGTTTATTTTACTTTTACTGGCTGTTGAGTTTCATGGTACTATCGGCCTTTACAGACTTTGTGTAAAGTGGGGATGGTTTGATGGAGAAAATCCAAAAGAGAATAGAAAGAAATTAAAGAAAATTAAAAAGATCTTGACATGGTTCTTTTTAATTTTAGGCTTCACCACACTGTTTGCTTATATGAAAATAGGGTATGAACATGCCGATAAAGCAGGTGAGCGTTATGTGCCAAGTGCAGCAGTATATCAAATAGATAAAGTGGAGGTGGCATAATGAAAGTACATTATTGTGATGCTTTGGTTATTGGTGGAGGTTTGGCAGGGTTACGTGCCAGTGTGGCAGCACAGACAAAAGGCTTAAATACTATAGTGCTTTCTTTGGTACCGGTAAAACGTTCTCACAGTGCAGCAGCACAAGGTGGAATGCAAGCTTCTTTAGGAAACTCAAAGATGTCTGACGGTGACAATGAAGATCTACATTTTGCCGACACGGTTAAAGGAAGTGACTGGGGGTGTGATCAGAAAGTAGCACGAATGTTTGTGCATACTGCTCCTAAAGCAATTAGAGAATTGGCTGCCTGGGGTGTGCCTTGGTCACGTGTTCAAGAAGGTGCAAGAACAGCTATTATCAATGCGAAACAAACGACTATCGTTGAAGAAAAAGATCGTCATGGACTGATCATGTCACGGGACTTTGGTGGTACTAAAAAATGGAGAACATGCTATACAGCTGATGCAACAGGGCATACGATGCTCTTTTCTGTTGCGAATGAAGCATTAAAACATGATGTGGACGTTCGAGATAGAAAAGAGGCGATCTCTCTTATTCATGAAAACAATCGTTGTTATGGAGCAGTGGTCAGAGATCTGATCACAGGGGAGCTTGAAGCATATGTTTCAAAAGGAACCTGTATCGCTACGGGCGGCTATGGAAGACTCTATAAGTCTACCACCAATGCTGTGATCTGTGAAGGGATCGGAGCAGCTTTGGCATTAGAGACAGGTGTGGCAACTCTAGGAAACATGGAAGCTGTACAGTTTCATCCTACACCTATTGTTCCTTCTGGGATACTTCTAACAGAAGGGTGCCGTGGAGATGGCGGTATTTTACGTGATATAGATGGTCACCGTTTTATGCCGGATTATGAACCAGAGAAAAAAGAGTTGGCATCTAGGGATGTTGTTTCACGTAGAATGATGGAGCACATTAGAAACGGCAAAGGTGTACCTTCTCCTTATGGTGACCACTTATGGTTGGATATTTCCATTTTGGGACGTGAGCATATTGAGAAAAACCTTCGTGATGTGCAAGAGATCAGTGAAGTCTTTAACGGGATCGACCCTGCGGATGAGGGAGAAAAAGGTTGGATGCCAGTGCGTCCGATGCAACACTACTCTATGGGCGGGATCAGAACGAACGCAACAGGTGAATCACAAAATATGGCAGGCTTATTTGCCTGTGGAGAAGCTTCGTGTTGGGATTTGCATGGTTTTAACCGTTTGGGTGGAAACTCTGTTTCTGAAACGGTTGTTGCAGGGATGATCATAGGTAACTATTTTGCTGATTTCTGTTTGGAAAATGATGTTGAGATCTCAACCGCGACGATTAGAAAAAGTATTGAAGAACAACAGACTTATCTTGAAAACTTAGTCAAAGAGCAGGGTTCAGAAAACATCTTTAAGATCAAAGAGCGTATGCAGGAGATCATGGATGATAAAGTGGGTATTTTTAGAGATGGAGTGAATCTGGCAGATGCAGTAGAAGAGTTAAAAGAACTTCTTCAAAAGAGTCAAAATGTGAAAATAGCTTCCACTAAAATGCATGGTAATCCTGAACTCGAAGAGGCATATCGCGTTCCTAAAATGTTAAAGTTGGCACTTTGTGTGGCCAAAGGGGCTAGAGAGAGAACTGAGTCAAGAGGGGCACACTACCGTGAAGATTATCTTAAAAGAGATGATGAAAACTGGTTAAACCGTACACTCACGTTATGGAATGATCCTGAAGACTTAGAACCAACTATCAGCTATGAAGAGATAGATATAAAGACTATGGAGATGCCACCTGCCTTTAGAGGATATGGAGCAAAAGGTATGACCATTGAGCATGAAGATGCTGCTCAACGTCAAGAAGAAGTTGATCATTTAACTAAAAAAATGCAAGAAGAAGGTAAAGACAGACATGAGATCCAAACGGCACTTATGGACTTTGATCTACCGATGAACTATAAAGAGAAAAATGAAAGAGCAGGTGATTGATTATGAGTAAAACAAATAGAGAAATAACAGTATCCATATTTAAATATGACCCTCAGGATAAAGAGAATGAAGCAAAGTTTGTAGACTATAAACTGGAAGAAACTCCGGGGATGACACTCTTTATTGCACTCAACAATATACGTGCAAACCAGGATGCAGATCTTTCTTATGATTTTGTTTGTCGTGCAGGTATCTGTGGCTCTTGCGGTATGGTTGTTAATGGAAAACCTGTACTTGCCTGTAGAACACTTACAAGTAGTTATCCAGACGGAAAGATCACTTTACTTCCTATGCCGGCATTTGAGCTCATTAAAGATCTATCTGTCAATACCGGTAAATGGATGGATGAGATGTCAAAACGTGTAGAGTCATGGATAGTCACCAATAAAGAGACTGATATCTCAAAAATGGAAGAGAAGGTTGAACCTAAAGTTGCAGAAGAAGTTTTTGAACTTGATAGATGTATTGAGTGTGGTCTCTGTGTTGCTTCATGCGCTACAAAACTGATGCGTCCTAACTTTGTGGGTGCCGTAGGCCTAAACAGGGTGGCACGATTTCAAATGGATCCCCATGATCAACGAACTGATGAAGATTTCTATGAGCTTGTCGGTGATGATGATGGTGTGTTTGGATGTATGTCTCTACTCGGTTGTGAGGACCACTGTCCGAAACACCTGCCTTTACAAAATAAAATTGCCTATTTAAGACGAAAGCTAGTTTCGGTCAAGTAAGCCATTATGATAGAAGTCTCTAAAAACTATTTCCTACTTTATCATGGTAGGAACAGTCAAGATATTACTTTTGCAAAATTCAGAGAGTTAAACCAAGATGAGTATAGTATATACTCTCTTGTTCTCTCAATTAGTAAAAACTATATTGCAAAAATGATTGATATGGAAAGTTTTCAAGACCTTTTAGGGAAGATGGATCATCCTCCTGTTGCAAGTATTTTAGAACTCTATCCTTTGCAAAATAGCATTTTAGCACTTCTTGCAAGCGAGAACTCCAGCTATGATTATAGACGTATTCTTGAAGATATAGAATATTTGCATAATGAGGAGATTGTTAATCTTGTTAATTATCAAAAACTTCTTTCTCTATTTCATAAAGCAAAAGAGCCACATAAAACATTAGAAACCAAAATAGAAGAGAACTCTTTTTTGGAAAGTAAAGAGTTGTTTCAAGAAACGATCAAAGAACTTTCTGAGTTATTCCTGTCTGATAATGATAAAGAGTCGTTGAAAAAGATCGAAGATTATCTCTTATTTCAACGATTTTCTGTAGGGATAACAGGGGTTATGAATGCAGGTAAGTCAACCCTCATAAATGCGCTACTTGGTAAAGAGATTTTAGGTAACTCCATGGTACCAGAGACGGCAAACCTTACAATTATCAAAGAGGGGCAAGCCTCAGCGAATGTTACTTATTGGAATACAAAAGAGTGGGAAGAGATCATAGCTACAAAAGCGAATAGGATTGAGAATGACTCTTTGGTTGAGAGGTATATTCGCAAAGAGTCCTATCGGCAAAGTATCAGTATCGAACAGATGCGTGAGTTTACTTCCGCGACAGCTTCTACAGATGCACATTATAAACTTGTTAAATCAGTTAAACTCTATCAAAAGTCTCCTTTGTTATCTGAAGGAGTGGAGATAGTTGACACTCCTGGTCTGGATGATCCCGTTACGCTTAGAGAAGAGATAAGTAAAGAGTACTTAAGTGAATGTGATGCGATGATCCATTTGATGAATGTAAATCAAAGTGCAACACAAAAAGATGTAGAATTTATTATTGATGCTCTTTTGTATCAAAAAATATCTCATCTTCTTGTAGTCATAAGTCATGCTGATACTGTGAGTAAAACAGAGATGCAAGAGGTTATCGCTTATACGAAATCTTCTCTCTCAACACAGCTCGAAGCTTTAGGGAAATCTTCACATCTTTCATTTGTGCTTCAAAACATACATTTTCTTCCTGTCTCAGCAAAAGATGCATTAGAGTATCGACTTCAAGAAGAAGTAAAAAAAGAGCAACTTGAAACAACAGGTATACTAGAGATCGAACAGCATCTTCATGAATTGCTTTATGGCAAAGAGGCATTAAAAGCAAAATTGATCCTGCATAAATCCAAAGAAAAGCTACGCTACTTTATAGAAGAACAACAAGTAAAAGACAGCTATCAGCTCACTTTACTTTCTAAAAACAGGGATGAATTGGAAGAGAGTCTGGCAACGCATCGAAAAAAGAGTCAGCATGCGATGAAAGAATTACAAAATGATATCAAGCATCTACATCAGACAACATGTGATTATGTTGAACGTTTAGAGATTTTTTTAGATGAAGAGTTCGTAGATTTAAGAGTTCTTTTAGCACAACGTCTTTTTTCAGATGTACAATATACGTATCAAAAATCTAAAAATAAACCTGATGAAAATCGGACAAAAATTATTATTGAGACAACACTCAAAGATGGTATTTTAGAGATTACAAGAGATTATGGACATAAGTTAAATAAACGTTATGAAAAACTTATAGAAAGTTGTCAAAAACGGTTTGAAATTTTAAAGAATAGCCATTTGAACTTTTTTAAAGCAGAGTTTGAAGCACAGTTTAGTGAACCTTTTCATAAAGGTTTTTTAACTTTTTCAACACAGGCACTTACGCAGAGTATACTTCAACTCATTTCGCAAAACAACCCTAAAGAGTTTGCTGTGTTGCACATCAATTTAAATGAGATGATAGCGGAGAAAATGGACTCTATTGTAGAGCAGATCAAAGATAAAGCCCATGATAAATCTTTACAACGCATCGAGGCATTCTTTCAACTTTTTTATACTCACATTGAACATATTGAGACAGAAGAGAAAAATGAGGAGAAGATGCTTGAAGAAAATATAGAACAATTTGAGCATAGAGAAGATCACCTCCAAGAAAGTATCTCTTCTCTGCTCTCTCGTAAAGAGCAATTAAGCCTTATTTTACAAAGGCTGGAAGTATGAAAGCTTTAGAACCCTTTATCAGTGAATTTAAACAGTATCAGAAAGAAAAACAACATTTTGAATTAGGTTTTTTAGGTGATGTTAAACGTGTTGCTTCTGCTTTGTTGGATGAGAACTTTCTCCCCTCTGAACAATTAAAAAAAGTCTTGAACAAGCAGATACGACGTGTTGAATATCCCATTGAGATAGCTATTGTAGGGCAGTTCTCATCAGGAAAATCAACTTTTCTTAATGCATTGCTTTCAAAAGATATTTTGCCCACCGGCATTACTCCTGTCACTTCAAAGGTTACCTATATCAATTATGGAGAACGTTATGAGATGAAAGTAACCTATTTGTCGGGTAAAGAAGTTTTTATACCCATTAATGAGATGGATAGTTATTTAGATCAAAGAAAAAGTATGATCAAAGATATAAAATATCTAACATTATATGCCCCGCTTGATCTACTTAAGACCATCTCTTTAGTTGATACACCAGGGTTAAATTCTCAGTCCCAACGTGACACACAAACGACTCATAAGGTTCTACAGGATGTGGGAGGCATTATTTGGCTTTCACTTATTGATAATGCAGGAAAACACTCTGAAGCTATCTCATTGGAACAGTATATGAAAGCTTTTAAAGAGAAGACTATCTGTTTACTCAATCAAAAAGATAAATATACCCCTGAGCAAATAGCTCAAACCAAAGCGTATGTTGCGGAGAAATTTGACCACTATTTTGTACAGGTAACGCCTATATCGGCAAAGCTGGCTTTAGAAGGAAGAGCAAATCGTAAAGAGAGACTTTTAGAAAAAGAGAAACGGCATTTTTTAAATGTATTGCATCAATTTACTCAGTATAACGATGAGGACAAAGACAGTTATCTGGCTTTTTTTGAAGCACATCAAGAAAAGGTCTTGGAGATCAACAGTAAAAACTATAGTTTAGAAGATGAAAAACTTGAAGCCTCTAACATTAATGAAGTGATTGATTTTATTCAAAGAGATATTCTCCCCTCTGCAAAAGAGAAGAAAAAAGTTGCTATCGCAAAAACGTTACATGAGATGATTGATTTACTGATTGAACAGTATGAATTGATCATAGAAGTTTACAATCAACTTCTTCTTATTTTAATAAAATCAGAAGAAGAATCTCATACAGCATTTAAGAACTTAGCAGACACAAGTAACTCACATCTCTCAAATATTGAAGAAGATTATAGTGAGATCATAGAGGACCTTTCTTATATGGTTTATAGTCATATTGAGAAAAAAGAGCAATATCTATATAGTGAGAAGGAAGGTTTCATACATAAAGGACTTTATGCAAAAAAAAGTTATTTACATCCGACGATAGAGAAAGAAAAGTTAGATAGAGAACTCTTTTCTAAAGAAAGTCTACTTAAGCATAAACTTCTTGTTCATGTAGATGATATGAAATTGATACAGGCACAAATAGAAAATGGTATTGATATGCTTTTTGAAAAACTTTATTCTTCCATAAAAAAATGGCAGATGAGTTATATGTTGATCAAAAAAAAGCGTGAAATTGCTTCTGGTATGGAATTTTCACATTTGCGACTTTTTGCTGCGCAGATCGATGAAAATATACTTAAACAGTATAAGGAGGAACTTTATAAAACTAAAA
The DNA here is from genome assembly GCF_041562805.1 of Sulfurovum sp. Lineage (GTDB taxonomy): Bacteria > Campylobacterota > Campylobacteria > Campylobacterales > Sulfurovaceae > Sulfurovum. The sequence goes on along the minus strand of NZ_JBFFOH010000012.1, from coordinate 30,172 downwards.
GTAGCATATCCTTACAATTTGAAAGATACAACACTAAAATCGAATATGAACTGCTTGAGGCATTTACAAAAACACTTAATATTTTAGAGAAAAAGATAGAAGAATCTGTGCTTTTACATCACACAGAACCGACAAAATTTCCTATCTATACCCCTAAAAAAGATGAAATATCAATGCTTGTCAAGGAAGTATTTGAAGCATGTCATGATGCGTCACTAAAACATGATATACAGATAAATTTATACCACTTAAAGGATGCCCATCAACAAACCAACAAAGAGAATATGGAGTATATAGGAAAAAGAGAGAACGTGATTCGAGACAAAATAAGTGCCTTAAGGGCTATTGCACAAATTATATAAAGGACGAGCATGAAAGCTTCAGATTTATTGGTAAAAGTATTGGAAAATGAAGGTGTGGAGTATATCTTTGGTATTCCTGGAGAAGAAAATTTAGATTTTTTAGAGTCATTAAGAAAGTCAAAAATAAAATTGATTTTAACACGTCATGAACAAGCTGCTGGATTTATGGCAGCAACTTATGGAAGGTTGACCGGTAAAGTGGGTGTCTGTATTTCGACATTAGGGCCAGGAGCGACTAATTTTGCTACTGCAGCAGCCTATGCACAATTGGGAGCTATGCCAATGTTGATGATCACAGGGCAAAAACCTATTAAAAAATCAAAACAGGGACGGTTCCAAATTGTAGATATTGTACATATGATGAGACCTATGACCAAATATGCAAAGCAGATAGTCAATGGTAACAATATCCCGGCTATGGTAAGAGATGCCTTTAAAATAGCGACAACAGAACGTCCGGGTGCTGTGCACCTTGAACTTCCTGAAGATATTGCCGCTGAGGAAGTAGAAGAGAATATTTATCCTGTGAAAACTGTACGCTATCCAATGGCGGGTAAACAGTGTGTAAATGAAGCTGTGAAGATGATTGAGAAAGCCAAATCTCCTTTATTATTGATCGGTGCAGGTGCAAACAGAAACCGTATTGGTACTGTGCTTACGGATTTTGTCAATGAAACAGGTATTCCTTTTTTCTCAACACAAATGGGGAAGGGTGTGGTTGATGAGAATCATAAACTTTGTCTCTCTACAGCAGCACTTTCTATAGATGATTTTATCCATGATGCTATTGATAAGGCAGATTTGATCATTAATGTTGGGCATGATGTGATTGAAAAACCACCATTTTTCATGCACAATGATCCGGATGCCACAAAAGTAATTCATATTAACTTCTTACCTTCGAGCGTGGATGATACCTATTTCCCACAATTGGATGTGATAGGTGATATTGCGACAAATATGTCTATGATCACATCAGCTATTTCCAAACAAGAACATTGGGACTTTGATGTCGATATGCAGGTGATCAGTGCGGTGAAAGACAAACTTGCTAAATATTTTGGAGATACCCGTTTCCCTATATTGCCACAAAGAGCGGTTAGAAGCATTCGAAAAACTTTGGATGATTCTGATATTCTTACACTTGACAATGGTGTCTATAAAATATGGTTTGCACGAAATTATCGTTGTGCCGAATCCAACACACTTTTACTTGATAATGCGTTAGCCACTATGGGTGCAGGACTTCCTTCTGCTATGGCTGCAAAAATGGTACACCCGGACAGAAAGGTCGTTACCGTATGTGGTGATGGTGGTTTTATGATGAACTCTCAAGAGATAGAGACAGCCATAAGGTTAGGACTTGATATTACAGTGATCATATTAAATGACAATTCTTACGGAATGATCAAGTGGAAACAGAAAGGAATGGGTTTTGAGAATTATGGACTTGACTTGGAGAACCCTGATTTTGTAAAATATGCTGAAGCATATGGTGCAAATGGGTATAGACCTGATTCCTGTGAAGATTTTGAAGAGATCTTGGAACATTGTGTGAATACAAAAGGTGTTCATCTGATAGATCTTGCAGTTGATTATTCGTTAAATCATGCTATATTAAATGAACTAATACACGATAGAGTAAAAATAAAATAATATTAAGGACTGAAAATGAAAACAATAGAAGTAACTTCCCCTTTTGATGGAAAAGTAGTAGGAAATGTACCATTTAGCTCATATGAAGAAGTAGAAGATGCGATCTCTCTTGCACATCGTACTTTTGCTGACCATAAAAATCATCTGCCTAAATACAAACGTGTAGAGATCTTAGAAAAAACTATGGAGATCATGTCTTCACAAATCGAAGAACTGACGATCCTTTGTGCAAGTGAGGGTGGAAAACCTTATGTAGACTCTAAAGTAGAGATACAACGTGCCATTAATGGTATAAAGATCGCCATTGAAGAGTTGGGTAAATATGAGGGGAAAGAGGTAGCTATGGGGCATACACTCTCTTCTGCAAATCGTATGGCGTATACATTTAAAGAACCTATTGGTGTATGTGCAGCTATTTCTGCATTTAATCACCCTTTTAATCTTGCAGTTCATCAAGTTGTACCGGCACTGGCTGTAGGATGCCCGGTAGTAATTAAACCTGCGACTCAAACACCTATGAGTGCAGTTAAACTTGTAGAAATACTAAAAGAGGCTGGACTTCCTGATGGTTGGGCTCAAGCTGTAGTTTGTGATAGAAAAGGTGGAGAGCTTTTAGCAACTTCTCCTAAAGTAAATTTCTTAACATTCATCGGTTCAGGTTCTGTGGGTTGGTATTTGAATTCAAAAGTAGCTGATGGGACACGTGTTGCCTTAGAGCACGGTGGCGTAGCTCCTGTTATTATTGAGCCGGATGCTGATATTGATGATTTGATTCCTGCTATTGGTAAAGGTGGTTTCTATCATGCCGGTCAAGTTTGTGTATCCGTACAACGTGTATATGTACATGAAAGTATTATTGATGAAGTCTCTACGAGATTAGCTGAATATGCTTCCAATTTAGTAGTAGGTGACCAACTAGATCCAAATACAGATGTTGGACCACTTATTAATCATAATGAAGTGAACAGAATAGAAGAGTGGGTAAATGAAGCTGTAGATTCTGGAGCAAAAGTTCTTACAGGAGGTAAACGTATCTCTGACTCATGCTTTGAAGCAACAGTTTTGCTTAATCCTAGCGATGATGTTCAGGTCTCTACCCATGAAGTGTTTGGACCAGTGGTTTGTATTTATAGTTATAATGATATTGAAGAGGCATTTAACCGTGCAAACGCTTTAGAAGTGTCATTCCAGGCAGCTATCTTTACAAAAAATATTGATACTGCACTTAAAGGGGTAAAACGACTCAATGGCACAGCTGTTATGGTTAATGATCATACAGCCTTCAGGGTTGACTGGATGCCATTTGGCGGTGCAAAAGCTTCAGGACTTGGTTTAGGCGGAATTGGTCATTCTATGGAAGAGATGAGCAATGAAAAATTGATGGTGATCAAATCCCCATCACTATAAAAAAGATCGTCATCTTGGATTTAAAGTGAATGGATATATAGGTGAAAAGAGCTATTGTAGTTCTTTATACTGTAGGCGTACACTCACTTATGAGTACAGGTTTTAAAAAAGGAACTATAAACAGCATAAAATAAAATTTTATTTTATGCTGCCCTATGTTACAATTTACAAAGATAAATAAAGGAATAAAAATGCCAAAGAAGCTCATTTTACTCATAGGTAGCCCTGGATGTGGAAAAACAACTGATGCAAGATTGATCTCTGAAAAACATAAGAATGAAATTACAAACTACTCTACGGGTTCGCTTATTAAAGAAGAGATAGAACGAGGAACAGCAATTGGTAGGATCTCCAAAAGTTTTTTTGATAAAGGTGATCTGGTTCCGACACAAATCGTACTTGATATTATTGTTAATGCTATTGCAAATGCTCCGACTGAAATTGTACTTCTCTCTGGATTTCCTGGAAAACAAAAGCAGTTAGCTTATTTTGGTGATTATCTTTTTACACACGATAAAATTGAACTTATTTCTGTTATAGAACTTCAAGTAAATGAGGATTTGGCAAGAGAACGTTTTTTATCGACAGGTAGAAGTGAAGAGATCTTTACCCATGAGATGGATGCTTACAAAGAGTCAATTGATGAAATTGAACAATACTACAACAAAGAGCATCTTTTAAAAATAATCAATGCAGAAGATGATATAGAGGTTGTTGTGAACAATATTGATGCACATCTTTTGACTCAAATTGAAGAACTTAAAAATCGATAATAATTCTTAGTTTTTATCCAGAAGTGGGGAGAGTTTCTTCTCTCTGTTTCTCTAGATCATCACACTGCATAATACCTATAAATACAAAATTAAGCTTCATGTTTTAACCTCCTTCACTCTTAAAATATAATAAATAAATATTCATAGTTTTTTATTATAAATATATTTTTATCCTGCGAATATTTTGCGAATATCATCTGATAATATATTATAAATATCATATAGATACTATATAAAGTTGAAATGATGGTAGTTGTATGAAAACGTAAACATACAATCTATATAAAATAAAAAAAGAGAGGTTGATTTGATGAAAAAACTATTTTTAATCACAGGACTTGAAGGTACAGGACGCACAAAAAATGCACGCTATTTATGTGATAGGCATTCGGAGTGTTTAAGTTATTATGATACAGAGGGGAAATCGATCGATACCATTTTTAAGGAAGTAGGGGAATTCAAGACAAAAGGTGTATTACTTGATGGTTTTCCTCAGACAACCGAAGATATGTATGCTATGGATGTAAAGTTAAAAGAAGATGAAGATATAGAATTGGCTTTGGTTCTTAAACTGGAAGCCAAGGATGACATAAGAGAAGAACGACTGGATCATACTTTAGTAAAAGAGAAAGAGGATATTGATAAAATGAATTTACTAGAGATCCAATCATTCTATAAAGAAAAGGGCCTTTTAAAGGTGCAAAACAGTGAGGACTATTTATCAAATATATGTGCAGTCACTGAACTGATCGTTCGTCCAAGATTAGGAGGTTTTGAATGACACTTATTGAACTATTTTCAGAGTATATACGAAATCAAAAAAGCTTGGTAGACTATGTAGAAGAGCGTAAGAAAATGACAACCAGAGGAGAATTCAATAATGAAACGCTTCTTTTGGCTGCTGAAAAATTAGAACGTCTAAAAGAAGAAAATCCTGCTGTCTATCAAGAGATGCATGATTTATTGGAAGAATATTATAATAAAGATGAAGGTCATTTTGTAGAGTATCCTATCAATTTTACACGACAAATTCTTAAACTTTATGAATGTGAACGTGCTACTCCTGAACGTGTTTTGGAATGCTACAGAAAAGGATTAGACCACCCTTGTAATGATGCTTTTTGAGAAAAGAAAGTAGAAAATATAATAGCAAGAAAGAGGATAATATGAAAGTAATATCATTAAGAGGACGGGTATTCCCAACAGATCTAAACCATGCAGGTACAGTCTTTGGTGGTTGGCTTATGGGAAAAATGGATAAAGCAGCTTCTATTGCTATAGAAGACATACTTATCTCGCCTGCTGTGACTGTGGCAGTCAGTGATATGAATTTTATACGCCCTGTTTACAGTGGTGCGATCTTTACTATATATACAGAAATAATAGCTATTGGAAATACTTCAGTTAAAGTGGATGTTGATGTACAGATAAAATGTAGAGAAACACATGAAGAATATTCAGTTACCAATGCCATATTTACTTTTGTCATTATTGATGAAAATAAAAAACCTCGCAATGTAAGAGAAGTAATACGTGATGATATTGATGACTATATTAGAGAAAAACTATAAAATATTTTGCATAGTATAGAGTGCGATTTTTTCACGATTTTACTTTGATAGTCTTAATTAACTAAAACTAATACACAGGTAAAAATTATGCAATTAAAGTGCTATCCCTCTCAAGAAGGTTTATATTATCCGGAATTTGAACATGATGCTTGTGGAGTAGGATTTGTTGCACACATAAAAGGTAAAGATTCTCATGCAATTGTTTCCAAAAGTTTAGAACTTTTAGCCACATTTGAGTCAAAACTCTTTCTTATTCGTAAATATGCACAATCTTGCGTAACCGCTTCAAAACTACCTGGAACAGAGTATAATAATAAAAGGATGAACAATGTCAAATAAAAATAAAGCGACCATCATACTAGAGATAGATGGAGAGAAAAAAGAATATACTTATGATATTTTGAAGGCGAACAAAGGACCATATGTTGTGGATATTCGATCTTTTTATAAAGATTCGGGACTATTTACTTATGATGTAGGTTTAACTTCTACAGCTTCATGTACTTCTGAGATCACATTTATCGATGGAGAAAAAGGAGAGCTGACTTATAGAGGGATTGACATTGAAACCTTAGCAACTAAACATAATTATCTCGAAGTATGTTATCTTTTACTGCATAAAAACTTACCTACAGAAGAGGAGTTGGTAGAGTTCGACTTAGAACTTCGTCATCGCTCTTTTTTAAATGACGATCTATCAGATCTTTTTAATGCTTTCCCTCATAATGCACATCCTATGTCTTCACTTTCTGCAGCTGTTACTGCATTGGCATCGTTTCACTTTGAACATCTTGATCTTAGTCATCAAGATGAGTATAATGAAATGGTGTATCGTATATTGGCAAAAATGCCTACTATCGCTGCCATGGCATATCGAAACTACATCGGCTATCCTTGTGTTCAGCCTGATGTTAATCTAAGTTTTACCGAAAACTTTTTATTTATGATGCGTGCCTATCCTCATAGTCGCATGAAAGTGACTAAAGAAGGACCCGAGCAGATCACAGATGTTGAGATACGTGCTTTAGACAGTATCTTTACACTTCATGCTGATCATGAACAGAATGCTTCTACTACAGTGGTAAGAGGTGTAGCGTCAACAGGAGCACATCCTTATGTAGCTATCTCTTCAGGTATTAATGCGTTATGGGGAAGGGCACATGGTGGTGCCAATGAATCAGTCATTGCACAACTGGAGATGATAGGTTCTGTAGAAAATGTTGATGCATTTATCGCTAAAGCCAAAGATCCTAATGATTCATTTAAACTTATGGGGTTTGGGCATAGAGTTTATAAAAACTTTGATCCACGTGCTAGAGTTTTAAAAGGGTTACAGGATCAACTGAAAGAGGAGTTGAAGTTAGATTCTCGTTTGATGCAAATTGCTTCTAAAATTGAAGAAATAGCTTTAGCTGATGAGTATTTTGTGAAACGTAATCTCTATCCAAACATAGATTTTTATTCAGGAGTGATTTTAACTGCGCTTAGAATTCCAAAAGAAATGTTTACTGCCATCTTTGTGATTGGAAGAACAGTTGGATGGATCACTCAATGGGTTGAATCAAAAGAAGACAAACAATCAAAAATAGTTAGACCTAGACAACTTTATAAAGGGATGTAAATAAAATGAATGAAAATGATACTTATGAAGTAATTATTGTTGGAGGTGGTATTTCCGGGGCAGCTCTCTTTTATGAGTTGAGTCAATATACCGATTTAACAAAAATTGCACTGTTAGAAAAATATGAAGAGGTTGCGACACTCAATTCCAATGCTACAGCCAACTCTCAAACGATACACTGTGGGGACATTGAGACTAACTATACGTTAGACAAAGCTAAAAAAGTAAAACGAACAGCCAAAATGGTAGAGAAGTACTGTTTACAATATGGCTATGAAGATCAAATGATGTTCAAGCATCAAAAAATGGCCATTGGTATAGGTTATAGTGAATGTCGTTTTATCAAAAACCGTTATGAAGAGTTTAAATCACTTTACCCTTATCTTGAACTTTACGACAAAGCAACTCTAGAAGAGATCGAACCAAATTTGATTGTTGATGCCAACGGAAAAGGGCGTGATGAAGAGATTGTCGGTATGGGAGCTAAAAATCAATACACTACAGTGAACTTTAAAGCAGTAAGTGATACTTTTATAGAAAATGCCAAAAATAGTACAGAGATCCAAACGGATATTTTTTTCAATTCTCAAGTAGATAAGATTGAAAAAATAGATGACATTTTTCATCTTTATACTACAGATAAAAAGGTATACAAGTCAAAAATGGTTGTTGTAGATGCAGGAGCACACAGCCTATTTTTAGCACATAAAATGGGATATGGTCTTGGCTACGGGCAACTTCCAATGGCAGGAAGTTTTTATAAGTCAGATAGGGCTATGCTCAATGGTAAAGTTTATATGGTGCAAAACCCTAAACTTCCTTTTGCTGCTTTGCATGGTGATCCTGATGTTACTTTAGACGGTGCTACACGATTTGGTCCTACTGCGTTAGTCTTGCCTAAGCTTGAGCGTTTTAAACCAGGTACGTATATAGATTTTTTTAAGACTTTAAAGTTAGATATTAATGTTGTAAAAATATTTTATGACCTTTTGAAAGATAGCGATATACGTAGCTATATTTTGCGAAACTTTCTTTTTGAAGTGCCTTACTTTGGTAAGCGTGCCTTTTTAAAAGATGCTAGAAAGATCATACCCTCACTAAAAGTGGAAGATATAGAGTACGCTAAAGGTTTTGGTGGTGTACGTGGGCAGATCTTGGACAAAGAAAATCAAAAGTTGATGTTGGGAGAAGCCACTATCAATACGGGAGAGGGAATTATTTTCAATATGACTCCTTCTCCCGGTGCTACTTCATGCTTGGGAAATGCCCAAAGAGATGTAGAACTGATATGTGAGTATTTGGGTAAAATATTTGATATAGATGCTTTTAATAAAGATTTAGTGGAGGAAAATGACAATGAATAAAATGCTTTTTATAACAGACCAAGAACAGTACAGCTCAAATGGAACCATTTCTACCTTGTTTGATAAATACATAAAAGAATATTGGGAAATTGATATTGTTTTTATTACCAGCTATAAACATACGTATCAAAGAATTGGAAACCATTTAATCATTCCTAAAAAATATCAGAACAAGATCATTGAATATCTTAGTACAGGTAATGATCTAACACAGTATGATTTTATCCTTGTACGTAATAAAAAGGAAGTGCTTGAAAATGTACTCAAACACAAAGAAGAGTACAACTATAAAGTAGGGTATAGAATATCATATCCTAAACAACATCATGCTTTAGAGCTAAGTCAGTCACTGACACCTAAGGGAATTTATAACTGGTTAAAGTACAATATGAAAATTAAAAAAAGAGATAAGTTAGCCAATGAGTGCGATCTTTTTTTACCTCCTTCTGCTGAAGCTCAACAGCATTTTTTCCCAAAAATTAAGGCTAAAAGTTTTCCAATGTTTATTGGACTTGATCCTGAAAAGCTACGAGAGAACACGCCGACTGAGGGTGACATAGTACATTTTATCAATGTTGGAACTATGGATCCGTTAAGAGAATTTGATGTCGTTCTCGATGCTTTTGAGAGGGTGAATTTTACAAATTGGCACTTAGATATAGTGGTTTCACATAAAGGTTACATTCGTACTCTTCTAGCACTTTACCCAAAGTTTAAAGATAAGATCACGTTACATGAAGGTATACATACACTAGAGAACTTAAGAGATATTATTAGTCAGAATGATGTGGGTATTGCACTCTTGCCATCAAATATTTTTCATAATACTGTCATTGCCAACAAGGTAATTCACTATTCTAGTTGTGGTTTACCTTCACTCATGGTAGATAATGAAAAAAATCACTCTGTTTTTGATGAAGATGAAGCATATTTCAGTAGTTTTGATGTTGACAGTGTTTCCGATAATCTTAATAAAATTATGACTATTCCTAAAGAAGAACTAGCTATTAGAGGAAAAAGAAGCCAAGAAAAATTACTTAAAATGGGAAGAAGCTATAAAGAATTAGCTAAAGACTTGGCCAAAGTAATGGATGATATAGTCGCTGATGACACATCGTTGTAATTATAGTGAAGTGATATGAACAAATTTAGTATTACTTAATAGTGCACAACAATCAAAGGTACCAGTAATGGTACTTTTGAACTCAAAATACCAATTGTCAGTTCCAAAAATAATTCTAAAATCCAATAAAATACACTACAAGCCATATTGATAAAAGATATGATAAGAAGCATCTCCTAAATATAAGTATTTTCAACTCAATAAAAATCTTAATATAAGTAGCTTATTTTATGATAAACTAAAGATATAATATTAGTGCTAAATATTTACAGAAGAAAGTAGTACGAAAATGTTTAAGGAAATTTTTTTAAAACACATTAGCGAAACGGTTGGGGACTCAACAGAGATGAGTCGTTTTCTTGATATTCTCAAGCAGCTTATCCGTACACCCTCAGTGGTTGGAGCGGAGCATTCTTTTTTTCTTTCTTTGAAAAGAGAACTTGAAGAGATAGGTATCCAAACTACACTACATGAAGGTGTTTTGGTTGCTGAAGGAAATGATCCAGATAGTGGAATGATCTCTGCGCATATAGATCGTCACGGTTTGATATGTACGGGTCCAAATGAGTTTCAGTATGCTGCCTTTACGGCACAGAACAGAGGGGACCTTACGGGAGATTCTGTAGCGGAAAAAACGTATAGAGACATTATAGAACGTTTTATCCATCAGCGTGTTCAGGCCTATAACCCTTGGTCTGGCTCTTATATTGGTTTGGGGAAGATCGACAATGCCTATTTCTGTGAACGCAGAGGAAACCTGCTTTTCAATGTGGAAGGCTTGGAGCATTTATACGCAGGAACTCCTGTAGCATTTGTAGATACTTTGAGTTATGAAGAGGGTCATCTATCCGCACAATTAGACAATGTGCTAAGTGCTGCTATCATTCTTTTTTTATATGAAAGAGGATATCAGGGAAGAGCTTTCTTTACTGCAGAAGAAGAAGCGGGGAAAAGCTGGCGTTTTCTTTTAGAATGGTTTAGGGGAAGGGATATTTGTACGGATGAACTTTTGGTACTCGATACAAGTCCATATCCAGATAGAGAAAGTGCTGATGTGCAGCACATCGTACTACGAAATAGAGATGCAAATGCGAAGTTTACATCACCTTTAAGTCAAAAGATCACAGATATTTGTGATGATCTGTCGATTAAATACGGGTATAAAGATCAATATATAGAAGCACTGAATGAGGAGCGTGTAGCCCAAAACAATGCACCTTTTTCTTTGGGGAGTACTGAGATGGGCCGTTTGGTGAATGCAAGTGAAGGAACTATCCAAGGAACAACCTTTCAATTGCCTACTACAGGATACCATACTACAAGTGAAACAGTCTCTATGGCTGCGGTAATAGATGCGATAAAGGTACTTGAAACACTTTATTTAGAAGAAAGAAGAGTATAATAAATAAGAAGGAAAAAGATGGAAGTAATCGGATATATTGAATCAGTAGACTTACCGGAGATTGAACTATTTGGTTTAGATGCCAAGATTGATACTGGAGCAGATTCCTGCTCAATACATTGTGATGATATCGAGGTTGAAGGTGAAACAGTTACTTTTTTACTGCACGATGAAGTGCATGAGGCTTATCATGGAAAAAAGATTACATTGCCTATATTCAAAATTAAAAGAGTCAAAAGTTCAAATGGCAAAAGTGAAGAGAGAATTTTTATAAAATCCTCAATTAAGTTGGGCTGCAAAAGCTATGAAGCAGAAATATCGTTGACCAATCGTGAGAATATGAAATATCCTATGCTGATAGGAAGACGTTTTCTTGCACATCATTATCTGATAGATGTATCCCACAAATATATAACAAAAAAGGAAAAATAGATGACTGTTTATATACTTTCAAGAAATCCAAGTCTTTACTCAACACAAAGATTGGTAGAAGCAGGTGAGGCTAAAGGCTGGAATATTCGTGTGATTGATTATTTAATGTGCAGTATCGAGATCATGAAGGGTGAGTTGGCAGTTATTTATGACGGAGAACTCCTTCCTGTTCCTGATGCTATTATTCCTCGTATTGGAGCAAGTCGTACTTTTTTCGGTACGGCAATGGTACGTCACTTTGAGATCATGGGTGCCTACAGTGTAGCAGGGAATCTTGCGATTGCAAGATCAAGAGATAAGCTCAGAAGCCTTCAAGTACTTTCAAGACAAGATGTAGATATGCCCAAAACCGTTTTTGCATCGAACAAGGCAAACGCTAAAGATGTCATCAAGCTTATTGGAGGGACACCGTTGGTACTTAAAATTCTTGAAGGAACCCAAGGGGTTGGTGTTGTATTGGCTGAGACACAAAAAGCCGCACAGTCCGTTTTGGATGCTTTTTATGGCATGGATGTAAACCTTTTGGTACAAGAGTTCATTAAAGAAGCAGGTGGGGCAGACATACGGGCGTTTGTTGTCAATGGCGAAGTGGTTGGAGCAATGAGAAGACAAGGTGCAGAAGGGGACTTCCGTTCCAATCTTCATCAGGGAGGAAGTGCAGCCGCTTATAAACTCAATAGAAAAGAAAAGTCCACTGCATTGGCTGCAGCTAAAGCGATGGGTCTAGGTGTGTGCGGTGTAGATATGATTCCTTCTGATCGTGGTCCATTGGTTATGGAAGTTAATTCTTCACCTGGACTTGAAGGGATAGAAAAGGCTACGGGTATTGACATAGCAGGCAAGATCATGAATTATATTGAGTCCAGTATTTCACCTTTGGATGATAATAGAAAACGTCGTCGCAGAAAAGACAATATTGGAGCATAAAGTGGATGATAAGTCTTTTGTTCTGGGGGGAGTAGAGATATTAAGAGGTACAAAGAGACAGGTGGAGATAGACTTGCCAGGTTTCTATGGCACTCCAACATCTTTGACAGTGCATGTGATTCGCGGTAAGAGAGCGGGTCCCATTGTTTTCATTTCTGCTGCGATTCATGGAGATGAATTAAATGGTATTGAAATTATCCGACGCTTAAGACAGATTCATTTACTCGATAAACTTAAAGGAACACTTATTTTGGTTCCGGTAGTTAATATTTATGGAACGATAAATCTGACGCGTTATCTGCCAGACAGACGTGATCTTAATCGAAACTTTCCAGGATCATCCAAAGGCTCACTCGCTTCACGTGTGGCAAAAACTTTTTTTGATGAGATCGTTTCAAAATGTGACCTTGGTATTGATTTGCATACGGCGAGTATACACAAAGATAATCTTCCGCAGGTGAGAACCAATATAGAAAATGAGTATACCTTGAGGCTTGCACTTGCATTTGAAGCACCAGTAGTATTACACTCTACACTCCGTGATGGATCACTACGTGCCGTGGCACAGGACCAAGGTATCCCTATTTTACTTTATGAAGCAGGAGAGGCATTGAGACTGGATGAAAAATCCATAAAGATCGGAGTCAAAGGGATCATTAATGTACTTAGAGCCAATGAAATGCTTCCTAAGGTTACTAGAAAAGGTCATCGAACCAAGAAACCTTCTTTATCTAAAGAGAGTACATGGATCCGTGCTCAGGAGAGTGGTATGATACAAACACTTAAGAATTTGGGGGATATTGTTGAAAAAGGTGATCCAATCGCAAGGATCGAACAAATGTTTGAAGATGAAGGGGTTGAGATCATCGCTCCCTTTAATGGTATAATCATTGGAAAGACACAGATCCCGCTTATTCATGAAGGGGATGCAATTTTCCATATAGCAGCTTTAGATGATCTTGAAAGAGCAGAAGAACGTATGGAGCCATTTCATCATGAAAGTCTGATGGAAATACCACTTGAAGATGAAACAAAAATATAAAAAATGATAGAGATTTACAATAATGGAAAATGAAATGAATCAAGAAACTATAATGAAGCTTCGAGCAGAGAATGATACACTTCGCCATCGTCAAAATGAGGCTGATGTTTATTATGCAAAAATGAAAGAGCTGGAAGTGTATCAGGCGGAACTCATCAAGTTGCTTACGCAACTGGAAGCGAGATCCCAAAAAGCAGTTATTCTTTTTGAGGGAAGAGATGCTGCAGGTAAAGGAAGTCTTATAGGGAGTATCGCTCAGTATCTTAATCCGAAACATTGTCGTACAGTTGCACTTGGAAGACCTACGGATGAAGAGAAATCACAATGGTATTTTCAAAAATATATCAAACACTTTCCTCGAGGTGGAGAGATGGTCCTTTTTGATCGGAGTTGGTACAATAGAGCTATGGTGGAACCCGTTTTCGAGTTCTGTACTCAAGAGGAGTATGAACTTTTCTTAGATACTGTGATCCCTTTTGAAGATTCATTTATCAAGCATGGTACACACCTTATTAAAATTTATTTGAGTGTATCAAAAGAAGTGCAAAATGAACGTTTTGAAAGACGTCGTACTGATCCTCTTCGTCAATGGAAACTAAGTGAAATAGATATGCAGGCACAGGCAATGTGGGATGATTTTAGCCAGAAAAAGATACATATGCTTGAAAGGACCCATACACCAGAGTCTCCATGGCATATTATTCGTTCTGATGATAAGCACAAAGCACGTATTGAGGCAATGAAGTTAATTATGAGAGAGCTGTATACACATAAGAGTGAAAGTCTGATAGATCTGAAGGCAGATGAGAGTATTTTAGTTTCTATAGAGGACGAACTGTTACGAGAGGACGAACTATTACGGTAATAAACTTTGATTTAAATTAAGTTTATTTTTAGCTCAAAAATCCAAATTATAGAATATAATTCGAATTGCGGATAGACAAATAAAATCGGCTTGAGTTGGTCGGTCGCAAAACGATGCGTACCTATATAAATGCTGTAACCAGTTAGTCTGTATCTCAAGATATTTTCTAAGGTTATATACTTAAATGGAGGATTGAACCCTTATGTTCAAAAAACCTTTTTTAACAGCATTGCTGTTTTCAATGTTAACAGTCTCTTCTATGGCAGAAGAGATGCCAAATACGGCGGAGTTAGAAGAACTATCTCCTATCGCTCAATGTGATGAACACTATAATACATGTTCAGAAAAATGTGAAGATTCCTTTCCTAACGCATGTATAGACCAATGTCAGGCACTAGCAGATCAATGTTATGACTATGCTGTATCTGAAACTAATGATGAACCACCATTTATAGGGGGACAAGAAGAATCCGGATTTGTACCTCCCCCAGAGAATACAGAAAATTAATCTGAAAGAGTACCCTTGGAGGTAGAATAAGTAAGTAATATGAAGCCATGCTATCCGCATAATCATGGCATCTAAAATGCTTAACTTTTTTTGTGTTATAACGTTTATTATATAAATGAGGAAAAAATGACGTTTGATGAGATTAGATTTGCACTTGCAGTAAGCGGTGTTGAAAATGAGGATGCCCAAACACTGATAGAATACAGTAAGAAAAAAGGCACAGATTATAAAGTACTTGATGATCTGTTAGTTGAGATGGGTTATGAAAAAGTCTTTACAGATGATTTTTTTGGCTGGATGGATACAGATAATGAGGATTTTGCTGAGGATTACTTCACAACTGAAAAAATGCGACATAGGCATGAATGGCAGGATTAAAAAATATTATGTAAAAATGGTAAAACCTTATAAAATATATAATTTTATAAGGTTCCTAATCAGCATTAAAATGTTTTTTTGAAAGTGATAATCTATAGTTTTATATCCTTCTTATTCCCAGTACTTTTTCCCTTCTCCATTCTGAATATAACAATTCAATTCACTAGCAATATACCCAATTTTTTATTTCTATATGTCTAATAAAATTAATAATAGTTATTATATACTATAAGAAAATATAAGGATGACTAGATGAATATACTCTCAACTTTATTAATGATAATAGCTTTAAGTGCTCCTATACATGCCATCAACAATATAGACAAAACGGTAAAGAAGGAATGCAAAGACATAACAAATGATAGTAAGCCTATGTTGACAAATACGTATCTGAAAGGCATTATTGAAGGAATTAACTATGCTATACCATATAGTGATGCTACAGAACTTGCAAAGAGTGGAGCCACTAAAAGTATAATGGAGATGGCATGTAAGAACGTTTTTGAGAATAGAACCGTACATGGATTTGATTCTGATTATAAGTGGCAAGTCATGAAACTCACATCAAAGAAGCATAGTAAAATGAAGCAACAGTTTTAATCGATACATTATCAAGTATTTATTAGAAACCTTATTAAATATATAACTTTATAAGGTTTTCTACCGTCTTTTTTCCAAAAACCTGTAGCGTGTTTTATTGAAACTGACACCAATTAAAAAAGACATAAGTTTGATAGCGTGGAACTAAAGATGATTGATCTATTATCATCTAAAGTTCGCTGTATGTATCATATGAAAAGTGAAGCAATGGCTGTTTGTGTAATGACCAAGATCTCATCGATACTTGGGATAGGTACAAAAAATACAACAATACTTCCTATACCTCCCCAGATAATCAACAAGCCTAGGAATCCAATTGCATAGGTACTAATACGTTTATCATCAAAGGTCTGTAGAGGTATTTCTTTATCACTTGAGTAAAAATACATCATTGCAATGAGCTTGAAATAGTAATAAATGGATGCCATTGTCGCCATAATAGCTAAGGTGGCTAAAAGTGTATAACCAGATTGGATTGCTTCTGTAAAGACATAAAATTTCCCCATAAAACCAATGGTCGATGGAATACCAGCCAAAGAAAGAAGAAATATTGTCATCATAGCAGCAAGGTAGGGACGTTCATGTGCCAACCCTTTAAAATCATCATACGTTACTTTGACTTTTGTTTGGGCAATAATATGAGAAATTAATCCAAAAGCCCCTATAGCTGAGAGGAGATAAGCAATGAGATAAAATACAATAGCATAAGACCCTTTACCACTCTCACCAAGTGCTAAGAAAGCAAGAAGAAGGTATCCAGTATGTACGATAGAAGAAGCTGCAAGCATTCTTTTTATGACTGTTTGTGTCAATGCCATCCATGTACCAACAAGGAGAGTCAAGAGAGTGAGAGTTTCAAAAATAGGCTCCCATAATTCACGAATAATCGAGAAGTCTTGGATGTAGATACGTAAAAAAAGAGCAAAAATAGCGATCTTAAAGACAGATGCCATATAGGCAGTGATCAATACAGGTGAACCTCTATATACGTCAAGTACCCATGATTGAAAAGGGAAGGCCGCAATTTTAAATAGAAAGGTAAAGAGTATCATCGTTAAACCAATATATATCAGGGAAAGACTTTCTTGGTTTTCCTGCATATAGATTGAAATTTCTGTCAGGTTTGTTGTACCCGTTGCACCATAAATGAGTGCTGTCCCTAAGAGAAAGAATACACCAATAAAAGATCCTAGAACCAAATATTTAAACATAGCTTCAACACGTCTACCATCTTCACTGTTGAATCCAACCATGATATAGACTGAAAAAGAGGCGATCTCAAAAGCAATATAGGCAGTGATCAGCTCATTGGAATGTGCTAAAAGCATCATACCAAAGAGAGAGAAAAGCATAATACTGTAAAACTCGCCTTTAAGATAGGTCTTTTTATTGGCGTAGCTTTCTCCAACAAGGATAATAAATATCGTACCTATAAGAAGTAAGACACTAAAGAGGTTGGCATAAGAGTCAAATAGGATTCTGTCTCCAAATATAATAGGGAAGAGTTTTTCACTGTATAGGTCTCCAAAATGTCCTACTGAAAAGAGGACAGCAATGAGTAGTGCAATCACACTTACTGTGATAAAATGACGTATTTTAAATGTTTCATACATACTCATAAACATTAAAACTAGTGCACCTATAAGTACACTTAACATAGGTAAAATTAGTAGAAGAGAATTCATTTAGCCACCCCTGATGGTAATATATCTGCAATATAGTGAAGTACACTCGGTTCAAATTTATCAATGAAGTAATCTGGGTAAAGTCCCATGATAAAGATCAAAATCACCCATGGAACCAAAGCTATTATCTCTTTGATATGTAAATCCCTCATAGGTAAGTCTTTACCACTGTCAGTCTCTCTATCTTGTAAAATGGCCCGTTGAAACATCCATAACATAAACGAAGCAGCAATAAGTATGGTAATACCTGAAATATATCCCAAAAGAGGATGAAATTCATAGATACCAAAGATAATTAAGAGTTCTGAAGTAAACCCACTGGTTCCTGGAAGTCCCACATTTGAAAAAAGAAAAATAGCAAAGATAACGGTAAAAATAGGTGCTTGCTTGGCAATACCACCCAGGTTACTTATCGTTTTAAATCCTGTTTCCTGATGAAGTATTCCAATCAATAAAAAGAGGCCTCCTGTCGCAATGGCATGTGCAATAATAAGGTAAAGTGCACCACTCATTCCATACGCATTGAGTGAGAAAACACCTGCGGTGATGAAACTTAAATGAGATGCAGAAGCATAAGCGAACATTCTTTTAATATCATTTTGCATCAATGCAGCAATACCAAAATAGATAAGACCAAAAATACCAATACAGACAAAGAAGATAGAGAATTGACTATAAATCTCTGGAAAAATAGGTATAAGAAATCTTACGATCGCATAAACTCCAAGTTTTGCCATAATTGCAGAGAGCATAAAGACTGCACCTGTCGGTGCATTACTGTAAGTATCTGTAATCCATGTATGAAAAGGGAATAAGGGTATCTTTATTGCAAATGCTGTGGCAAATGCCATAAAGAGCCAAGCTTTTTCTTCGTAACTTAAGGTGCTTATATGTGTAAAACTATCGATGGAAAAAGACCATGTTCCAAATTCATTATAATATTCTGTCCCCAAATACAAAATGGCGATCAACATGAGCAGTGATCCTGCAATCGTATAGACAGTCACTTTAAGGGTAGAAAAAATCTTGTTTCCTGTACCAAACATACCCATGATTAAAAATATCGGTAAAAGCATGGTCTCCCAGAAAAAGTAAAAAAGTACAATATCCAAAGAAAGTAAGGCGCCAGTGATCCCAGTCTGTACCAAGAGCATATTGATCCAATACCCTTTAGTTCTACCTTCCCATAAAAGAAGATATGCTGGGGTAATGAGTAAAGCAATAAGCATAAGAATGGTTAATGAAAAACCATCTAAACCTATATTGTAATGAATTCCATATTGTTTGATCCATACATTATTGGTAACAAATTGCATACCCCCTTGCGGATCAAAATTAAGGTAGAGTTTTAATACCAATCCCAAAATGATTATAGTAGTGACAAAAGCAATGTTTCGTACACTGTTGGCCTCTTTGGTGGTAATCATCAATATGAATGCTACAACCGCCGGTAAAAATATAATAAATGATAAAATATCTGGACTCATTTTAAACTCCTTGCAGTTTCGTATAGACGTAGTATGAGATCGCACTCATACCCATAAGCATGTAAAATGCGTAATATCGAACATTTGCATTTTGTAAAAATGTTAATCCTCGTCCAAAAGCAACAAAACCTCTGGTCAAGCCCATGAGTGTGGCATCGATAATTTTAGTATCCAGCACATCACTGAAAAAGGAAGAGAGCCTTTGCACACTCTTAACAAAAACAACGTTATAGACTTCATCCACGTAAAATTTATTATAAATCAATCCTTCTTCATGCTCACGCTTAGACAGATCAAAGTTAGCATATCGTTTATAGGCAACAAACATTCCTAAGAGAGCAACAGAAACACTTGCAAAAATGAGTATGATCTCTGTTTGGTGTGATAATGTATTATGTTGACTGTGTAGTTGTGCAAGCCAATGGTCAAGCTGATGTTCTCCACCAAATATCTCAGGTAGATTAACAAAACCTGCGAACATAGCACCTATAGCGAGTACAAAAAGCGGTACGCCAATACTCCATGGTGTATTATGCCGTTCATTTTCATGCTGATTAGGTGCAACAAAAAGAATGAAATAAAGCCTAAACATATAAAAGGCTGTTAAAAATGCTGTAAAAAGTCCTATACCCCAGATCAGATAATGTTCACTTGCAAAAGCACCTGCTAAAATGGCATCTTTTGAAAAGAAGCCGGCAAAAGGTGGTATTCCGGATATTGCAATAACACCAATAAGAAAAGTGACAGAAATAATTGGCAATTTCATACGATGTTTACCTAATTCAAATATATCTTGTTCATGATGTATGGCAAGTATTAATCCACCTGCACCCATAAAGAGCATTGCTTTAAAAAAGGCATGGGTAAAGACATGAAAAAGTCCTGAACTGTAAAGTCCCAGTCCAACAGCTATGAACATATAGCCCAGTTGACTCATGGTTGAGTACGCAAGGATCTTTTTAATATCTGTCTGTCTGGTAGCTATAATTGCAGCAAAGAGTGCCGAGAATGCACCAATATAGGCGATAAACAGCCCTACATCAGGGATACTCTCATAGAGGAAATGAAACCTGGCTACCATATAAACACCTGCTGTAACCATGGTGGCAGCATGTATGAGTGCAGAGATAGGTGTTGGCCCTAGCATCGCATCTGGTAGCCAAGTGTAGAGTGGGATCTGTGCCGATTTACCCATGGCACCCACAAAAAGTAAAATACCTGAAAGTATCAACAGAGGTTCAGAAGCCTCAGTGATATGTTCTTGCATAGATCCAAAACTGATCCCTGTTTGATTTAGGGCGAAGAAAAGTGTAATGACACCTAGAAGAAATCCAAGATCTCCTACTCTATTGACAATAAATGCTTTATTACCTGCAACCACATTCTCTTTGGTTTTATAATAAAAAGAGATGAGTAGGTAAGAACAGACTCCTACACCTTCCCAACCAATAAAAAGGATTATAGGGTTATCAGCAAGTACAAGCAGTAACATCGATGCAAGAAAGAGATTGAAGTAAGCAAAAAACTTACCAAATCCCTCATCATTTTTCATGTAAGCTACTGCATAGAGATGAATGAGTGTACCCACAAAAGTAACAAAAAGAGACATAAAGATAGAAAGATTATCGCCTAAAAGTTGCATAGGAATAGTAAGTTTATCTAAGTCTAACCACATAAAGAGGTGTTGTGAATAGACAGTAGCATTTTGATTCATATCCATAAAAAGGATAAAAGTAAAGACAAAAGCTAAGAAAGGGAATACCGTTCCGATGATTGCAAAAAGTATCTCAGGCACTTTTTTGATCTTAATGTGATAGATATAGAATCCTCCATTGAGTAAAGCACCCAACAAAGGAAATAAAATAATCCATATTAAAAGTGAAGTATTCATCTGTTGATCTCCGGTCTAAGTTTAATAAATAAGTCGCTGTCAAGAGAACCTTTTGATCTAAAAAGAAGAATCATAACGGTTAGAAAGATTGCAGCTTCAGCAGCTGCAATAGCAATGATGATCATAGCAATGATCTGTCCATCCATGTTCGAATGTAATTTTGAAAAGACTACAAGCAGTAAATTAACAGCATTGAGCATCAGTTCAATAGACATATAGATCACAAAAATATTTCTTCTTGCCACTACACCGATCACACCTATGGAAAAGAGTATGATCGCAATAGTGCCATATCCTAAAAGTGTTGTCATCTTTTGATCTCCTTTTTTGATTTTTGTTTGACTAAAACGATCACACCGATAAGGGCAACCAAGAGTAAAATAGAGATAAGCTCAAAGGGGAGTAGCCACTCAGTGTAGAGTTGCATTCCAAGCGCTTTTATTGTCCCAAAATCTGATTCTACTAATGTCATTTGTATGTTCGGTAGATCTGAAAGGGCTTTAAATATCAATAAGTTGATAGGGATCATAAATGCAGCACCCAGGGTGATCAAAAGATATTTTTTAGGTTCATCGGGTAAATCTTCTTTTTTAATATTCAGGAACATAAGTAAAAATAAAAAGAGTGTCAAGACAGCACCCGCATAAACAATGATCTGAACCATAAACAAAAATGAGGCACTTAAAAGCGCAAATAGTCCACCTATGGATAAAATAGAAATTAAAAGTCCTAAAGTGGCGTACATAGGTTCTTTTACTGTTATCATAGTCATAGCTCCAACTATAGATAAAATAGCAAATGCTACAAAGAAAATATCAATCATCATTAAACTCCTTTGATCTGGTATGAGAGAGAAGCGTATCTTTGGTAATAACAAAATCTTCTCTTTTGTCACCAACAAAAGAGAAAATACCTGTATCCATACGAATCGCATCACAAGGACAAGCTTCAACACAATATCCACAAAATACACACTCAAGTAGATCGATGTTAAATATTGCAGGCATCTTCTCATCTATACCATCTGTTCTCTCCGTTGCCTCAATAAAAATACAATCTGCAGGGCATGCTGTTGCACACATATAACACGCCACACACTTCACGCTATCGTCTTCTCTTTTGGTGAGCCGGTGGACACCTCTATATCGGTCTGTAATATCTGTAGGTTGTACCTCAGGATAAGACTTTGTGGTTAATTGAGAAGTATCTCTAATGTTTGTAATGAAATGTCGCATGGTTGTCTTCATCCCTGAAAAAATAGCAGGAATGTAGAGTTTGTCCCTTAACGTATCTCCATGTCTTTTAACAACTTTTATACCCATCTTAATCTCCTAGCACAAGCACATAGGTGGCTGTGATAACTATGTTTAACAACGCTAAAGGTAGAAGGACTTTCCACCCTAATAGTTGTAGTTGATCGTATCGGAATCGTAAGAGTGTCCAACGTATCCATACAAAAAAGAAGTTCATTAGGAAAAACTTAATTAAAAAAGTAGATACCTGCACCATGGCTGTAGCGATATGGATACCGTTGCTACTTAATCCAGATATAAGCAGTAGACCCAAAATAGCGATAACGACTATGGTAATTCCCCAAAATATACGTATAAGTATTTTAGACTCTTTGTCTCTTGGATCATTAGAATCTACCCAACTATTATTTTTTTTGATCCATTTTGTAAAAACATAAATGATCAATGGCAAAATAATCATGGAGGCAGCAATCAGTATATCTATATGCTGATGGAGTGCTTGGGTATTGAGCCAAGGGATTTGATAGCCTCCAAAGAAAAGAGTGACAATTAAAGCACTTGCAGCACTCATCGCTGCAAATTCACTTACTTGGAAAAGACCAAATCGCATCGCAGAATATTCGGTATGATATCCTGCTACAAGCTCACTCTCTCCCTCTGCTAAGTCAAAAGGGGCTCGGTTTGTTTCTGCAAGTGCAGTGACAATAAAGATGAGTGCAGCCAAAGGTTGCATCACCACACCCCAAGCTGGGATAAACCCAAAAAGTAATCCCCCCTGATAGGCGGCGATATCACTTAAGTTCACCGAACCATAGACGATAAGCATCGAGATAATGGCAAGACCCATTGAAGCTTCATAAGAGATGACCTGTGCAATGGCACGAATGGAGCTTAAGATCCCAAATTTACTGGTACTTGCATATCCTCCTAAAACAATACCATAGACACTTAATCCCGCAAAAGCTAGAAACCATAAGATACCTAGATCAATAGGCAGTGCCTGCATAGTATATGAGACCCCATCAATCTCCAGTCTATCAGCAAAAGGAATAACACCAACAGTCAAAAAGGAGCATAAAAACATGATGACAGGTGCTATAACAAAGAAGAATTTATACTTAATAAAAGAAGGAATAAAATCTTCTTTAAAAGCGAGTTTCAGCATATCTGCAACACTTTGTACTAATCCACCTAAGCGAATACCTCCAATGTGTGCACGGTTGGGTCCAGATCTATCTTGCATAAATCCCGAGACCCTACGTTCCCACCAAACCATAATAGGGGTGGTTCCAACAGCTAAATTGACAGCAAGGAGTATATTAATTAAAATAACAACGACAGCAGTAAATTCCATTATGCCTCCTCCTGAGATAGTGACTCTATCTCTTGCCAAAGTGAGATCAATGTTCCTGCCGGAGCATTTTTCCGCATGGTACTTTTGATGTGTTGAGTCACTTCATCAATGTTGGTATAGCTTCCATCTTTTTCTAAAAATGAAGCAATAGGAAGTACAATATTGGCAGACTCTACTAGTGTTGTATCGTTTGAACTAAGTAAGATTACTTCTTTTCTCTCAAGAAGGTCCTGCTTATCTTCAAAATAATTATTTTCAACAATAACAACGATCTTTTTTTGAGAGAGTAGTTCTTCAAATTGCTTTTTACCCTCACTGATCCCAAGGGCTTTCATTCCTGCACGATTTGGAGATCTATCAGAAGTACGTAACATATCATCAGCAAATGTTTTATCATTGTATTGAGGTGAGTATCCTGACAATGCAGCTCCATTGTTTTTGGCATAATCTTTAAACATTGCTAACTCTTCATTAGATAAAAATGGAGAGACGAGTAAGAGTATATCACTTGAATGTGTATGAAGTAGATTTGCTATGTTTGTTACGGCTTCTTTTGTAGAAACAATCTCTTGGCTGATGAAGGCATCACTTATCC
This sequence comes from Sulfurovum sp., assembly GCF_041562805.1. Taxonomy (GTDB): domain Bacteria; phylum Campylobacterota; class Campylobacteria; order Campylobacterales; family Sulfurovaceae; genus Sulfurovum. Next base: position 5,876 of record NZ_JBFFOH010000012.1, on the reverse strand, counting down.
TTTTGTCATTTTCATCTTTATAGCTCAGTCTTCCATCATCACAGATAAAATAACCATTGACATCAAGGTTTTCTCTAGGTCTAAATCTAAAGATCTGATCATCTTTGTACTTTTCTTTTTTGTGGTCAACATAGATATTACAGCCTTTGGAACAACCACTACAGATCGCCTCAAACGTTTCTAAAAACCATACACGTTGATTAAATCTAAAATCTTTACTTGTCAATGCACCCACGGGACAGAGATCAACCACATTCATAGAATAGTCGCTCTCAAGTTCTTTACCTGGGAAGGTACTTATAACTGAATGGTCTGATCTTGAAAAAATACCCAATTCATTTGTGTGTGTTATTTCATCTGTAAACCTGGAGCAACGTGTACATAAAACACATCTCTCTTGGTCAAGCATGACATTTTTACCAAGATCTACAGCTTTTTTGGCATGATTTTTATTTTCTGCTTCCAGACGACTCTCATAAAAACCACCTTCCATATAGTAATCTTGAAGTTTACACTCTCCTGCTTGATCACAAGTAGGACAATCTACAGGGTGGTTAATAAGCTCTAATTCTAAAATGTCACGACGTACTTTCTCAATATTTTCACCTTGAGTACGCACCACCATTCCCGCTTTTACAGGAGTGTCACAAGAGATTTGAGGACGTTTGGAACCCTCGATCTCAACCATGCACATTCTACAGTTTCCATCTGTTCCCAAAGCAGGGTGATAACAGAAGTGTGGGATGTCTATGTTTTCTTTAAATAAGTAATCTATCAGTACTGAGCCTTCTATAGCTTCTACTTCTTTACCATTTATAATTATGTTGACGATATCACTCATCTATAACTCCTTGCTACTTATTGCTTGTCCGCCTAATATATAGGCTTCAAATTCATCTTTAAATTTCACAACAATACTCCCGATAATATCAGCAACGGCAGGAGCAAAAACACAAATAGTTTTACCGTTCAGGGTATTACAGACATCACTAATGGTTTGAATATCGCTAAGTTTACCTTGTTGTGTTACCACATCATGAAGTATTTTATCTATCCAGCCTGTTCCTTCTCTACAAGGTGTACACTGTCCACATGATTCATGGTGATAAAACTCAATAATATTTTTAGCTACTTCTACCATACAAGCATCTTCATCAATAATGACCATACCCCCAGTACCTAAAGTAGAACCTATATCCCACATAGATTCATAATCAAGGACTGCATTTTCTGCTTCTTCTCTAGTTAAAATAGGGCAGGAGACTCCTCCTGGAATGACGGCCTTGAGTTTTTTCCCCTCTTTCATTCCTCCACCTAAAGTATTGATGACATCTATCATCTTTAGACCATATGCTAATTCATAGACCCCAGGGTTTTTTACCGGACCACTTAGGGCAAAGAGCATAGTTCCGGGTGATTTTTCTGTACCATATTGGGTATAACCCTCATAGCCATTTTCTATAATATGTGGTACAGAAGCGATAGTTTCTACATTGTTAACCGTTGCAGGATTACCAAAGTACCACTCACACTCTTTTTGATGGGGTTTAAGTCTCGGGTGGCCTCTTTTCCCTTCAAGGGATTCAATTAATGCAGATTTTTCACCACATATATAGGCTCCTGCTCCACGATGCACAACAATGTCTAATTTGAAATCACATGCACCATTCATCAGTGTTTCACCAATAATACCAGCTTCGTAAGCTTCATCAATAGCAGTGTTTAGTCTATCTGCAAGCCATTTGTATTCACCTCGAATGTAGATGTAGGCAGTATGAATATTCATAGCATACGAAGAACAGATAATCCCCTCAATGAGTAGATGAGGGTCTTTATCCATCACTTCTCTATCTTTAAAAGTCCCAGGTTCACTCTCATCTGCATTCACAATAAGGTAGGCAGGACGTGGGTCATTGGTTGGCATGTATCTCCATTTTGGACCACATAAAGCACCTCCACCACCTTTTCCTCTTAGCTTTGACTTATCAACCTCTGTAATCACTTCATCAGGTGTCATGGTAAATAGTCTTTTTAATGAACCATAAGCACCATTTTTTTGTGCAACTTCAAGTTTATAAGACTCGGGAATGTCAAATTTCTTACTCACAATTTTAGTTATCATCTGAAGACTCCTCTAGTAAGGTTTTTACTTTTTCTATCGTAAGGTTCTCTACGTAATCTCCATTGAATGCCAACATAGGTGCACCACCACATGAACCTAGACACTCAACCACCGAAAGGGTAAATTGGCCATCCTTACTTGTCTCTCCAGGTTTAATATCCAGAGTCTCTTCAAGGTAAGAAATGATTTCCTTGCTTCCACATAGCATACACGAGGTTGTTTTGCATACCTCAATATGGTGTGTGCCTATAGGTTTAGTATTGTACATGGTGTAAAATGTTACGACTTCATAGACACGTATAGGTGTAGTAGAGAGTAGTTCTGCAACAGCAATCATAGCTTCTGGACTGATCCAGCCCTCTTGTTCCTGTACTAACCATAAGGTTGGTAACATCATAGAATCAATTTTAGGATAACGCTTTGAAAGCTTTTCAAATTTTTCTTTGTTTTCGGGTGTAAGTGTAAAGGTTTTCATTATCTGTCAAACTCCCCTGCAATAAAATTCATACTTGCCATAGTGACAACAGCATCTGCAAGCATCGTATTTTCAATAATTTTTGAGTAAGCACCTAAGGCATAGAAGCAGGGTGGTCTACACTTAACTTTATGTGGTGTTCCTGAACCATCACTTACTACATAAAACCCAAGTTCACCATTAGCTGCCTCTGTGGCAGAGTAATACTCGCCTTTTGGTACCTTAACCCCTTCAAAGACCAGCTTAAACTGATTCATCATTCCCTCAATAGAACCGTAAACCTGATCTTTAGGAGGCAGGGAAATGGCTCTATTGTCAGTGATGATAGCACCATCAGGCATAAGCTTCATAGCTTGTCTAATAATACTAATACTCTGGATCATCTCTTCAAAACGTACCATCATTCGATCATAGATATCGCCATGACTTCCTACGACCACATCAAAATCAAAACTATCATAATAATAATAGGGTTTATCTTTTCTCATATCAGAAGCTATACCTGTAGCACGAAGATTTGGACCAGTTATTCCGGAATTAATGGCAAAATCTTGTTTAATGACTCCCACATCCTGAGTTCGATCTAAAAAGATTTTGTTACGAGCGATCAGTGAAAGTGCATCATCAATAGATTTTTCTGTTGATCGTAGTACTGATTCAAGTTCTTCTGCAAAACCTTCATATAGATCATAACTTAACCCACCAATACGTGTGTAGGAGTTGGTAAGTCTGGCACCTGTCAATTTAGAGAGTACTTCATAGGCTTCATCCCTTGGATTAAAGATATACCAAAAGTTGGTCAATCCACCTAAATCGACACAATTAGCTGCATTACAAACAGCATGATCCATAATACGGCTAAGTTCCCCAATGATCACACGTATAAACTTAGCTCTGTCAGGTATTTCAACATCTAACATCTCTTCAATAGTTTTACAAAAGCCTATATTGTTTAAAATCGCAGAACAGTAGTTTAGTCTATCAGTGTAGGGAATAATTTGATTATAATTATGTGTTTCACATGCTTTTTCAAAGCCTCTATGAAGGTATCCTATTTCTGTGACTGCCGTCACTATTGTCTCCCCCTCCATTGCCAAAAGGTTTCGTATTGTTCCATGAGAAGCAGGATGTGAAGGTCCTACATTCAGAAGCATGACTTCATCTTCTTCAAACCCTTTTTCTTTTAAAAGAGGACGCATTTCATCCATAAGATCTTCTGTCTGGGTACAGATGTGTCGATCGGTGATCTCATAGTCTTTTCTTAGTGGATGGCCCTTAAATTGATGATGATTCAGTATTCTTTTTAGATTAGGATGTCCTTCAAAAATAATTCCATACTGATCAAAAACCTCTCTCTCACCCCAATTAGCTGCCTCATAAATATCACTGATCGTTGGCAATGTTAAAGTACTATCATCGACCATGGTTTTAACTAATATCTCATTTTTAAAAGTGCTATCACGTAAAATATAGACCACAGCAAATCGCGCCTGGTCATGGTCTGGATAGTTCAGATAGTCTGTAGCTGTAATATCAAGCAACATGGAAAAATCTTCATTTTCCTTAAGTGCTATAATGGTCTCTCTTAATTTTTCGAAAGATACTTCATGAACTTTATTATGCATCTAAGAAACCTTTAAAACCACTGTTATGTTGGCGATTTTTTTGAGAAAGTCTTTCATCTTTGGACTTTTCCTGAATTCTCATGAGCGATTCAAAAAAAGCTTCTGGTCTAGGTGGACACCCTGCAATATATTCATCAACAGGTATAATTTCATCAATACCTTGAACCGTTGTGTAGTTGTCATAAAATCCACCACTACAAGCACAAGCTCCCATAGAGATAACCCATTTAGGTTCAGGCATCTGATCATATATCTTCTTAAGTATGGGTGCTTGTTTATAACTGATAGTTCCAGCTACCACTAAAAGGTCTGCTTGTCGTGGAGAAAAACGAACTACTTCTGCTCCAAATCTAGATATATCATGCTTAGATGCGGCAACAGACATAAATTCTATACCACAACATGCTGTTCCAAATACCATAGGCCACATTGAGTATGACCTAGCCCAGTTGACTGCTGTATCCAGTTTGGTAACCAATACAGAGTCACCAAGAGAAAGCTCTTCTTCTAATCCCATAATAATGCCTTTTTCTTATAGATATAAATTAAACCTGCAAATAGAAGAGCCATAAATGTAAACATCTCTCCTAATCCGAGGTAGCCTAGTTCTCTTACATTGACGGCCCATGGAAACATAAAAATGATCTCCACATCAAAGATCACAAAGAGAATGGCAACAATGTAAAATTTAATGCTAAACTTGATGTTTGTGCCACCTACAGGGTTACTCACACCACTTTCATAAACAGTATTTTTGTTGATACCCTCTTTTTGAGAAGGTCCCAGATATTTTGTCAGCATAAAAAGCGCTGATAAAAGAATACCTATGAGTATAAACACGGAAGATGCTAAAAGAAGTTCATTTGACATAAAAAATCCTTAATATTTTATAGTTCACAATTACCTTTAATGATAATTTGAGATAAATTATTATCGTAAATATAAAATAAAATAGTCGTATATCAATCGTTTTCTTGAATAAGATTTTTTTTATATACTTTTATAGATTATTTATTGGTATTTACCTGGAATTAGTAAATGTGATCTGTTTTGGCGTAGTATGAAATTTTTCTTATTACATTAGTACTCATAGTGGAAATTCAAGATTTTTAAGGTGTTATTAGGTTTGAATCCTTAGTACTTATCCTTATTATTTATCAGATCCAAATTCTTTTAGGTATGTATTTTATAGGTAGGAATATTTTGAAATTTTACTGCATATCCGCTATTTGGCTAATTTATTTTTAAATGCAATTCATTTTATTCTATCCAAGATGATACTTACAGATAAAAAGGCGTAAATATATTTTAGTGATCAAAATTACTGAATATATACAAAATTGCGATTATTGTACGATTTATTAGGTGTAATATGCTAAATATCAAATTATTAGGAGACCCATATATGGCCTTATTAGAAGAATATAAAGCTCACACAGCTGAGCGTGCAGAGTTAGGTGTACCACCACTCGTATTAACCGCAGATCAAACTGCAGAACTTGTAGAGTTGTTAAAAGCATCACCAGTTGCAGATGCAGCGTATGCTATAGACCTTTTTGAAAACAAGATCCCAGCAGGTGTGGATGATGCAGCTTACATCAAAGCAGCATTTTTAAATGACATTGTTCAAGGTAATGTAACTTGTACAGAGATC